>JAJDAH010000261.1 GCA_029261965.1 Polyangiaceae bacterium
CTGTACATCTGGGCACCGGCGTGTTTGGCGGGGTCGCGGTCGTAGATCCCCTCGACCTTCGTCGATTTGAGCAAGACTTCGCCACGAATTTCCATCGCCCGGAGGGCCGCCGCCGTGTCGGTCGAGAAGTAGGGATTTCCCGTGCCAGCGGCGAAAATCACGATGTCGCCGCCGTTCATGTGGTGCATCGCACGACGCCGGATGTAGGGCTCCGCCACGTTGTGGATATGAATGGCCGTCATCACCCGAACGGGCACGTCGCGTTTCTCGAGCGCGTCTTGTAGCGCCAGCGAGTTGATGACCGTGGCGAGCATGCCCATGTAGTCGCTCTGCGCGCGATCCATTCCTTCGCTCGCGCCCTTGAGGCCGCGAAAGATGTTACCGCCGCCGACCACGACGCCTATCTGCACGCCGAGCTTGTGCACGTCTGCCAGCTCCTGTGCGGTCGCCTTGAGGGTGGTGGTGTCGATGCCGAAGCCACCCTCTTTGCCGCACAGGGCTTCGCCGCTCAGCTTGAGAATGATGCGCTTGTACTTGAGCTTGGGCTCGGTCACCCGGGCTGAATACGCCCTCGCGTCGCGCGCTGCAACGCGCGCGATCAGCGCCTCGGTGTGTAGGCTGCAGGGCCGAGCTGGCAAGCGCTCAAACACCGTAGTATCCCTCGCCCATGCAGACGCGCGGGAGTTCGATGTGCCATTGGGCTGGCGTGTTCGCGCTGGCGCTGGCCGCGAGCTCGACGGGCTGCAAGGAGGAAGCGCTCAGCGACGGCACGGCGCCCACGGCGTCGGCGACCGCTCAGCAAGGCGCGGTGCCTCCCCTGAGTCCCGAGCTCCAGAAGAAGGTGCTCGCCAAAGTCGGCGACCGGGTCATCACCCTCGGCGACTACGCGGCAACTCTCGACCGCATGGATCGATTCGAACGGCTGCGTTACCAGTCCGACGAACGCCGCAAGGCACTGCTCGACGAGATGATCAAGGTCGAGCTCCTCGCGAAGGAGGCGGAGCGCCGCGGGCTCGACAAGGAGCCGGAAACCAAGCAGCGCGTTCGCCAGATCTTGCGGGACCAGGTTCTCCGCGACCTTCAGGCGAAGCTGGCTCCGCCCGGCAAGATCCCCGACGCCGCCGTTCGCAAGTACTACGACGACAAGCGCGACGACTTTCGGGAGCCCGAGCGGCGCCGGGTGGCGCATATCGTCGTCGGCTCGAAGGCCAAAGCCGAAGAGGTGCTCAAAAAGGCGCTCAAAGCCACACCGATGCAATGGGGCAAGCTCGCTCAAGCCGAATCGCTGGACAAACCGCCGAAACCCTCTCCGACCGCTCCACTCGAGCTCGCCGGCGATCTCGGCATCGTCGGGCCGCCGGGCAAGGCGCGCGGCGCGAATCCCAAAGTCAGCGATGCGCTTCGCGCTGCCGTTTTCAAGATCGACAAGGTCGGTGGCGTGCACGACGAAATCGTCGAAGACGCCGGCAAGTTCCACATCGTCCGGATGACGGGCAAGACCGCCGCTCGCGACCGCACCTTCAAAGAAGCCGAACGCAACATTCGGGTCGCCCTCGTTCAGGAATCGATTCGGAAGGCCGAAGCGGAGCTCGAGGAGACGCTCCGAAAGAAGTTCAAGGTCGAGGTCGACGAAGCGGCGCTCGAGAAGGTGAAGGTGCCGGAAATCGAAGCCCCGAAACCCCCCGGCGGCATGGGCGGTGACAAGAAACCTTAGCTTTCACGACGACTGGACGTGGCAGCTGCGCCACGCGCTGACCAGCGCGGACGAGCTGGCCGAGGCCCTCGAGCTCGACCGGGACGAGCTGGAGGGCGCGCGTCGAGCCGAGCGAGCCGGGCTCCCGATCTCGGTGACGCCGTACTACCTCGGACTCGCCGACCCTCGAGATCCGAGCTGCCCCATTCGGCGCCAGGTGGTGCCGCGCGAGCTCGAGGCGCAACACGTGCCCGGCGACCTCGTCGATCCGCTCGGCGAGGAGGACCACCAAGTCGCGCCCGAGCTCATCCAGCGCTACCCCGATCGCGCGCTATTGCTCGTCACCGACCGCTGCGCGGTCTATTGCCGTTTCTGCACGCGGAGCCGCATCGTGGGCAGCGACGGCGGAGCGCGATCGGTCGAGCGGCTTGGGCCCGCTGCGAGGTATCTCGCCGAGCACCCCGAAATCAAAGACGTGATCTTGAGCGGCGGCGATCCGCTGACGCTGTCGACCGAGCGACTCGTGCGAGTGGTCCGGCTCGTGCGCGAGATCCCGAGTGTGGAAACCATTCGCCTGGCGACCCGCGTGCCCGTGGCGCTGCCCCAACGCATCACCGACGAGCTGCTCGACGCCCTTCGGCCGTTTCATCCGCTGTGGCTCATGACGCACTTCAACCATCCGCGCGAGCTGACGCCGTTGGCGCGGGCCGCCTGCAACCGGCTGGCGGACGCGGGTTTTCCCGTCTTGAATCACACCGTGCTCTTGCGCGGTGTGAACGACCGCGTCGACGTCTTGAGCGAGCTCTTTCGCGGTCTCGTGCGGGAACGCGTTCGGCCCTACTACCTTTTGCAGGCCGATCCCGTCGCCGGGAGCAGCCACCTGCGCACGCCGATTTCGACCGGACTCGAGATTATCGAGCAGCTTCAGGGGCGGCTCAGCGGCATCGCGCTGCCCAAGCTCATCGTCGACACACCCGGTGGACAGGGCAAAGTCCCGATCGGTCCGGACTACGTCGTGCGACGCGCGCCGGGAGTCACGACCTTGCGCACGCATCGCGGCGTCGAGGTGGACTACCTCGATCCCCCGGAGTGAGTCCGGAGCCAGGGGTCGGAGTGAGGGTCCGGACGAGGGCTCGTGATGAGTTCGCGAGCGGAGACGCTGAAGTGTCGATGTAAATTTTCAGCGCTGCTTCAAATCGAGAGGCCCCACGGGGCTGCTCGGGGAACGATGAGTCCCCGCGGGTGTCGGACTCCGCATGAAGCTCGCCACAGGATTCTTCGTTGCTGCCTTGGCGGCGTTTGCTTTTCAAACGTCGACGGCGTCTGCCGACACGGTCGACGGCACGCGTTCCGACAGACTCGCCGAGAAGTCCCACATCGTTCGGATGACTCTCGCGCGTGGCCACGCCGAGCTCGTCGTCGAACGCACCGTCTACAACGGCGGTGCCCGTCATGACCAGGCGATGTTCCACATCGATCTGCCGCCCGCGGCGGTGGCGACCGGGCTCCGAACTCTCGGCTCGCTTCGTGGGCGTCCGCACTGGTTCGCCGGGGAGCTGATGGAGGCGGAGGCGGCCGCGGAAAAATACCGCGAGCTCACCGGGATCGGCGGCTACTACCCCAAGGATCCGGCGCTCTTGAGTTGGCGGAGCCAAGATCACCTCGCGCTCCAAGTGTTTCCGTGTCCGCCGCTCGACAACAAGAGCATCGAGTACACGCTGACGATGCCGACGAGTTACGCCGCGGGTCGGCACTCGTTGTCGCTGCCCGCCATGGGCACCGAGGGGTTGCTCGCTCGGGTGACTCTCTCGCCGAAGAACCCGAGAGATCGCCTTTTCGTGGATGGCAAGCCGTTCGCCGCGGGTGGCCGAGTGGCGCTAAAGCGCGACCGCTCGGTGATGCTCGAGCTGTTGCCCGGCGGCGCCCAAGAGCTCGAGGGGGCGCTCGCTTCTTTTCCGGTCGCCAACGGTCGCGCGCTCAGTCGGTTTCGGATCGAGGCCGCGCCGAAATTGTCGACGGTTCCGCGTGGCGCGCACATCGTGGTGGTGCTGGACGCGTCGCGCTCGGTGAGCGAGGCGTACCTGAGTGGCTCGGTCGCGGCGTCTAGCGCGTACTTGTCGCACTTTCCCGAAGCGCGGGTGGAGGTCCTGACGTTCAATCGAACGCCCCACCCGCGTTATGGTCGCTTTCTCGGCGTACGACAGGCGATCGCGGACTTGGCGGCCGCCAAGATCGACCGCAAGAATGGCAGTCACGTCGACGCCGCCCTCGCCGAGGCCGATCGGCTGCTTTCCGGCGTCCGCCCGGGCTCCGCCAAGCGCGTCGTCGTCTTCACCGACGCCAGAACCCGCTCGGCGCTCACCCCGGAGCGAGTGCGCGGGAGCGTCGGAAAGAGCGGGGCGCTCGTGCACATCGGCATCCACGCGCACCTCGACCCAGAGCTCGAGCCGCTGAACGCTCACCCGTGGGCGCCGGCCGCTCGCCAGACCGGCGGCCTGTTGTGGAAAGTCGGCGCGAGCTCGTCGCCCACCGAAACGGCCGAGCATCGCGCCGTGTTCGAACACTGGGCGCGACCGATGAAGATCCGCGGCTTGAAAGTCGAAGCGCAGAACATCCCCGCCAAGGACGTTGCGATCCCGAAGTTCCTGAACGAGGGGGAAGGAATCACCGACCACCGAATTGCCCACGCCAAGGTCGGCTGGGTGCGGGTGAGCGGCGAGCTCTGGTCGAAGCCCGTTCGCTTCGCGCTGGTGCCGGGGAGAGAGGAAACCAAGCGCTGGACCGCGCTGACTTTCGGCTCGGAGCTACTGCACGAGCTCACCGAGCCCGAGATGATGACGCTGGCGATGCACGGCGGCGCCGTTTCACCCGTCACGAGCTACCTCGCGATCGAGCCGGGTGTGCGTCCGTCGACCGAGGGCCTGGATTGGGGCGCCGGCTCCGGGACCGGGTTTGGCCGAGGCTTCGGCCGGGTGAGAATGGGCGCGACGAGCGTGAGCGCTTCGCCTCCGCCGCCCTTCGATCCAGTGAAGTACCTCACCGACAACCTGAGCCTCGCCTACACCCGCTGCGGAGGAAAAGCCGGCACGGCCACCGTGCAGCTGGAAACGACGATCGACGAGGTCGTCGACGTCACGAGCATCGACATCCGCGGAAAGAGCGACCGAAGCCTGTCGGGGTGTCTCGAGCAAGCGGCGTGGGACCTCGATTTGCCAGACCGCTTCGAGTGGCCGTGGCGCGCCTGGATGGTGCGGATCTAGCGGCCTTTTCTAGGCCTGGGTGGCGCGCCCGAACCTCTTGGCGGAACGCTCGCGGGCCTTGGCGGCTTCGGTTTCGCGATCCTTGGGTGGCGACGTCGTGACGAGATCACGCACGAGCCGCCGGGTGATTGCGGTGACGTCGGCAACGGCTTGCTCGAACACCTCTTGGTTGGCCTTCGAGGGTTTGTTCGTCCCGCTGACTTTTCGAACGTACTGCAGAGCGGCGGCGGCGACTTCGTCGTCGGTGGCTGGCGGGTCGAAGTTGAACAGCGTGCGGATGTTGCGGCACATAACGTTGGACATCATACAACAAGATGCGGGAGCCTCGATGCGGTGGAGCCCGACGAGATCGAAGCGTTGTTGCGTCAGACGCTCGACGACCGCAAGTTGTCGCGCGGCGAGAAACGCGCTCTCGGTGAAGTGCTCGACGACGCGATGCTTGCCGACCGGGAGGTCGCGATCGTTCGAAGCCGCGCGTTCCACCTCGCTCGCGAGCTTCTCGGGACCTCCCGCGACCGCGAGGCGCTAGAGTGGCTCGAAGGTGTCGTCAAGCTGCTCGCCCCGCGGGGTGAGAGCAGCTCTCAGGGCGGCACTCATGTTTCGTTCAGTCCGGGGGACGCCTGCCTCAACGCGCTTCGTGGCGCCATCGACCGGACGAGCAAGACCGCGGACTTGTGCGTCTTCACCATCACCGACGACCGCCTCGCCGAACGGATTCTGGAAGCGAAGAAGCGTGGGGTGACGGTGCGGATCATCACCGACGATGAAAAGGCCGGCGACGAAGGGTCCGACATCGCGCGGCTGTCCGACGCGGGCATCGAGGTGCGCGCCGACGACAGCACCCACCACATGCACCACAAGTTCGCGCTCTTCGACGATCGCACGCTCGCCACCGGGAGCTACAACTGGACGCGAAGCGCGGCGAACTACAACCAGGAGAATCTCATCGTCACCGACGACGTTCGCTTGGTTCGTCCGTTTCGTGATGCGTTCGAAGACCTCTGGGGCGGCTTCGCCGAGCTGTATTCGGTTCGACGCTGAGCGCGTGGCTCGGGTGCGGATAAACGCTCCCGGACTGCTCAAAAATGCCGGCTCGCACGCGCCCGGGTTTTCCGCTAACAAGTCACCGGCTTCGGGGCCGAGGCAGCAGAAAAGACGATGGCTAAAGAGATGAAATCAGACAGCGTTTCTCAGCTCGACGCGCTCAACGCCAGGGCGCTCGAGGGCGGGGGCCAAAAGCGCGTCGACAAGCAGCACGCCGCGGGCAAGCTCACCGCGCGAGAGCGGGTGGACTTGCTGCTCGACCCGGGCACGTTCGTCGAGGTCGATCGTCTCGTCACCCACCGCTGCTCCGACTTCAACATGCAGGAGCAGAAGATTCTCGGCGACGGCGTCGTGACGGGGCACGGGAAAGTCGACGGCCGGCAGGTGTTCGTTTTCGCCCAGGACTTCACCGTGTTCGGCGGATCGCTGAGCGCTGCCTACGCCTCGAAGATCTGCAAGATCATGGATCTCGCGGTCAAGGTCGGCGCGCCGGTCATCGGCCTGAACGACTCCGGTGGGGCGCGGATCCAAGAGGGTGTCGAATCGCTAGCTGGGTACGCGGACATCTTTCTCAGGAACGTGCTCTCGAGCGGCGTGGTCCCGCAAATCAGCGCAATCCTCGGCCCGTGCGCCGGGGGCGCCGTCTACTCGCCGGCGATGACCGACTTCATCCTGATGACCGAGCAGACGAGCTACATGTTCATCACCGGGCCGGACGTCATCAAGACGGTGACTCAAGAAGAAGTCACGAAGGAGGAGCTCGGGGGGGCGGCGTCCCACGCTTCGAAGAGCGGCGTGTGCCACCTCACTTCTGTGGACGATCGAGCGTGCATGGCGCAAACGCGCGAGCTCTTGAGCTTCTTGCCCTCGAACAACACCGAGGACCCGCCGATTAAGCCCACGGACGACCCGACGGACCGCGAGGACCCGGCGCTCGACACCATGGTGCCGGAGGAGAGCAACAAGCCGTACGACATGAAGAACGTGATCCGCGCGGTAGTCGACGACGGCTACCTGTTCGAGATCGCCGAGCAGTACGCAAAAAACATGCTGATCGGATTCGCGCGCATCGGTGGGCGTCCCGTCGGCATCGTCGCCAACCAGCCCGCCTATCTCGCAGGCGTTCTCGACATTGCCGCGAGTCTGAAGGCGGCGCGCTTCGTTCGATTCTGTGACTGCTTCAACATCCCGATCGTCACTTGGGTGGACGTTCCGGGTTTCTTGCCGGGCGTCGATCAGGAGCACCGGGGCATCATCAACAACGGGGCCAAGCTGCTCTACGCGTTCTGCGAGGCCACGGTCCCCAAGCTCACGGTCATCACCCGCAAGGCTTACGGCGGCGCCTACGACGTCATGAGCAGCAAGCACATCCGCGGCGACGTCAACATCGCGTTTCCGTCGGCGGAGATTGCGGTCATGGGTCCGGAGGGCGCGGTCAACATCGTCTACCGACGTGAGATCGAGCAGGCCGAGGACAAGGAAAAGACGCGTCGGGAGTTCATCGACCAGTATAAAAAAACGTTCGCGAACCCTTACAAAGCTGCCGAACTGGGTTTCGTCGACGAGGTGATCTACCCGCGCCAGACGCGCAAGCGCCTCGCCGACGCGCTCGAATGGCTCAAAAACAAGCGCGAAAAAAACCCGCCGAAAAAGCACGGGAACATTCCCCTCTGACCGGGTTGTGTCGAAGCCCAAACCGCACCGGGCGAGGGCGGTCGGGCTTGGTCTTTGACCCGGAGCCACCCTATACCTCTTAGTAGTGGAGGCCGAAGTTCGCGGGATGGCGTTCCTCGGGTTGATCCGGGCCGTCAAACAGGAGCATGGGGGCGACAAGCTCCGGGAAATCCTCGATTGCGCACCGAGCGCGACGCAGCTCGCGTGCTCGGAGCGCATTCGTCGCATGGGTTGGTACCCCTACGAGGGCTTCTCCGGTTTTCTCGAAGCCACCGACGACACGCTCGGCGCGGGAGATCTCGACTACTGCTTCACCCTCGGTCGAGCCGCGGCGAAGTCCGATCTGGAGACGACCTTTGGTGATTTTCTGGCGAAAGCTTCCACCGAGAACCTGATCCGTGGATGCACCATGGTTTGGTCGACCTACTATCGCTCGGCGGGCAGCATGACCGCGATCGCGTGGCAGCCGGATCGCACGGTGCTGCGGATCAGCGATTTCGCCGACATGCACCCGGGGCACTGCCGACTGATGGAGGGGTGGATGATCGAATCCATGGAGCTCGTGGGTGCGAAGGTCCGGCCGGACGCGGCGGAAACCAAGTGCATGAGCCGTGGCGACGAATGCCACGAGTTCGCGTGCTCGTGGGCGTTCGTCTGCGGGAGCGGAACCCGCACACGGGTTCCCTGACGCGCGTCGTCGAAGCTCAAGTGACCGAAACGATGACGATGAGCAAGACGATCAGTCCGACGACGATGCCGACCGCGACGTAGCCTTGCTTGACGCCGTCACGTGAATACGACTCGAGCGCACGAAACTCTTTCTCGGCTTCGAGTGCGGCGATTCTGACGGTTTCGTCGGCGCTCCTGATGCTGTCGAGCTTGGCCTGGTCCACGGCGATTCCACCCCGCGTGGCGAGCAGACCCCGCCCGGCGTCGGCGAGGGCGTCGGCGAGCTCCTGGCTGGCGGCATCCACGCCTTGGCTCCGAACGCCGATGACCTTCTGAAACTCCTGGTCGAGCACACGCCGCTGGTTCTCCAGGTCGCGGAGCTGCCCTTCGTGGATCTGCATCTCCGCGCGGAGTGCTTCGAGGGGGCCGAGCACCTGATCGAGCTCGGCGCGGCGCTGGCGCGCTTCGGCCTCGGCCGCCGGCACTTTGTTTTGGAGCTCCGCGAGCTGTTGCTGTTGCTCGGGGGTCGCCGTAGCGCCTTGGGCTTGGCGCTGCTGGACCACTTGCGTCACCGAGCGGATTTCGATGTGGACCCGCTTGAGCATGGCTTCGGCGCGCTTGAACACCTGCTCGTGCTGACCGACCAGCCCGGCCATCTCGGTCTCGGTTCGTTTCTTCTGAGCGAGCTCGCCGTCGATTTTGGCGCGATGCTCGTCGAGCACGCCCACTCGCTCGTCGTACTCGGCGTTGGTTCCTGCCGCGGCGTCGCTCCGCTGTAGGACGACTTGCTCGAGCGAGCCCACCTTCGTGAGCAGCTGCTTCATTCGATCGTCGGCTTCGATTTTCTCTCGAAGCCCGGTGATCATTTGGCCGAGGAGCGCGTCGCGCTCGGCTTCGGCCTTTTCGAGCGTCTCTCGAGCCCGACGGTACGCCGGCTCGAGCACGCGCTTTCTCTGAAACACGCGCAGCGCATAGGGCGGTGCGACGAAGATGTTGGCGGGAGCAGCGCCGTAGTCCGCCGTGATCGCTACCTCGACGTCGTCTATCTGGAGGCTATTCGGCTCTGGCGACTTCCCCGTGGGCCAAGCGTCGCCGCCGGCCACGTCGACGGCGGCGGGGCGGCTACCCTCCTCGACACCGACGTCGAGCGCGTCGTGGCTGAACGTGTCGAAGTCGTCGTCACCGAATTGCCCGGCTCCGAACAGGTCACCAGGATTCGCCGCGGCGCCAGGGGCGCCGGGCCGAACCGAGTCGCTGGCGAGATCGAGGTTCGCGGCCCCCGAGCCGGCGTCGAAGTTGCCCTCTCCAAAGTAGGCGGCGGGGTTGCTACTGGCTCCGGGGCTGTCGCCGCCGACTTCGAGTGCGCTTCCGCCGTCGCCAAAGTGATCTTCGTCGAAGCTGCCCGCGCCGAACAGATGATCCATTCCGCCACCGGAGGGTGTCTGCGGCGGAGCGGGCGCCGGTGGCGGGCGCGGGGCTGCGGTTGGGTGCGGAGCTGCGGTTGGGTGCGCCCGGGCGGGCCCGAGATCCAGATCGGGGATCTCGAATCCGTCCGGGGATTTCTCGTTGCCGCCATCGCTCATCGCGTGCGGCATGGTAGCCCATTTGCCAACTGCCCCGGCGCTTCAGGGGTTGGTGGCGTGCCGTTCGAATTCTGGGTGGAGCTCGCGGAACATCGAATCCTCCGGCCACCTCGATGCGCCTGTCAGGATTCTCCGTGCGCCTCCACCAAGCGAGCGGGGCTTCGTGGAATCCCAATCGCGAGGTCGGTGGATCGGGAGCGAGGCGCATCGGCGCGGCGGCGAGCAAGGCGTCGGGCTAGCGCATCCGTTCTCCTGGACTCGCGCGTTCTCCTGGACACGGCGTCGCCGCTGAGCTACTTCCACGGGGTTCGGGGCACCCCCGCTTGTGGGTCGCCAACTGCGCGTCTCGAAACCCGCCAGGCCCGGAAGGGAGCAACGGTAGAGAAAGGCGGGTGTGGCGGCCCATTACCCTATTTGGCGTATAGGCGTTTTTCCGCGGGGTTAGTGCAACATGTCGCTCTTGCCGAGCATGGCGTGCTGCACCGCTAGCGCCTCGGCGCACCGGCGCACTCGCTTGGAGTCGTCGAGGGTCTCGAGCAGCTCTTGGCGTTCGGCGCCTTCGAGCACGAGCGCATGGGCAAACGCGTCGGCGGTTCTTCCGGGGGTCGTGAGCTCCGGAAGCTCGAGCTCCGTGCCGGATTGGCGCGGGCGGATGTTCGAGGCGAATCGGGTGGCGGTGCTGATGAGTGCGGCGACGTCTGCTTCGGAGGTCGCGTCCTCGGTCGTGGCCAACACGGTGGCCCGCACCCGGCGGTAGGGCGGGACGAACGCGTGCTCGACGATGCGGGTTCGAGCTCGCCCAACGAGCGCCAGATGAAAGCGACCATCAGGCAGCTCTTCGTATTCCACGATCTCCCCGACGCCGGCGATATCGGCGACCGGTGGGTGCCCGTTGTCGTCGAGCTCGGTTTCGTTCGTGATGAACGACACACAAAGCAACCGGTCCGAGTCGAGAGCGTCGCGCGTCATTTGTCGATACCGAGGCTCGAAAATGTGGAGGGGCATCAGCGTGTTCGGGAACAGGACGGCTTGCGGTAGCGGAAACAACGCGACCTGCTCGATGACGCTGCCGGGGGCGAAGCGATCTGTCACGTGCCGAACATTTCCACGACGGCGCCGTTGTGCGCAGCGGGCGCGTCCAGACCGAGGAACACGATGCTCTTGGCCACCTCCTCCGCCGTCATTCGCGCCGCGAACCCGCTGCCCTCGAGCATCTCGGTATCCACCGAGCCCGGCAGGAGCGCCGCGGTCGTGACCCCGGTGTCCACCAGCTCCTCCGCGAGGCTCTTCATGAACCCGACGAGCCCCCACTTGCTGGCGTTGTACGCCGCCGATCGCGCCGTGCCCACGACCGAGGAAATACTCCCGACGTGCACGATTCGCCCGCGCTTCGCCTCGAGCATGGCCGGCAGGAGCGCGGCGGTGACCAAAAACGGTCCGGTCAGGTTGACCGCGATCTGCTCGTCCCAATCCTCGAGCTTCATTTCGTGGACCGCGGCGCGATGGATGACCGCCGCGTTGTTGACCACCAAATCCGGCGGACCGTGCGCCGCCAAAGTGCGCTCGGCGGCTGCGGCGACGCTCGATCGATCTCGGAAGTCGCACTCGAAACCGTCGAACGCCGCCCCGAGTTTTTCGAGCGCCTTTTTGGTTTCGTCGAGCGCGGCCGACGGCCGACCCCAAAAAACGACCGTCACCCCGCGCTCGGCGAGCGCGAGCACGGTCGCGCGACCGATGCCGCGGCTCGGTCCGGTCACGACCGCGACGGTCAAAGCGCCTCCGGTCCGAGAGCCAGCGTGAGGGTATGTTGGCCCTCGGGCGTCTTGAACGTGCCCGTCGTGGCGACGGTCACGACGGTGGCCTCGGTTTGCCGCGCCCCGCGGGAGGCGAGGCAAGAGTGAACCAACGACAGGCGACAGTAGGCAGCGCGGGCGCCGGCGTGCTCCACCAGTGAGCGACAAACGTCGTCGCCGATTTGTTCCTGCAGGACGAGGCGTCGAGCATGAGCGTCGACCAGTTTGGCGATGGTGCCGAGGCCCAGAATCCGCTCACCCGGAGCGTAGGCCACCGTCGCGTGGCCGACCCCGGGCAAGAGGTGGTGCGGGCACACCGTCGTGGCGCTGATGTCCTTCACGACGACCGCGCCCCCGGTTTCGCCGTCGTAGGGCACGGAGCCGTTCTGGAGCAACTCGACGACGTCGACCGCGTATCCCGCCAGGAGGTCTTGACCGAACGCTTCGACGACGCGGCCGGGCGTGTCGCGTAGCTCCCCCACTTCGGGATCGCGGCCCAGGGCGCGCAAAAACGCGCGGATGGCCTGTTCGGCCGCCTCGGTGTCGACCTCCATCAGTTCAGAAGCTGCGAGCGGGTTTCCCCCCGGAGCGGGCGACGCCCACCGAATCCGGCGTCTAGGTCGTGGTACCAATCGAGCGACTCTTCCCCGTAGCGCCAACACAGCCAAACGAGTCGCCCAGCCACGCGTCCGTAGAAGTCCACCAGCCCCGAGCGCGGGTCCTTGATGACGGCACCGAGCTCCTCGAGCTTCGCCCACCCGCGTTGGTAGTTGTCGATGCGCCCGCGAAGCTCGCGTTTGAGATCGGCGACGGCCGCGCTGTCCGTCGGGCCCTGTTCCAGCGATCGAGGGACCTTGCCCGAGGTTTCCGCGAGCCGCGCGATGCCGCGTTCGATCTCGCTCTGGATCAGGAACTGGTCGCCGATGATGCGCGACAGCGAGGGGATCAGAGCCTCCACCTCTTCCACCGAGAACACTCTCGGCTCACTCATCGGCGCGGCATCGCTCGACACTCCAAAGCACGCTCATGGCCTTGGTGATCCGTCGGGCATCCGCCATCACCTCGCAGTTGCCGCAGGAGTCCGGGAAATGAGCGCGGTCTTTGCAGCCCACGCACTTGCTCAAGTGTCCTTTGGTCACCTCGAGCTCGGACTTGAGGTTGCCCAAGAGCTCGATGCGGTCGTTCATGACCGCGATCTGTCGTTCGAGACGGCCGATGACGTCTTGAGCGGCTTCGCCGCCGGATGACGCGTGCTGCTTCACCTCGAGCATGCTCTTGATGTCTTCGAGGCTCAGCCCTGCGGACCGCAGCTCGCTGACCAGACAGAGCTTGTCGTACTCTGCTCGACAAAAGAGCCGGTGACCGCCTTCGGTGCGCTCGGCAGGTTCGAGCAAACCCGTCTCTTCGTAGAAGCGCACCGTCCGAAGCGTATTGCCCGAGAGGCGCGCCATCTCGCCGGTGGTCAAGAGCCCGTCGCGCTTGCCCTTGCCGTCGGATTTTTTCGGTTTTGGCTTCACCAAGGAATTGCCTGAGAAAAAAGCTTAGAGACGGCACCCAGGCTGTCAAGCGTGAGCAACGAGGCGCGGCGGGATCTGTGGGCAGCGGGGCTCAAAACAGCACAATCGTGAACTTGGTGAGGAAGAAGTCGGCGATCAGGATGGCGATGGAGACGACGACGACGGTGCGAGTCGTGCTGTTGCCAACTCCCGCGGTGCCGCCCCGTGTGATCAGCCCGAAGTGACATCCGACCAACGCGATGATGGCGCCGAAGAACGGCGTCTTGAAAAGGCCGCTCAGAAAGTCGCGCATCGTGACGGCACCGACGGCGCTGTGGAAGAAGAAGCTCGCCGGGATGTTGAACTGAAGATCCGTGACGAGCATCGCCCCGCTGAACCCGAGAATGAGCGCGATGATTGCCAAAATAGGCATCGTGATGATCGAGGCGAGCAGTCGCGGAAACACCAGCTTCTTGAGCGGGTCGGCGCCGAGCGCGCGGATGGCGTCGAGCTGCTCGGTCACCGCCATCGATCCGAGCTCCGCGGCCATGCCGGCACTGATGCGGCCCCCGACGATGACGGCGGTCAAAGTCGGGGCGAGCTCGCGGGCGAAGCTCAGACCGACGACTCGGCCCGTGTACTCCATACCGCCGAACTTTCTGAGACCGAACGCGAACTGGGTGGCCATGACCATGCCGATGAACACGCTCGTGACGACGACGATGCCGAGAGACGCCACACCGAGCGCCTCGAGCTGCTTGACGATTTCTCGTCCTTCGAACGGTCGACGGAACCCCGCGCGGATCGTGCCGACGGTCATTTTCCACATGACGCCGATGTGACCGAGCAGCCCGGTGACGCCGGCGAGCTTCTTTTGCAGGAACGTCGGCTCCGGCGGGAGAAATGTCGGCCGAAACGATCGCGGGATCGAGTCGCGGCCCTCGCGGCCGGAGAGGGGGCCATCTTCGCTGATGGTCATTCGAGCGTCGCAAACCCTTCCACGAACGCCGCAAAACGTTCACGGCCGTGCTCCGGGGCGCTGGACGCGGCGATGTGCATGAAGTCGTAAACGCAGCCGTCTTTCTTGAGCACGAAGACGCTGAAGCGCTTCGGTACGCCGTCGAGCTCGGCGACGAGCTCGGTTCTGAGGGCGTCTCGGCCGTCGAGGGTGACCGTCTCTTGGCTCTCGAGCTCGCGGTCGGTGAAGTGGATGAAGAGGTGATGCGTCAGCGAGACGAGCGGCACGTCGTCGCCGTCCTTACCGCATCTGCCACTGATGGCCACGGTCGCCCCGGCGTCGTCGTCGCGAAAGCTCAAGAGCGCGCCGGGCGTCTCGATCTCGCGCCAGCTCGCCGGGGTCGGGCCCACCCGGAACGCCAAATCGCCGTCGCGGAATACTCGGCCGTCCCATCGCGAGGCGCAGCTCGACAAGAGGACGATGGCGGCCAACGCCGCCGCCGCACCCGCGAGGCCGGCTCGCTGCCGAATGCCGCTGGGAGGGTGCATTGGGGGACCCGAACGGTAGCACGGCCGCGCGGAGGGTCGCGAAGCACGCCCCCGGGCACTACGGTGTCCTGACACCCGAGCGAGACCTTCCGTGATTCCGGTTCGCGACATCAACCCCACCAGCACGACGCCCTACGTCAACTACCTGCTGATCGCGGTCAACGTGCTCGGGTTCCTCGTGCAGCTTTTGCTCGATGCCGGGGGTGCGCTCGGCGTCACCGAGGCCTACGGGGTCGTCCCGACCCGCATTGCTCTCGACCCGGCCGGCGAGCTGTTCACGGTGTTCACCGCGATGTTCATGCACGGCGGGTTCGTGCATCTCGGCGGCAACATGCTCTTTCTCCACATCTTTGGCGACAATGTGGAGGACGCCGTTGGCCACGGTCGCTACTTGGCGTTTTACCTCTTGGCCGGGCTAGCCGCGGCGTCGGCCCAGGTGGGAGTGGATCCGTCGAGCCCGATCCCCATGGTCGGCGCCTCCGGTGCGATTGGGGGCGTCTTGGCGGCCTACGTGCTTCTGTATCCCAAGGCGCCCGTGCTGGTGCTCAATCCGGTGCCGCTGTTGTGGTTGGTGTGGGGTTTGTTCATCACGCTGCCGGCTTGGTTCTTCGTCGCGTACTGGTTCGTCTGGGAGCAACTTCTCTCCGGCGTCATCGCGCCGCGCACCGACGGGGTCGCGTTCTACGCTCACATTGGTGGCTTTCTCGGCGGACTGTTGCTCATCCGACCGATGATGACCGGCCGAGAGCGAAGGCCCACGCGACGATGGGACGGATGGCGACCACCCCCGCCCCCGCCCGGAGGCTTCGGCCCTGGCCCACCGTCCGGTCGACGCCGCCCCAGGGGGATCTCCCCCAAAGGCTGGGACCGATTCAATTAGCCTCCCGCCCGCTGCTATACAGGGCGTGGTCGTCGCATGACTGGATTTCGCCTCTACAACACGTTGACCCGGAAGGTCGAACCGTTCGCCACGAAGGATGAGGGTAAGGCGCGAGTCTATACGTGCGGCCCGACCGTGTACGACGTTCCGCATGCGGGTCACGCGCGCGCCGCGGTGGCGCCGGACGTGCTCGTGCGTCGGCTGCGGAAGAAGGGCTACGAGGTTACCTACGTCCGCAACATCACCGACGTCGACGACAAGATCCTCGCTCGCGCCAAAGACAACGGCGAGGAGCCCCTCGCCCTGTCGAAGCGCATGGCGAAGGTGTACCAGGACGCCGTCGAAGAAATCGGCTGCCTCGCCCCGGACGAAGAGCCCCGCGTCAGCGATCACCTCCCCCAAATCTACGAGCTGATTCAGAAGATTCTCGACAACGGCGCCGCCTACGTCGTGGACCGCGAGGGCGGGGTCAAAGACATTTATTTTTCGGTGGAGAGTTTTTCTGGCTATGGGAAGCTCTCGCACCGCAAGCTCGACGAGATGCGCGCTGGCGCTCGCGTCGAAGTCGACGAAGTGAAACGCGAACCTGCGGATTTCGCCCTATGGAAGGGTGCGCCGGCCGAAGAGTGGGGCTGGGACAGCCCTTGGGGTCGCGGTCGACCCGGCTGGCACATCGAGTGCTCCGCGATGAGCAGCCGGTATCTCGGTCACGGTTTCGATGTTCATTGCGGCGGGATGGATCTGATCTTTCCGCACCACGAAAACGAAATTGCCCAGAGCGAAGCCGCGTGCCCCGGCGAAGGCCCCTTCGCCCGGTTCTGGGTGCACAACGGCTTCGTCAACATCGACAAAGAAAAAATGAGCAAGTCGCTCGGCAATTTCGTGACGATTCAGGACGTCTTCGAGCGCAACGATCCCGAAGGCTTCCGGTGGTTCCTGCTCAGCGTGCACTACCGCGGACCGATTCAATTCGATACCGAGACTCTCGACGGCGGGCGAGTCGTGTTCCCCGGCGTCGACGAAGCCGAGGGACGAGTCGACTACGTCTACGACGTCAGCGAGCGTCTCGATTCGCTCATGAGTCAGGGCCTCACAGTCCCGGCGAAGAAGCCGCCACCGGAGCTCGCGCCGTTCCGAGAGGCGGCGGCCAAGTCTGCGGCCCAAGCCGAAGAGGCGCTCGACGACGATCTCAACACGTCGGTGGCGCTCGCCGCGCTCGGTGAGATGGCCCGAACCGGAAACGACTTGTGTGACCTGGCCCACAAGCGGCGGAAGGACGCGACCTTCGTCGGCGCCGCTGCGGGAACCGCGCGGGTCGTGTTCGACGCCATCTCGAAGCTCACCGAGGAGCTCGGCCTGCTGCAGACTCCTTCGCGGCGCTACCGACAGAGGACCCGCGCCCGGCGGCTGGCGCTTCGCTCGCTCACCGAAGAGCAGGTGAACGACCAGGTGTCCGAGCGGGACGAAGCGCGCAAGAGCAAGAACTTCGCCCGAGCCGACGAGCTTCGGGAAGCGCTCGAAAAGAGCGGGGTCGTGCTCAAGGACACTCCGGACGGCACAGAGTGGACGATCGACGTTTAGCTTGGAGGTAACGATGACGAAGCGAATCGGTTTGGCTTGTTGGATCCCGGTGACTCTGCTTCTTGCCTGCGGAGGAAGCGGCGGAGACGGCACCGTGAACGGTTCGGGTGGCTCGGCCGGCGCTGGCACCGGCGGAGCGGCGACCGGCGGCGCGCCGGGTAGCGGTGGCACGCCGAGCACCGGCGGCGCCCCGGGTACGGGCGGCATGGCGGGGGCCGGCACCGGCGGCATGGCGGGGGCCGGCACCGGCGGCATCGGCGGCACCGGCGGGATGATCCCGATGGGTTGCGGCGACGGCGCGATCACCGCCCCGGAGCATTGCGACGATACGAACGCCGCACCGCACGACGGCTGCACGCCGGGATGCCAGTACGAGGCGTTCTATCGCATGGGGTCGGCGGCGATTTCGAAGGCGGCGTCGCCGAGCTTCTGCGCGGCGGCTCCGGCGAATCGGCTGGGAGACGCCATCAGCGACCTCGGCTTGGGGCAGCTCAATGACGGTCTCAAAGCCGGCATCGACGACGGTGGCACCAACATCATCATCCAAGCCGTTGGGCTCGAAGACCTCACCGGCGCGAACGCCACTTTTGATTTTGGCATCACCAGCGGGTCGACGGATCCCGCCGCCGGCATGTGGCCCGGCCCCGATCCGCTCGATTTCAGCTTTCTGCTCGATCCGGCGACGCTGGGGAGCGACAATCTTCCGACCGGACAGATGGCGTCGAGCTCGACCGGCAGCGTATTCTCCGGTGGGCCGGGCACCGTCGTCTTGGCGCTCACCATCGACGGCAATCCGGCATCACTCGAGATGCTCGACGCCGCCGTGCAGGGCCGATTCGACACGCTCACCAGCGTCCCTTCGCCGCCTCCGGCGATGTTGGCTCCGGGCCTCGTCGTCTCCGAGGCGATGATCGCCAACGGTCCGGGCGAAGGCCTGTGCGGTGGGGTCACGGTGGAGTCGCTCGCGCAGATCCCGGTGCCGGGAGCGCTTACGGGCTCTGGGCTCACGGCGTGCTCCGAGGGCTACACCGAGTGCGGGCCGGGCGGCGTCGACGCGACGTGCAACTCGCTGCTCGACGTGTTCGTTGGTGGCTGCCAGGTGCTGTTCCTGCCGGTGCTGACTCCGACTCAGCCGGATTTGATGAACGGCGGTCCTGCGACTTTGACCCCGGGTGCCATGCGCAAGGTGCCCGAAAGCGAAACGACCGGGAATCGGAACGCCTACTCGACGTTCATCCAGTTCGCGGCGCGTCGCGCTCACGTCACGGGCACGTTCTGAGCTGAAAAATGGCGTCGCCGGCGATCCTCCGCCGGCGACCGCGCCACCTTTTTCGGCTCAGACGCCGATGAAGAGGCGGTGGGCGAAGTTCCGCTCGAGCTTCGTGCGCAGCACTTTGTCCGCCGCCGTCTCGATGTCGTACTCGGTTCGCTTGAACTCGAAGCGCTTCCGGTCGGTGTCGTAGACGGTGTAGCTGGCGCGGTTGTCGTAGTCCCGCGGCTGACCGACCGAGCCGACGCTGACGATGTACTTGTGATCGGGGTCGAGGTCGAAGTCGATGGGCGGAAACTCCTCCACCGACGTCGGCGTCATCACGAAGACCTTGCAGAGATGAGAGTGGCCGATGAGCGTGATGTGGCCGAGATCGTCGAAAATGCTGAGGCACTCTCGCGCCTGCTCCGGGGCGAAGATGTACTCGAACTCCTCCAGCCGCACTGGTGAGCCGTGGCAAAGCAGCACTCGGTACTCGTCGAGCGAGATCTGGTAGGGCAAGCTCCGCAGCCACTGCATGTTCTCGCTAGTGAGCATCGCGGCGTGCATGTCGAGCGCGTGCCGCGCGGCCTCGTAGTAGTACGAGTAGTCCATTCGCCCGGCGACCGCCGCGTCGTGGTTGCCGAGGATCGTCGCCTCGGTTTTGGCGCGCACCATGTCGGCGCACTCGTTCGGTGAGCCGCCGTAGCCGACGGTGTCGCCGAGGCAATAGAACTTGTCGATGTTCTCGCGTTCGTAGCAGTCGAAGACTGCCTTGAGCGCCTCGTGGTTAGCGTGGGTGTCGCTGAATATTCCGAGGCGCATCGGTGGCCGTGCAGAATATCACGCTCGAACGAAATGTAACGATGCGTCAGGTTGCCTGCCCGAAGAACCGACGAATGACGCGTTGCAGGGGGGAAATTGGCGGAGAAATCCCCAAGACCCGCGACCAGCTAAGCTCCGCCGGGCGACATGAGCGAATACGGAGGAAATGGCAGCTCGAAGCAACCGCTCGCCGATCTCGTCGACGACGAGCGTCCCGGCCGGATCGTCGATCTCGCCGCGGCGTGCGTAGACTACGTGCGCGCGTCGACCAAAACCGAACTCGACTTGAGTGTCGAGACGCTGCCGCTGCTCGATCACTACCTCGCTACGGCGCGGCAAGACGCCGACAAGAATCCCGAGCTCTTCAAGCTGCTCACCCGAACGGCGGGCGCGTACTTCGGGGAAGTCCTACGCGTTCAGCACGACGGTTTCTGGCGCGCGGACACCGAAGATGCTCACCTGTGGAACGTTTGCTTCCGTCCCGTGTTCATGTGGGTCAATCCCGTGGGCGCCGTTTGGGATGCGCTCTGCCAAAGCACCGACCACGAAGGGCCTTCGAGCAAGGTAGGCGTCGTCGGCGACGATCAACGGACGGTTCAGCAGCGGCTCGACAGCTTGGCGCTCGTGAGCGACGAGGAGTACTACATGCTGGCCACGCGAGCGGAGGTGATCGAGATAGCGATCGACGCCGTGCGAACGGGGATGAGGCTCGACGGGCGTGAAGACGCGCGCTTCGACGAAGCGGATTACGAAGCCGAGCTCGGCGAAGTCGACTAGTGCCCGAGCGGCCAACGGGGTGGGTGCGCTCAGCCGCCGCCGTCTTCTTCTTCGCCGACCACGATGCGGTCCGGCAGGTGCACGACGGCGTTGGGTTGCACGTTCGAACCCAGAAAATCGCGCCAAACCGCCGAGTAGCGGCCTGGTTTGGGCCCGATGACGTACTGCTGCTCGCGGGGGCGGACCCACGCTATCGGCACACCGTCCAAGAGCAAGAACATCAGCTCGGAGGTTCGGTTGACGGCGTACAGCCCTTCGCCTGGGGCCTCTTTTGCCGGCTCCGGCCTCGGCACGGCTTCGGTGCGGAATGCGTCGAGCTCCTCTCGCGTGAGCATCACTCCGGTGGCCTCCGGCGGTAGCTTCGACCGTTCGAACTTAGCTCCGGCCGGCGGCGTGAACAGCATGCCGAAGGGGATGTCGAGACGTCGTGTGATGGTGCTCACCTCGAACCCGAGCTTGCCCCCGTCGGTCCAAGAGTAGGTGGCACGGATCGGGACGACGCCCCTCTTGCAGAGGTCGCTCGTCGGTTGGACGGCGACGAGCTCGAGCAGGAATCGGCAAAAGAGCGGCCCGCCGCTTCCGACGGTCGCGACCTCGGCTTGCTCGAGCACGAGCTTTCCGGTGCTGGTGCGCACTTCCTTCTTGACGGTCTGAAGCCCGAGGGCTTGGCCGTTGCCGGCATTGACGACCTTGCCGCGCACCAGCGGTGTTGCGTCGGTCCTTCGCTCGGCGAGAAGCGCTCGAAGCGCGCCCGGAACCAAGATCTTGTACGCCTGACTGTTCGGCCAAACGAGCACGTGGCCGAGTCGGTCGATGCGCGACCGCACTTCGGTGAACTTCGGCAGCGGGTAGGCGATGCTCGAAAACTCGAAGCGCATGCGGCCGATCGCACCGAGATCGACCACGGCGTCGAGGCGAGTCTTCTCCCGCGCCTTGTCGATGCCGTCGGTGTTCACCTTCGCGTCGGCCGGCGGGCTCGGAATGTCCGACCAACTCCATCGCCCTTCGAGCGTCGCGCCGATGCCGTCCTTGGTGGTGATCGTGTCGCGTGCGAGAGCTTCTTCCGCCGCGAGCGCGGTTGGCGGTGGGGTTCCGGCATCCGGAATGATCAGGCGGCCAGCGGAATCGGCGGGGATGCCCACTCGTCCAGGTTTCGGCGGCGTCGCGCTTCCCGGCGGCGCGATGAGCTCGCTGCTCGCGGCCAGAGGGGCGGGCAGGATGCTCGCGTTCGGGCTCGGCTCGCCGGTTTCCTTTTTCGGGGATGCGCGATTTTCGCAAGCCAGCGCGCCGACCGCGAGCGCGGCGCCAAGCACCAGAAGAAATTTTTTGTGTGCCCTCATCGCTCAGTCCATTCGAAAGTCCCGCACGACGCGGATCTGCTCGTCGAGCGCCGGAGCGTCGGGGAAGTGATGGGTGTCCACCAAAAAGTGGAGCGCTTGGGGGAAGTGCTCACGGAAGAGATTGCAGTGGCCCGGCTCGTTCTCGAAAGTGGCGACGACGGAGGCTTCGCGTCCGAGCTCCGGAGTCACTCCGAGCTTGAACTGCTTGTCCGGGATTTCTGGATCCGGCTTGAGCACCAACTCCACTCGGGCCACGCCGATGGGAAACCCGAGGTCGCGCAGGCTGGCAAAGCTACCGACGGCCATGTTCTGGATGTCACGCCCGGTGAAGTAGACGAGCGTTGCTCCGGCGTCGTAGCACGCGCTTGCGAAGGCGACCGCTCCGGGGTGGCTGCGGTCGTGGGCGATGTATTCGTCCCGGAAAAACCGCTCGCTCCAGAATTCGAGAGCCTGGTCGACCAGCGCGTGGTCTTCGAGCCCGGCGTTTTCCAGGCTGTCCTCGATGAGGTACACGAAGCTCTCGGGGCCGAGCGAACGCAGGATGCGGGCGGCGGCAGGGTGCGATGTCGACCAGGTGTCGGCGAGCTCGCGCATGATCGCCACGCTCCGAGTCCGGTTGTCGACCAGCGTGCCATCGAGATCGAAGACGATGCGCCGCTGACCGCTACCCCTGGAGAGCCTCTCGAGCACCTCGCGGAGATAGAGCGCTTGCTCGTCGAGCGAGACTCGCGGGTACTTACTCGGCGTGAGCCCCATCGAACCGGTCTATCACCGGCGCGCGCTGCCGATCAATTCACGGACGGTGACGTTCTTTTGCTCGCAGTACTCCTGGATTCCGGCGCGAATTTTCGAGGCCGCGCAGGGGTCGACGAAGTTCGCCGTGCCCACTTGAACTGCCGTCGCGCCGGCCATCAGGAACTCGATGGCGTCGCGCGTGGTCGAGATCCCGCCGATGCCGATGACCGGAATGCTCACGGCTTCCACCAAGTCCCAAACGATCCGAAGCGCGATGGGTTTGAGCGCCGGTCCGCTGAGCCCGCCCGTTCGGTTTTTCAGTCGAACTCGGCTGAGTTGAGAGTCGATCGCCATGCCTCGAATGGTGTTGACGGCGGTCAACGCGTCGGCGCCGGCGTCCTCGCACGCTTTTCCGACGGCGGCGATCTCGGCGGCCTCGGGGGACATCTTCACCCACACGGGGATCTTGGTCGCGCCCTTCACGGCAGCGGTCACCTGAGCACACATTTTTTTGTCCTTGCCGAACTCGATGCCGCCTTCGGCGACGTTCGGGCAAGAGACGTTGAGCTCGATGGCGTGCACGCCGGCTTCGGCGTCGAGCCTCTTGGTGATGGTGACGAAGTCCGCCACCGAGCTGGCAAAAATGTTCGCGATGACGGTGACGCCGCGTTCGCGGAGCAACGGCAGCTTGTCGGTGCAGAACGCCTCGACACCGACGTTCGCCAGACCGATGGCGTTGAGCATGCCGGCGGCGGTCTCGCAGATCCGCTCCGGCGGATTTCCGGGTCGCGGGTGCAGGCTCAGCCCTTTGGTGCAGATCCCGCCGAGCTCGGCAACGTCGAAAAAATCGTCGTATTCGAGCGCGTAACCGAAGGTGCCCGACGCCGTGAGCACGGCGTTTCGGAGCTCGAGCGAGCCGACGGTGACCGATTCGCGGCTCACGAGGTCGCCTCGGTGTCGACGCGAGTCGGGGCATGGTCGCCGGTCCAATCCACCCGCCGAGCGTCGATGCATGGCCCCTGGGTGCAGGCGTAGATGTAGCCGCCTTCGGTCAGCGGCACCGGACAGCCGAGGCAGACGCCGTAGCCGCACGCCATCGGTGTTTCGAGCGAAGCCTCGCACGGCACGTCGCGCTCGGCGCACATCTTGGCCACGGCGGCCATCATGCGGTCCGGCCCGCAGGTGTAGACCTCCGTGTCTCCGCCGAGCAGCTCGCCGAGCACGTCCGTGACGCGGCCCTTCGTGCCCCGGCTTCCGTCCTCCGTGGTGACTTGAAGCTCGCAGATCCCCTTGAGATCGTGCCGCATCGGCAAGTCGTATCGTCCGCGGCCGCCGTAGAGCACGACGGGTTTTTGCCCCGCGTCAGCCAAATCGCGCGCCAAGAACAAGAGCGGCGCGATGCCGACGCCGCCACCGACCAGCAGCTGCCGTCTACCCTCGGTAGGCGCGCGCCACGGCACGCCGAGCGGTCCGAGCAGCTCGAAGGGCTCACCGGGTTCGGCGCGCGCCATGCGAACGGTGCCTTCCCCGAAGACCTTGATCAGAATCGACGGAGCTTCACCCGCCGTCAGATAGCTCATCGGGCGCGGCAAGAGCGGTGCGTCTCCCCACTCGGCGCCGCGCACCATCGTGAATTGACCCGCGACCGCGCGGCAGTCCGACGGCGCGTCGAATGTGAGCACGTGGTACGCCTGCCCGATGCTCTCGCGCCGCAGGAGCGGTGCGCGTATCAGCTTTCTCGGGGCAAGATTTCGCGAGCGCAGGTCGTCGATGCTCAATCGCGGATCTCCGGGAGTCGGACTTCGTCGCGGCCGGGCTGAATGTGCCCGGTTTCGGGGTCAAGCGCGAGCACCATTTCGATCGCGTCCTCGGCGCCATTGGCGTAGTAGCCGCGCCGAATGCCGATCGCGCTGAAACCATGTGAGCGATAAAGCTGGATCGCCGCGCGGTTGGACTGTCGGACTTCGAGCAGAATCAAACGTGCCCGAGCGTGCCGCGCGTGGGCGACCAGCGCACCGATGAGCGCTTTGGCCACCCCCCGTCGTCGCATTTCGGGGTGCGTCACCAAATCGATGACGTGAAGCTCGTCGGCTACGGCCCACGCGAGCAGAAAACCCACCGGCGCGGAGTTCGGCTGGTTTCGCGCCACCCAGAACCGCGCCCACGGTTTCTGGAGCTCGCGCGTCGCGTCGAGCTCCACGCGTCCGAGCCGAGCGATCTCGTCGACCACCGGGGTCTCGGTCGCGCTGAGCGGAGCTACGAGCATGGGGTCTGCGAGGGTCTCTGCTCCGACGTGCGGCTGCAAGGGTCGCGGTCGTGTGCTCGGGCGGTGGGCCTTCGGCTCGCGTGAAGCGGGTTCAACCCGCTCGCGCCCACGCGCGGGCGGCGAGTCGAGCGGCGTCGACCAGCAGCTTGAGCGATCCGTTACCCTTGAGGATCGCGCCGCTGTACGGACCGGCACTGGCGACGATCGGTGGGAGCGCACGAATCACGGCGTCTTCGATCGTGCCGACCTTGTCGATGCCAATACTGATCGGCTCGACACCACGGATGTCGAGCTCGATCGACAACGCGGGCGCCGGCGATGGAGTCCCCAAGCCGATGCAGTCGGCGAGGGGAACGGATTTGGTGGCGTCGGTGGCGTGCACGACCTTGCCGGTGAAGCCGACCGGCACGGCGAGCTCCACTCCGCTGGCTTCGACCCACAAGATCTCGGCCATTCCGGCTTCGGACGGGACGTCGAGAGTGGCACGGAGCCCGCCAGTCGCTCGCTTGGCGAGGCGAATCGTGCCACCGAGCCGTCGCACGACGGCTTGAGCCAGATCGAGTCCCACGCCTCGTCCGGCGACGAGATCGGCTTCGTCGCGGGTGGTGAGTCCGGCGACGAACAAGAGCGCCAGCACTTCGTCGTCGTGCACGAGGCTCGCTTCGTGTTGTGTGAGCACGTCGTGCCTCACCGCCAGGGTGCGGATCTTTTCGACGTCCACTCCGGACCCGTCGTCTTCGATCACGATTCTGAGCCAATCGCCGAGTCGCTCGGCTTCGAGCTGGATGGTGCCGCGCGCCGGCATCCCCGCTCGTACTCGCGCCTCGGGGCGATCGATCGCGTGGGCCACGGCGTTGCGGGCCAGCTGCAGCACCGAGTCCAAGATGCGCTCGGCCACCCGTCGATCGAGCGGGACGTCGGCCCCCTCGACGACGACGTCGACGAGCTTGCCTTCGCGCGCGGCGAGACCCTCCACCGCCGTCTTGACGCGGTCGAAGATCCACCGCACCGAGGTTCGACGAAGCGTCGCGATTTCGTGGCGGGTTTGCTGCGTGTTGGCGTGGATTCGGTCCGCGCTGTGGCGAACGAAGTACGCCGCTTCGTTCGCGGTTTGGCTGGCCGTGCTGAGCTGACGCGCCGCTCGCCGGATGCGATCGAGGGCGGCGACCGGTGCGCCCCACGGCGTCGACGGGCCAATCAGGTTGAGCGCCTCGATGAGCTCGGTACGCGTCGAGCGAAGTGTTTCGCTCGTGCGCTGGGCCGTGTCTCCACCGGCGCGGAGCTCGTCTTGCACCAGGTCGATGGCGTCGAGCCGTTCGAGCAGTCGGTCGACCGCGTCGCCGGGCACGCGGAGTTGGGCCTCGGTGGCGTCGAGATCGGCGTCGGGCGGTGGAGGGATCGATGTCCGTCGGCTCGCGGTCGGTCGCTCCGGCTCCGCGGGTCGCGCGGGGCGGCCGACTTGCTCCGGTGCGCGCAGGCTCTCGAGGGTGCGTTCGGGGTCCTCGATGAGCCCCGCCAACACGGTGCGATGTCGGCTCAGGTCGAAGAGAACGTCGCCAGGCTCGCCGTCGGACTGTTGACCCTTTTTTATGGTCGTCTCGAGGCCGTGCAGATACCAGACGAGCGCATCGTCGCCGAGGGCCATCGCCGCGCCCTTCATCGAGTGCACCGCCCGGTAGGTTTCATCGACGTCTTTGGTGCTCGGCTCCTGGGTGGCCAGCACCGCGTCGAGCTCTTCGAGCCGGGCGCGCATCTCGGTCGTGTATTCGGCGCGGTACCTCGCATCGATGAGCGAGGCGCCGAGCAGCGGTGGAGGCTCGGGCCACTTTTGCCCGAACGCCGAGGCGTCTTTTTTCAGCCGACCGAGCACCTGTTTGAAGAGATCCGCGGCGTCCTCGCGCGCCGTCGCGTCGCCCGCGCGCACCCGGGCTCCGATTTGGCCGACGACGAGCGCGAGATCGTGCTCGCCCGCCATCGCGGCGGATCCCCGGATGGCGTGCAGCGCCGCCCGGACGTCCATCACGTCGGCATCGACTTTTTCGAGGGTGGGAATGCGCCGCGCGATCTCGCCGGCGAGTAGCGGGCCGAGCTGTCGCGGGTCGCTCACTTGCCGGGGTCTCGGGCGCTCTCGGGTCTCAGATCGCGGATCACCCGAAGCAGCGGCTCGATCGTGGGCCAGAGCGATCGCGACGCGAGGGTGCCCTGAGTTTTCGAGCTGAGCGAGCTCAGCGCCTCGAGCAACCCGCGGGCGTGCTCGGCCGCTTCGGACACGGATTTGGCGACCTCCGGATCGGTCCCCGTGGCGCGTCGGATCTCCTCGCCGAGGTCCTCGACCCGGTCTCGGGCGTCGCGCTGCGCGCTCTGGGCGCGTAGCATTTCATCGGCGAGGGTCGCGGCCGTGCGCCGCGCCTGCTCGATCTCTCGAATGAGCCGTTCTCGTTCGGTTTCGGCCTGCGCGAGGAGGTTTCGATGCTCGTTGAACGAGTCGAGGGCTTTCACGACGAGCGTGCGCACCTCTTCTCCGATCGTGACGAGCGCGGCGCCGGCCGGCTCTCCGATTCGCGCGCCTTCGAGCGCCGCGTTCAGCCCGACGAGCTTTATTCGGTCGAGCGATTCGCGGACCTGGTCGGCGGCGCCGCGCATGTCCCGGCCGTGGGTGACCAAGATCGCCGTTCGCTCGGCGACGGCTTCGACCGCCGTGCGTTGCTCTTGGGCGGTGGCGCCGACGGTGAGCGCCGCGCTGACGGCGGTTTGCTGAGCTACGGCGGCGCGATTCTGCGATTCGAACAGGTTGGCGTCGTCGAGCAGGTTTCGGCTTCGGATCCGAGGGCGTTGGGATCCGAGCACGCTGGTTCGAAGGTTGCCGAGGACGCGGTCGATGGTGCTCACGGTGATGAACTCGCTGGAGGTGGAAAGGTGGATGCACGACGCGCGTCGAGGGTCGCGCTGACGTCGAACGTGCGGATCTCGCGTCCTTCGTGAACGACCCCGTCAGCCGACGCGGTGAAGGCCCCGCTGGCGACGACCTCGAAGCCACTCAGGGCGACGGTTTCTCCGTTGACATCGCACAGCACGAGGTCGCCGTTGTTGCTGCTCACGCGAATGACCGACACGACGCGACCGTCGACGAGAGCGATGCCGAGCGGTACGCCGGGCACGTCGGAGACCTTGGGGGGCCGAACGACCTTCCGCGCGATCTCGGCGGGGAGAAACCACAAATGGTCGAGCTTGACGAGCAAGCCCGCCGTCCGAGCGCTCATCAGGCGGCGTTGCGCCGTACCAGGCGCGAGTTGAGAAACTGGTAGATGACCTTCGAGACGTCGAAGGCGCTGCCGGGCACTTCTTCGACGATCTCCCGGACGGTTCGTTCGCCGTCGATGCCTTCGAGCACGGATTGCTCGAGCTTGGTGAGCTTCGTCGTGTCGCCGAGCCGCTCGATGGCGAGCTGATCCGGGTACAAAACCTCGTCGAAGTCGAAGCTGTCCTCGATGAGGCGCCACTCGTCCACCCGCCGGAACCCCTCCATGATGAGCCCGTTGATCGGCAGAGCGAGCGATGCGGCCTCGGCTTCGGGCGACGTGGCTCCGACCGAAAAGGTGAAGCGCCCGCGTTTCCAACGCACCACCTCGTAGACCAGCTCGCTGGTCTGGTGCTCGAGCGCGCGCTTGACCTGCTCTTCGGACGCGAGGTTCAGGGTGACGAGGGCTTCCCCCACCAGTCGTTTCGATCCCGCGCGGTTCGAAAAGAAGTGCTCGAGTTCGTCTCGGCTGACGGCTCCTTCATCCACGAGATAACGACCGAGCAGGAACTCTTCTCTGGCGCCGTGGGATCCGGCCAGCTCGAGGTGACCCTCTTTGATGTAGAGAACGATTTCCGTCCGCCCCGCGGTGATCGTGACCGCCCCGGTTTGCCGCTGCATGTGCATCAGCTGGAGGACCTCGGCGATCGAGATGACGCTGACGTCGCCGGCCAGAACCTCCCGGGTTTTTTCCCCGAAATCCAGGTGCCGCATCAACGCGGCGATGTCCGCAATGCCGTCCGGGCTGAGCGATCGTTCGATGGCTTCGGTGAGCTTGGTGGCCATGCCTTCGGGCATGGACGGCACCTGGGTGAGCTCGGGCACCACGATCTTGGCCACGGCGGTGGCCACTTCTTGCGCGGCTTGCACGCGACGTAGCCCGGGGTCTTTGCTGACCGCCATCGATCCCGAGCGAATGCTCTCGGCGATGGCTTCTTCCTCTTCGGGCATCGTCTCGGCGTCGGGCACCGGACGAGCTCGCCCCTCTTCGCTCTTCTTGAGGGCGGACTCAACGACGGCGATGAGGGCGCGGGCGTCGAAGGGTTTGGTGATGGCGTCGACGGCGCCGGTTTGGCGCACGAACTGGCCGCGGATCTTGTCGCCCTTCGCGCTCATCAAAACGACGGGCAATGTCTTCATGTCCTCGCGCGCACGGAGCTCGCGACAGAACTGGTAGCCGTTCATTCGCGGCATCACGAAGTCGAGCAGCACGAGATCGATCTCGGCGTCGTCGAGCTTGTCGAGCGCGTCTTTGCCGTCCTTGGCGAGGATCGATTCGTACGCATTGGCGTCGAGAATCGACGAGACGACTTTCCGGATGGTCCGGCTGTCGTCGACGACGAGGATGCGCGCGCTCACTTCGGGCAAAAGCGTGCCGGCTGGGTCGAAGTGGCGTCAAGCTCGGCTTGCACGCCCGCCAGGCGTTCAGGGCTTTGGGGTCTCGGAGGTCTATCGGCGTCTTCGCTAAGCGCCGGCGATTGCTTGCCGGGTCTTTCAGGTCAGGGTCGATTTCACCCGGAGCTCCGCCAGCTGGTCCGGAGCCACCTCGCTCGGGGCGCCGCTCATTTGGTCGGTGCCCTTCTGCGTCTTCGGGAACGCGATCACGTCCCGAATGCTCTCGGTCCCCGTCAAGAGCATCACCAGGCGGTCCATGCCGACGGCGATGCCCCCGTGGGGCGGGGCTCCGAACTGGAGCGCGCTCAGAAGGAAACCGAACTTCTCCTGCGCCTCTTCTTCTTCGATTCCGAGCGCGGCAAACACCTTTCGCTGCACCACCGGGTCGTGCAGACGGATGGAGCCACCGGCGATTTCGAACCCGTTCAGAACCAGGTCGTAGCGGTAGCAGAGGACGTTGCCCGGGTCCTTCTCGATGAGGTCGACGTGCTCGTCGTGGGGGCGAGTGAACGCGTGATGCGCCGCGGCCCAGCCGCCGTCGTCCTCTTGCTCGAAGAGCGGTGGATCCACGACCCAGAGGAACTGAAAATCGTCGCTGTGGCCCACCTCGGGGATGAGCTTCATCTTCTTGGCGATGTGCACCCGCAGGTTCGCCAGAACGGTGTGCACGAGCGACGTCTTGCCGAATTGAAAGAGCAGGATGTCGCCGTCTCCGGCGCCGGTCGCCTGGTTGATCGCTTCCCGAAGCTCCGGCGTGATGGACTTGGCGAGCGGCGACTGCGTCCACGAGCCGTCCGCGGCCACCTTGGCGCGAGCGAGCCCGCCGGCGCCCATGCTCTTGGCGAGCTTCTCGAGCTTGTCGCCCTCGGCTCGGGTGATGCCGGCGGAGGCGGGAACGACCATCGCCTTGACGATTTCCGCGGGCAGATCCCTCCGATAGGCGCCGCTCTCGAATTTTTCGGCGATCGGCTTCCAGAACGGGATCCCTCCGCCCCCGTGCTCGATGATCAAATCCGTCAGCTCGACGTGTTTCATCTCGAAGCGCATGTCGGGCTTGTCGTTGCCGTAGTCGCGCATCGAGTCGGCGAACTTCATCCGGGGAAAGGTTCGGTCCGGGTACTGCTTCGAAAGGTCGATGCCGACGGCGTCCCAGATGGCGAAAATCAACCCTTCGATCGCCGTGAAGAGGTCATCTTGGTTGATGAACGACATCTCGACGTCGATCTGGGTGAACTCGGGCTGGCGATCGACGCGCAAGTCCTCGTCGCGAAAGCAACGCACGATCTGAAAATATTTGTCGAAGCCGGCGACCATGAACAGCTGCTTGAAGAGCTGCGGGCTCTCGGCCAGGGCGTACCAGCTGCCGAGGTTCAGTCGCGACGGTACGAGGAAGTTCCGCGCGCCCCCGGGCGTGTACCGGACCATCATCGGCGTCTCGATTTCGAGGCACCCCTGGCCGCTCAGGTAGTTGCGCGTCGCTTGGTTGATCTCGTGGCGCATTCGAAGCGCCTTCTGGAGCGGCTGGCGGCGCAGATCGAGGTAGCGGTAGCCGAGACGGATTTCTTCTTTGGTGTCGAGGTTGTCTCGGATCTCGAAGGGCGGTGTCTCCGCCTGGTTGAACACGGTGGCTTCGGAGACCACGACCTCGATCTCCCCGGTGGCGAGGTTCGGGTTCGTGGCGCTCACCATCTCGCCGGTCTTCTTGCTCTTTTGCATGCCGCGGGCGCGCACCTTGCCCCGGATGCCCAGCACCCATTCGTTGCGCACGGCCTCGGCCATCGAGTGGGCCTCGGGCGCGTCGTCGGGGTCGAAGACGATTTGCGTGATGCCTTCGCGATCTCTCAGGTCGACGAAGATGAGGTTGCCGTGGTCACGCCGGTTCTGCACCCAGCCGAAGAGAACGACTTCGGCGTCGATGTCGGTGCCGCGCAGCGCGGCGCAGTGGTGGGTGCGCTTGAGTTCGTCGATGAAGCGGGCCATGGGCGAGGAGCCATACCGCGGAGTCGGGGCTAGATGTAGTGCGGTCCTCGAGAGATGCCGTGGGGCCTCTGGGAGGCCGTGTTTTTGGCCGAAGCCGCCCCGCAGCCCCGCAGTTTATCGATGCGCCGAGGGCCGAGCGCGGCCGGGCGCCGAAGGCCGTACCCTTCTGAAATCTTGGCCGAAATTGCCATTTCTGCGAGCACTGCCAGGTCGTGTCCCCCGCGCCTGCGCCCTCGCTTTCTCCGCAAGAAGACGCCGGGGCTGAAGCGCCTGCGGCCCGGCTCGACTTCTGGTGCGGAGCGGCCGCTTTTTTCGTCCCGCTCGTGATGACACTGCTGAGAGCGGCGCCCGCGCCGCTCTGGCGCGACGACTTGGCCGCCGTGCGCGGGCTCGGCTTCGTGCCGGTGGGGGCCGAAGGCGTCGTCAGCTCGACCTTCATGCAGCTCGCGGCGCTGATGCCGCTGGGGGGGCGTCTCCTTCGTGCGGCGGTCGTTAGTGCGTTCGGCGCTGCGGTGGCGTCCGCGCTGCTGTACGCGTTGGCCCGCCGGGTGCTTCGTGCCAATGCCGCGACTCCGCGGCTCACGGTCGCCCTCGCGTTGGCTGCCGCGCTGAGTGCGGCCCTCGCCCCCACGTGGCAGCAAGAAGCGACCGTCGTCGGCGGCGCGACGATCGCCGCCGCGCTCGCCCTCGTCGGCTTCTTGCTTCGTCCTCGCTCGAGTGTCAGCGACGCGCGGGTTTGGCTCGGCTACGGCGCGCTCATCGGTCTGACCCTCGCCGAAAACCACGCCGCGGGTCTGGCGCTGCTCGCTGCGCTCGTCGCTCAAGCCGCCGTATTGGCGGATCTGCCGCCGCGCCGGAGCTTGGCGCTTTTTACTCTCGGGCTCGTCTCGGCCGGTGCGATCTGCCTCGCGCCAACCCTAGTTCGACCGCTCGCTACGCGCGCGTGGATCGATCTCGGCTACGATCTGGTGTCCGCCGGCGGTCTCTCGACCGATACGGCCGCTTCGATGGTGACCGCGCCGGACGCGTGGCTCGGTGAGGTAGGCGTCGTCACGGTGGGCATTGCCCTCGGCGGTGGCCTCTGGGGGCTCGCGCGGGCAAGGACGCGCTGGTTGGTGGCGCCGCTCGTCGTTCTGGTGGCCGCCGATGCACTGTTTCCGGCGTCGCGCGGCGGGGTGCTCGCCGCCGATCCCCTCGCTTCGGTTCGACTGCTCGCGGTCGCCGCGCTCGGCATCATGGCGACCCTCGGCGTGCACACGGCGGTCATCGCGCTCGACAAGGCTCGCATTCCCATGGCGAAGCCGGCCGCGGTGCTGCTGGTGGTGTTCAACTTCACGCTCGTTTTCGCCACGTCCGAGGACGGCGCCCACGTGACGCACCGGCAGCGCTACAGCGGAGCGGAGGTGTGGACGGACGAAGCGCTCGGATCGCTCCCGACGGGCAGCCTGCTCTTGGTGCGCTCGCCGGCGGTGGCTTGGCGGCTGTGGGGCGCGAGGGTCGTGCGCGGCGAACGTCCGGATCTCGTCGTCGTGCCCGTGCCGCTCCTGTCGCACGGCTCCGTCGCTCGCAGGCTACTCGAGCTCGAGCCCGCGCTCGCTCCGTTGATCCGAGAGATCGCCATCAATGGGCAGCCGAACGAGTTTGCTCTCAGTGGTCTGGCCGACGTGCGACCCCTCTACGTCGAGCTCGATCCGGCGTGGGATCGCCGGCTCGTCGACCACCTGACCCCAGAGCCCCTCTGGCTCAGCTTCGCGCCACACGCGCTCGGTCGATCGGACCGCAACGCGTCGCTGAAGCGCGGACGACGCGCGTTCACCCGGGTGCTCGACGCCGCGAAGCAGTCGGGGCGAGATCCGGCGACCATGGCCATTCTCCAGGCCCGGGCACGCGAGCAGGCCTACACGCTGGCCGCGCTGGGTGACCGCGGCAGTGCCACCCGGGTCCTGCACGACTTGCGCGGCATCGATCCCGAAGACGCCTTCGTTCTCGGCTTACAGAAACGCATGAAAGACGATCCCCGCGGGCGGGTAGACGTTACTGGCCTCTTCGATTGAGCTGAATTTTCAAAGGTTTTGGCGCCCCTCGGGCCGGCGCCGGCCCGAACATCCCTCTGAACGTTCGTGCCGGTTCGCACACCCGAACCAATACCATCGTGTTCTGGCCGCGCTCCCTTTCGCACCCCCGGCGCGAAAGGCGTATGAAGGTGAGTCCATGACTCGGCAGCCCCCCCACGCGCGCCCATCGTTTTGGGCACTCGTCGTCGTGGCTGTCACCGTTTCCTCGGGGTGTGAATCCGAGAACGTCGACAAGGGCGAAGCCGAACTCGACCGCGTCAAAACCAACGTCGCAGCGTTTTCGAGTCGCCTCGCTCAGATCGCGCGCGATCCCGTCGAGCTCGACAAGCTCCACGAGACCCCATGTCCGCCCGAAGAGATCTCCGACAAACACGGCGGTGCGAAAGTTGCGGTCATGGCCGTGGAGCGCGACGTGCTGCTCTCGTACACGCAACAGGAGTCGGACCGACCGAAGTCCGAACCGCTCCCGTTCCTGACCTCGAAAGCGTTCCACGCGCTCCCACGACCGCTCCCGAAAACGAGCGAAGAAGCGACGACCGCGCTCGACTCCTTCGAAAAGCTGCAGAAAGGCTACCCCTACATCGTCGTCATCGAGGCGACCGAGCTCGACGCTCCCAAAGTGCTCGAGGGTTGGGTGATGGTCTACGACGTGTCGACCGGCAAGCGGCGCTGCGAGGCCCGCATTCGCACGAAGGGGGTCGGGGCGAAGGACTTCGAGCAGCGCGTGCAAGAGGACATCACCCAAGTCGTCGCCACCATCGGCAAGCAGCTTCGCGTCGAGTTCTAATCGGGCGGCGGCGCGCCTGCGTCGACCCGCGGAAAGTCGAGCGGCAACGCCACGTCGAGGCATCCGCCCGTCGGCGGCGGGAAAGACGAAGCGAACCGCGACGTGAGACACTGGTAGAACTCGTCGTCGGCCTCGATCGCTTTTTCGAGCGCTTCGGTTCGGCAAACGTTGCCGGAGCTGCCGATCCGAACGAGCAAAGAAACGCGCCCGCTCCGTCCGGCCAGGCGAGCTCGTAGCTCGTCGTAGCAGCGGTACGCCGTCTGGCCGCGGTTACGGATCGCCGTGCGGAGGGTGTCGTCCGCCGAGCCCCGGCAAGCCACCGCGTCGCAGGTCTGTGGGCCGAGCGCGGGCGCGTCCGTCTTTTCCGGCTCTATTGGGGCAGGGCTGGCGAGCGGCGCGGGCGCGGGTGGAGGGGCCGCGGTCGGTCGGTCGACGGCGCAGCCAACGAGGACGACACCCATGGCGAGCCAAGAAATCTTCACGGGCGCGTGGAGCTTGCCACGGATGCTTGCGCCCCGAGGCAGGAACCCGAACGATTTCCCCCGAACGGGCCGGTCGCGACCGATGGCGCCGGGCGCTACAGTGTGGCGGTCCCCATGCGCCTCACCCGACTTCATCGGCTCCTCGCCACGCCTCGGCTCTTTGGCCTCTGTCAGCTCTTTGGCCTCCGTCAGCTCCTCGCTATTCGTCGGCTCGTCGCCGTTCGTCGGGCGGCGGCTCTCGTCGTGGCCGTCGCCGCCGTGGGCTGTAGCGACAGTGGCGCTGGTAGCGGCGGGCCGGCGGACACGAGCCCGCCGCCCAACGTCGTTTTCATCTTCGTCGACGACCTCGGCTACGGCGATCTCGGTGTCTACGGCTCCGCCGCCGTCAAAACCCCGAACCTCGACGCCATGGCCGAAAGCGGCGTGCGCTTCACCCAGGGCTACGTGGGCAACTCCGTCTGCACCCCGTCTCGCGCCGTGCTGCTCACCGGTCGCCAAGGCACACGCCAAGTTCTCGAAGGCACCCTCGGCGGCGTCTACTGGCCGGACTCCACGACCGGCATGGCCCCCGAGCAAGTCACCATCGCCGACGTCGTTTCCGACGCGGGCTACAAAACCGCCCTCGTGGGCAAGTGGCACCTCGGCCACGACCCGGAGTTCTTGCCGACCGCGCAAGGTTTCGACGAGTTTTTCGGCCTGCCCTACAGCAACGACATGGACCCGCTTCCGCTCATGGAGGGCGAGACCACCATCGACTCGCTAGAAGTCGCCGCCCTCGCGCAAACCCGGCTCGATTCCGACACCAAACAAGCCACTCTCACCGGCCAGTACACCGACCGCGCCATCCGCTTCATTCGCGAGTCTCACGAGGCCGAGCGACCGTTTTTTCTCTACTACGCCAACAACTTCCCCCACACGCCGCTCGCCGCGTCCCCCACCTTCGCCGGCACCTCTCCCGCCTGCGAAGACATCGGCGCCACCCAAGGTTGCGGCCTCTTCGCCGACGTCATGGCCGAGCTCGACTGGAGCGTTGGTGAAATCCTCACCGAGCTAGACACCTTGGGCATCGACGACAACACGCTCGTCGTCTTCACCAGCGACAACGGCGCCTGGCTACTCTGGGGCCAAGACGGCGGCAGCAACGGCCCGCTCCGCGAAGGGAAATCCTCCACCTTCGAAGGCGGGTACCGCGTCCCCATGATCGCCCAGTGGAAGGGCACCTACCAACAAGGCACCGTCGAAGACGCCCCCGTCATGATGGTCGACTGGATGAGCACCATCGCCGCCGAAACCGGCGCCGCTCTACCGGAGGGCCGCACCTTCGACGGCCTGAGCCTCGGCCCGCTGCTCCGCGGCGAAGGCCCCCGCGACCCCAGCCGCGAGCCGTTCCGCATGCTCTACTACCGGAGCGACAACGAGACACCGGGCGCCTACCGCGAGGGTAAATGGAAGTACAAAGCCCCCGTCGTCATGGGCGAATCCGTCTACGCCGTCTACGACCACGACGAGCTCCTGTTCGACCTCGACGCCGACCCGGGCGAGCAAGACGATCTCGCCGCCGCGAACCCCGACATCGTCAGCAGACTCCGCGACGCCATGTTCGCCGCCGACGCCGAAGCCAAATCGAGCCGCACGCCGTAGACACGCCGGAGCCCCGCGGAGCCCCGCGTCCGAGAGCTCAGACGCCACGCTAGCTCCCCGGCGATCAGTACGAGGGGTTCCTCGTCATGACCACCTCGGGCGTCCCAGGTACGATGCCCGCTTCTGTTGACCGACTTCGCGCGCACCCCGGCTCAAGCCGCTTTCATCGAGGAGTTCATCCGCACGGGTCACGCCGACGCGACGTTTCCTCCCTGGTCGGGGGACGTGGTCGAGAGTGGAGTGGCCGCCCGCAACGCATTGCGTTCCGCGCTGGTCGCCGAGGACCGCTGTCGCCAGATCCCGTTCGCGCTGCCGACCGTTCCTCCGCCCGACGAGCTGCGCGCAATGACGCGTCGCCGCGTAGAGCCAATGGTGCGCGGGCTCTTCCCCCGAACCGAGCAGGACATCGTGCTCACCCTCCTCGAGAAGTCCGTCGTGTTCCTGACGCCGGACAATATCGAGCAGGTCCTCTTCGCCGAGAGCTTCGACCACTCGGCGTGGGATATCGCCAATCTCTACCTGGCAAGCGTTGACGCGGACCTTCTCGGACCCGACGCTCCGGACCTCGCTGGTATGAGCCAGAAGACGACTTGCTACGTGACCGCCCACTATCTCACCGGGCGTGGCAAGTTCGACGACTTCGTCGTTCACGAGGCTGCGCACATCTTCCACAACCACAAGCGCGAG
>JAJDAH010000262.1 GCA_029261965.1 Polyangiaceae bacterium
AGTGAACCTCCCCCGATTTGGTGGACGCCTCCGAAATGGAGACAATGGAGGCAGTCATGGGAAAAGAACGACGCAAGCGGAGGCGCTTCACGCCTGAGTACAAACGAGAAGTCGTCGAGTTGGTTCGGGGCAGCGGCAAAACCAACATCAGCCGCGTTCTCATGAGGCGGGCAGCCACGACGCGACCTTCCGGGGCCGTGTTCTTGGCATTGTCTTCTGAACCCACAGCGGCACCGCAACGTGCCGGTGCGCGTCGCATGAAATATCCGCCCCGCGACTCTCGAGTACCTGTATGTGCTTGCAACCCAAGAGGGAGCACTCCCCCACGAGCTCTGGCACACGTTGGGTATCGGCCACCACTACTCGGGTAGCGCCGAACGGACTGCACATGCCGCCCGGGGGAATCGATCTGCATCATGAATCAAACGGGGAACACTTGGTGGTCGGCGTGCGCCGCAGCTCTTCGACTCGAAGGCGCCCAGGATGGGCTGCAGTCCCAAGCCTTGCTGGACGAGCTGCGCACCTACATCCACGACACCGGCGAGCCGGTCGCCGCGCAACCTTGAGTGCAAGAAATTGAGTCGGTAGCGCGGATACTGACGACACCCCGGTGCGTGCGCGCGGTTAGTCGAGGCCGGCGCTTTTCGGGGCGCCAGCGTAGAAGGCGCTTCCGCGCACCTTGGCCTCTTCCGGATGCCGGATTGCCCTTCGAACGAGGACGATGCCGGCCAGCACCATCAGCGCGGACAGCATCTGCCCGGAGCTGACCGAAGCGATCGCCGTCGAATCGCGGTCGCGAAACGACTCGATCAGGATCCGAGCGACGCCGTACATGGCGAGAAACAGTCCGAAGAAGAAGCCGTCCCCAATCAACCGACCGCGCAGGTGCCGATGGAGCAGATAGAAAACCAGGGCGATGAGAACGCTCTCACCGAGAGCTTCATACAACTGGGTCGGATGTCTGAGGGGAACTTGCTCGGCGATCGCATCCCACTGCCCACTCGAAAACGCGCGCAGGATCCCTTCTTCTTGCGCTCGCCGGGGGAGGTCGTCGAGTCCCAGGAGGTCGAGCGCGACGGGCTCGGTCGGAAAGCGAGTCCCGAAGAAAGCCTGTGGCCCCGCCACCCTTCCGTAGAGCTCACCGTTGATGAAATTGGCGATGCGCCCGAAGAAGAGGCCGGGCAGCACTGCTAGTGTCACGCCGTCCCCCACCGCCAACGAGGCTCGTCGCTTGATCCGTGCGAACAGCAAGATCACCACGGCGACGCCGAGCAGGCCCCCGTGAAACGAGCGGCCGCCCTCCCAGAACTTCAACAGGGCGAGCGGAGACCTCAAGAGCTCGTGAGAGAAAAACAACGCTTCTCCCAGCCGCCCGCCGACGAGCACGGCGACGACCAGCCAGGTACCCAGGTCCCACAGCTCGTTGGGCTCCGCCGGAAAGCGCCCAGCTCTCGCCAGACGGCGCAGGACGCGGTCCGCGACTACGAACGCGGCCACGTACGCGATGCCGTACCAGCGAACATCGATTCCACCGGGCAACGTGAGCAGCACCGGGTCGATGAACGGGTAGGGAATCGTCACGGCGCCGCCGAAGCATACGAAACGTGGCGCGTGCGCAAGGCCCGCGGCGGGATGCAGCAGAGCTTTCGACTATGCTAGGCTCCGTGGCCATGAGCGGGCGGCGCGTAGCACTGGGTTGGGCGGCCGTGATCGCGCTCGGAGCTTCGTGCGCCGTGGGTGCGTGCGGAGGGAGCGGCGGCGATTCCACCGCCGACGGAGCGGGCGGCAGCGCGGGGGCAGGCGGCAGCTCAGCGTCGGGCGGCAGCTCCGCTTCAGGTGGCAGTGCGGCGTCGGGCGGCAGTGCGGCGTCAGGCGGTGGCGGAACGTTCGCCGGCGTCGGCTCGTTGATGGAATTCGATGGGACTTGGACCGGGATGTTCGTTAGCGAGACGTTCGGTATCACCGGCGGAGTCCTACTCGAGCTCGAGGTGGACCTGAGCGCGAACACGATCACCGCAACGGTCGACCTGCCGAATGCTTTTCCCGGTGGACCAGACCCGCCCGCGGACACCCTGGTCTATTCGTTCACCAGTGAAGCCGACGTTTTGGCAAACGGGTACATCGCCATGGTGGACTCGAAGTACTACGGCGAGATGACGATCACCCTCGGCGTCGACGGGACTCTGTTCATGGAGGAACAGGGTTGGTCCGCGCAAGGAACCTTCGACGCGGACACCGCGACCATCGACTTTTTCGTGGAGACCGCGGGCACCGGAGTCATCCGCAACCGAGGAACGACGACGATCAGCAAGGGTGGGGCCCCCGTCCCGCTGTCAATCACCGCACCGACGTTCGACTGCGCGCCGGTGACCCAAACGGCCGGGGTGGGGCAAAGCTGCAACGGAAGCGGGGCGTGCGTGCCGCCCGCTGGCGGGTGCGTTCAGGCGGAATGCCGTCAAAGCTGCATCGTGGGCGAGTGCCAGGAGTTTTGTGGGGCCGACGACGCGTGCACGCTGGTGATGAATCAGACGTACCCCGATGGTCGGGAGTACGCCGTGTGCTTCCCGGTGGAAGTCGGGCCGAACGCGCCCCACGATAAATGCAGCGCGACGCTGGGTCGTTGTCAGGCTGGGAGCCAGTGCATCAGTTTTCCTGGAGAAGCGTTCGGAGAATGCCTGCCGGTGTGCACGTCGGACTCCGACTGCCCGACGGTGGGGACGAACCAAGGCGAGTGCATGCTCGGCTCGACGCTGGGTGGCGGACACCGGTTCTGCGGGCTTCGCTGCGACAAGGGCGGCTTCGAGGCTTGTCCCCCCGGCATGGATTGCGTTGGGAGTTTTGCGGGCGGTCAGTGCATCTGGCCCCGGTAACGGTACGAGGAGTGACGTAATGCTCGAAAAATTGGCCAGCGGTTGGACCGGACTTCCGCCTCGCACGCGGTTCGTCCTGGGGATCGGTGCGCGGCTCATGTTGCTCGCCTTGATCGCTTGCGGCCCCTCCCGGTGACCGTCGGCGGGTTTCCGAATTCCTCGCACGCGTGAACGCCTCATCCTCGTCGCCTGCCTCGCGGCAGTCGCGATGTCGGTCATCTATCTCGGGTTCTGGACACCGACGTCGACGCTGTCGGCGAGCGAAATGCTGCCGGAATCAGAGCAGGCGGATTTCCGTCGGCTCGACGAGACCTTCCGCCGACAAGACGACTTGCTGATAGTCGCCGTCGAAGGACGGGACGCCGCCCCCACTCGTGAACGCATCGCGCATGTCGAGTCGCAGATAGCCGACATTGGGGGAGTGCAGTGGACCTGGTCGGCGGCTTCGCGTCCAAAGCTCTTCCTCCAAGATGGGCCGACGTTCGAGCTCGGCATCGCTCGTGGGCCCGCCGAGCCGCCGAGCATTTTCGACCGCTTCTTGTCCATCGACGACCACACACGGGTCATCGTTGCCGATCTCGGAGGAGCGAAACGTAGCCTGGCCGAAGCGGAGGAGACCGTGAGGAGTCTCGAACGAATCGCAACGGATGGTGCAGAGCCGGGGGAGCGGTTCGTGGTGCTCGGCTTGCCACATCTCCAAGTGGCGACTGCGAACCAGATCGCCCGAGACGTTCGCTGGGCCTTGCCGTTGCTACTCGCCACCGTAGTCTTCGTTCCGCTGCTGATTTTTAGGTCTTTCGGGGCCGTTCTGTTTCCGTTCGCGATGGCATCGGTCACTACCGCGCTGACGCTCGGTGCCTACCATCTCGCTCATGGTGCCGTGTATCCGGCGGCCGTCGTCTTGCTGCCGTTCGCGTGGGCCATTGCGACGCTCGACGCGCTCCATCTCTACAACGCCTATCGACGAAGCTCGGTGCACGGCCCCGCGGCGGCTTCCGAGGCCCGGCGGGCCGTCGCGTTGCCGTGCCTGATGACGACCCTGACCACGATGGCGGGCCTGCTGGTATTGGCGGTTCTCAGCGTCGCCCCGATTCTGAAGTTGCTCGGAGTCTGGGGAATGGTGGCGGCGGCCATCGCTTACGCGTTGACATTCGTTTCTGGCACGGTGGTTCTGGGGGCGTTGCCGACGCCGGCGGCGATGCCGAAATGGTCGACCCGTTGGCTTCGAATCGCCGTGATCGCCAGCCAAAGGCGCGCGGCGCTCGTGCTCGTGTTTTGGGTGCCAGTGCTCACGCTCGCGGGTTGGTCGCTTCGGCACGTCGAGCTCAGTGCGCTCTATCCGGACGTCTTCGTCGACGAACACCCCGTGTCGTCACGGCTACAGGCGGTGTCCGACAAGTTGGGGATCGAGCTCGCGCCAGTAGAAATCGTGATCGAACCGACGAGTGCGGAAGCGACAAAGCCCTACAACGTGGTTCAAGCATCGATGGCGCTCCAGGGTCGGCTCGAGAAAATTCCCGAGCTGCGACTCGCGCTTTCGAGCGGCCTCTTCGCCCGCGAGCTCGCTCGGTCCAGTCCCTCCGTGTTGGCTCGAGCAAGAGAGCTCGAGGCCGATCCCGCTCGACACGACTCGGTCGTCGCGACCGCGCAGCACCCTGAAGTCAAGAACTGGCTTCGATTCAGCGACGGCATTTCACGCACGATCGCGCTATTCGAGCCCGTTTCGATCGATCGTTCGCAGGAGATCTTCGCCGCGCTTCGTGAGCACGACCAAGAAGTGATGACCGGCTATCGCTACCACTTCGGCGGCATCGGCTATCTGCGACAGGCGATGCAGAAACGTATCTTGGACGAAATGTTGCGCGGAATGGCTGCGACGCTCGTCGCGGTTCTCGGCCTTCTGGCGCTCGTTCTTCGAAGCGCGCGGTACCTGCTCGTCGCCACCGTGGCCAACGTCGCGCCGGTCGCGCTCGTCGGGGGCGCGATGGTTGCCCTCGACATCCCGTGGACCCTGGGCATCGTCGCAGTCCCGGTGCTGCTGCTCGCCATCTCGGTCGACGACACCATTCACCTGCTCTGGCCGCTGCGCCGGGCGAGCGTTCGTGCCCCGACCGCTCTTTCGAAATCCGTTCGCGGCGCCGGGCCCGCGCTCGTCGCAACGACGCTGGTTCTGGCCGGGTGCTTCGGTACGCTGATGCTCTCCGGTTTCCGTCTGAACCACGATCTCGGCATGCTTGTCGCTCTTGGCCTCATTGCCGCACTCGTCCTCGACCTGACTCTCGTGCCCGCCCTCTTGGCGGCAACGGTGTCCCGCAAGAGGGTGCCGAACACCTCCTGAGGAGGCGCCCTTTGGGGCACGACGGCCACGAGCGACGGCGCCGCTCGGCCTCGTCATGAGCTAGTTGAGCTAGTTAGTTAGTTAGTTAGTTAGACGCAGATTTCATGAGGATCCGACTCCGTGTGACGAACCACCCTTGCGGGCAACGAAGTCGATCAAACCCGACCGCCCGCTGTGCCCATCGCCTTCGCGGATGTCGGCGTCGTAGTCTTCCGCGCGCAACACTTCGTAGCCGGCAAACGCAGCCCGCAGCATGTCGAGTGTGTACATGTTCTCGACGTGAGGCGGTCCACCGGTTCCGTACTTCACCTGTCGCGGCGCATAGCCGTGGAGCAGGAGCACCCCTCCCGGCGCGAGCGCGGTGTGCATGCCCGAAAAGATGTCCGCGCGTCCGTCTGCCCCGACGAACTGGATGAAGATGGCGACCACGGCGTCGTACGGCCGCTCCCCCCAGTCCCACGTTGCGGCGTTGCCCCGGCGGAAGTCTACCGACACCCCACGTTCGGCCGCCAACTTGCGTGCCTTGTCTTGGGCGACCGCCGAGGTGTCCATCGCGGTCACCTCGTGCCCCAGCGTTGCGAGGTACACCGAGTTGCGCCCTTCGCCGTCAGCCACCGCCAGGATGCGTGACTTCGCTCGCAAGTGCGACGCGGTGCTTTTCAGAAACGCCGCAGGTTCCTTTCCGAACAGATAGTCAGGCTGCGAGTACCGCTCGTCCCACATGCGGATTGCGAACCTAGCTCAACGGTAGACCGTGACCAACCGCCCGGGTGCATCACGGACCGCGGCGCCGAGGCCCTCTCCAGCTTTGACTTCGCTCCTCGACCTTGCTGTCCTCGGCTGCTCCATGTCCATCGACGAAATTTTCGTGATCGAGAGCCTGCCGAAGCTCGCGACGCATCTGGAAAAGGGGAACGTTGCCAAGACCCGTTCGGCGCTCCTCAGCAGATTCTTCGCGCTGGTCGAGTACCGGAACGCGCGCGAATGGAACGAACTCGTGCGGGTGTAACCGAGCAGAGTCTCGCCGACCAGAAGCGTCGGACTGCTGCTAGCGAATGAAGTACCCCGACACGCGCCACTGCCCATCCGCGTCCAGCATTGGCGTGACGGTTTCCACCGCGTTGGCCTTGTTGGCGAACGACGTGGCGAACTGAAGGATCAGATAGTGCCCATCGGGAGCGCCGGGTGCGGAGGTCGTGTACTGCTCCGCCTTGAACTTGCGCGAATTCAGAGCGCCGAGGGGGCCACGAACGGCCTGGATCTGCTTGCTCCAGGTCGCTTCGTCGACACGAGACTTGAAGTAGCTCGCCGCGCCCGTCCAGCTCTCGGCGTACTTTTCCGAGTCGATGAGCCGAAGCCAAGCGTGCGCGGCATCGGTGGCCTTTTTCTCTTCTCGGGGGTCCATGACGAAGCCCGCGTTGGGCTTTCCATCGCTCGCTCTGGACGTGGCCCGCGGCACCGGCCCTGGATTCGCTGGGGGCGCGGTCGAGGGGGCAGAGACCACCGGCGCTGGCGGCTCGGCGTAGGTGGTCTTCTCTTTCTGGCATGCCGCCGCAAGAAGGATCCCGGCCATGAAGATTGCGTTCGCGTAGCCCTTGTTCATGGGATCGAGTCTACTTTCTCGCGCATCGGGAGGGCTCCGACGGGAGCACGGTAGCGCCGTCCGACGATTCGAATGAACTGCTCCCCAGAGAAACTGTCAGACACGGTTGGATCGGAAGAAACGAAGTGCGGCTACGAGGACGGTGAGCATGGGCCGAGCAGCCTCGCTGGCGGTCGAAAAAGCGTAGAGATCACGGTGTTGACGGGGTTTTCGCCAGGGACACCGGCCGGCCCGCTCTACCCGCGTTCGTCGTCGACGAGCTCGCCGTCTTTCCATCTGAACCGCAAGTCCGGTAGCCCCTTCGGGTCCTTGCTCTCCCCAAGCTCGAACACGCACGGCCGTCCGAGCGGGATCCGCTCTACGATGGTGGGACCTGCGGGTAGATCCTCCTTGGGCGCAGGAGGCACCCGAGAAGCCGGCGGTTCGCTGAGTCGCACGCGCCGCGGCTAGGGCACGGCGAGCGGCTCGATGCGGCAGGCCAGCCCCTTGAACTGGGGGACGCCCTGCTCGAGGTCCACGTCCTCCCCGTCGTCGGGGCAGATCTGCGCGTCGGACAGCTCCCAGGCACCACTCAGCGTTCCGTCCCCCTCCTCGACCTCGGGTCGCCACCAGCCGTGGGGCACGCGGACGACGCCGGCAGGCATCTCGTCGGTGACCTCGACGAGCGCCTTCACCTTGCCGAGCCGGGTGACGACCTGCGCCCACTCGCCATCGACCAGCGCTGCGGCGCTCGCATCCTTGGGCGAGACCCAGAACTTGGGTTCGGGGTTTCGCTTGCGGAAGCGGTCGATGTGGCGGTGACCGGTCTGGAAGTACTCGTCCTCGCGCACGCCGATGAAGAGCTTGAGGGGAAAGTCGGGCCCCGGATCCGGGTCCTCGCGGAAGTACGGCAACGAGTCGAAGCCAAGGTCCGCGAGCACGCTGGACTCGAGCTCGACCTTGCCCGAGGGCGTGGCGAAACCGGTCGCCTCGTACTTCTTCTGCTCGAAACCCTCGAAGTGCACGCGGTGCGTCTCGGCGAACTCGGCGAAGGTCATGCCCATCGCCTCCAGCCGGTGATCGTAGAGGGCCTCGAGCGATGGCCACGGGAAGTGCTCGCCGAGCCCCATGCGCTCGGCCAGGCCCTTCCAGAGCGCGTAGCCCCCGCGGCATTCGCCCGGCGGCTGCACCACCTGCTGCGAGGTGCGATAGATGGAGGTCCATCCATAACCGTCGAGCAGGCCAGGGCGCTCGAGCCAGGAGTCCCCCGGTAGGATGAAGTCCGCGAGCTGGGCCGAGGGGGTGCGGAACTGCTCGAAGGCGACGAAAAGATCCTGCTTGAGCAACGCGCGGTGAACGCGCTGCATGTTCGGGTAACTCATCAGGGGGTTGTTGGCGAGCGCGAAGAAGGCCCTCACGGGGTAGGGGTCGCCCTCGTCCATCGCGCGGAACACCGCGGTCGGGTGCGCCATGTAGTTTCCGTGCGAGAAGTTCACCCACTCGTGTCCCCAGACGCGCCGCGTCGGCTCGCGCAGAGGCTCCATGCCGCGGTAGGTGAAGACGGGATGCTGATCGGCGCCGAGCTGTAGCGCGCGCTTGTCGTCCGGCAACGAGCCGTGCAGCTCCAGCTCCGACTCCGGCAGGATGCGCGGGTGCAAACCCATCATGCTCTCGCCGCCGGGCACGTCGAGGTTCCCGCAGATGGCGCGTAGCGTGCAGTGCAGACGGATGGCGGAGGTGGAGTTGCGTTGCTGGTCCGTGATCGGCGTCCACGGGATCACGGCAGCGCGCGCGCCCGCGTACATGCGTGCGGCCTTCGCGATCAGCTCCGGCTCGAGCCCGGTCAGGGCGCTGACCCGCTCGAGCGGGAACTCGTCGACGCGCTGGCAAAGCGCCTCGAAGCCAGTCGTCCAGTGCTCCACGAAGTCGGCGTCGTAGAGCTTCTCGTCGAGGATCACCTTCAGGATCCCGAAGAGCAGCGCCGCGTCGCTGCCCGGCTCGATGGGCAGCCACAGGTCGGCCCGCTTGGCGTTGTCGCTTTTGCGTGGGTCGACCACGATCAGCTTCGCGCCACGCTCCTGGGCGCGCCGGATCGAGTTGTAGATCGGTGTCCAGGAGTGGGGCTTGGGGTCGTGGCCCATCAGCAAGATGCAGTCCGTGTTGCCGTAGTCCGGAAACGGGAACCAGCCGTAGACCATGCGATTGACGGCGGAGGTGTTGCCCATGCAGACCGACACGCCGCTGATGAAGTTCGGGCTGCCCAGCAGGTTCATGAACCGTCGCGTCATGCCCGAGTCGTTCTGCAGCACCGCCGGCGAGGCCGAGACGGCGAAGGCTTCTGGGCCGTGGCGATCGACCACGGCTTGCAGGCGCTCGGCGATCTCGTCGAGGGCCGCGTCCCAGCTCACCTCCTGCCACTGACCGGCGCCGCGCTCGCCGGACCGTCGCAGCGGTTTCAGCACCCGGCGCTCGTGGGAGAAGCTGGCTGGCGCCTGCACGCCCTTCATGCAGATGTCCGCATGCAGCGGCCGTGGGTTCTGGGGCTTCGGGCGGACGTCGCCGACGAGGCCGGAGTCCGGCACCTCTACCTTCAGTTGGCACTGGATGTCGCAGCTCGCGCAAATGGCTTGGGGCATCGGTCGCTCCTTCAGGTCACTTTCCAGTAGTCGTGGTTGGCGTCGCGCGGCGTGGCCGTGGTCTCGCGCGGATCGAGCTCGTCGCCGCAGGCGGAGCAGGTCGCCACCGCATGCATGCGCTTGCCGCAGGCCCCGTGCTTGTGCCGCATGGGAGGGCCGCCCCCGTCGTCGTGCCAGCGGTCTCCCCAGGCGATCAACGTCATGATCACCGGGTAGAGGTCGAGGCCCTTGTCGGTGAGCCGGTACTCGTGGCGGTCCGGCTTCGTCTGGTAGCGGCGCCTTTCGAGGATGTCTGCTTCGACCAGCTTCTCGAGTCGGTCCGCCACGACGTTGCGGGCGGCACCGCTGCGCTCTGCAAACTCGTCGAAGCGGCGCGTCCGCATGAAGGCGTCACGCAAGATCAGCAAGGTCCAGCGGTCGCCGATTTCAGACAGGGCCCGCGCGACGGAGCAGGTCTGTCGGTCGATCTCGTTCCAGCGCATGGACCATGGCTGCCACAATAAGTTTCATTTCGCAACTCATTAGTAGCAATTGACAACTAACTGCCCGGGAGGAGCTCTGGCGGATAAATGCTGCGGCTGGAAACCGTGCGGGTTCCCTCGGCGTGTTGGCCTCGCGGGCGCTCCGACTGCGCAGCGTTGGTGGTTCGGTAGACACCGCCGCGGGGCCCGCGCTGCTCACGAGCGGGCGCGGGAGAATCGCGCAGGCCGTCGGACCCATCGCCCCGCAGTGCTCGAACGATGGCCTCGAATGGTCTTCATCGCCCTCCGTTGCCACACGCCTTACCCTCTGCGTTCGCGTCCGGTTTCTTCTCCGGGCCGCCGCGACGATGGCGGCCAGCGACGCAAGCGACACCGCGCCAGTGATCAAATGACTGCGCTGGCGCGTGACGGGCAAATCGAACACTGGCCCGTTGCGCGAGGATGCACGAGCCATGGCACTCAGAGGACACCTTCGTCTCGCTGGCGACCGACACATGTCTTTTCGACGCAATGCGGGCTGCGCAGCAGAAGCTCCGGCTCCTCGAACATGGTATTGGCAAGGACTGCGTGCGTATCGATCTCAACGAGCCTAAGCCGTGAAGAAAATTACCCTCTACGGGTACGCCACCAGCCCCTTCGTCATGAAGGTCGGCTGCTACCTCAAGTACAAGCAGCTGCGATTTGCCCACGTACCGGTAAATCCGGTTCGGCCGAAACAGATCGCTTTCACCGGCCAACGCCGCGTGCCGGTGCTCGAAATCGGAGATGAATGGAGGCTGGAGTCCTCCGAGCTCGGTATCTGGCTCGACGAGCTCCACCCGGAGCGACCGCTGCTCGGAAAAGATGCCGTCGAGCGCCAAACGATCCTCGCCCAAGACCGATGGATTAGCGACGTGCTCATCCCGTCACGGTTCCGCGAAGTCGTCGATTGGACCAACAGCTGGCATGCGATACGCAACGGTTGGCGCCTCGCCGCAGTGGTGAACAGTGGCACACCGCTGCCGAGATTCGTGCAGCTAATCTGGCCGTTCGCGGTCAAACGAGCCGAGTTCATCGTCCGCATGGTCGACGGCCTCGACCGAAACGAACCCATGCCAGTCATGCGCCGCCGGTTGGCGTCCGAATTCGTCGCGCGGCTCTCCGGCGGGCCCTTCCTCGGGGGCACCTCGGTACCGTCTCTGGCCGACCTATCCGCGTACCCGATCTTGCTGTCCGGCTACATGATAGGCATGGAGGGCGAGCACGCCTTTCTCGAACGGCCGGAAATCGTCGAATGGATGCGGCGCGTGCAGAGCCACTTGCCGGATAATCCGTTCCTCGCTCATCCGAAGTTCCTCAAACGCGACTTCCCGTTCTGACTCGAGCCTCCGCAGAGATTGGGAGGCTGAGAAAACCCAGGTCGACGGCGTTCTAGAAAGTTTACACACCGCATTTTTTTGCGCTCTAGGCTCGTGCGCATACCCGTAATCGTGAACAATCGTTTCGGGCATCGTGAACACGCCTACCGTCGTCATGAGCGAAGCGAAGCGACGCGAGCCGTCTCCCGTCACGATGACCTGTTCTCAGGTGCGCAAGCGCGCACCGCGAGCGTTGAACTCTCGGCAAACATGAACGAGATCCTCGACGGACGGCTCGCGAGATTCTAGCGACGGCGCGTGATCACGCTGCCCAGCACCGCACACCTTCCAGCGGGTTTCGTGACACGCGTAGGACGCAGCGCCATACTGGCCCCAGTGACATCTGCGCCTCGCGAAACTCATGGGCGGACAGCTGGACCGCCGGATGTTCGATTGCACGCCCCGAAAACGCTCGGAGATCCCTCAGCCCCCTCAGCCGAGGTGACGTAGCCCACCGCCGCACCGCTGCTCCACTCAATGCGCAGCGGCATCGGGCCGTCCATGTTTAGGTCCTTCCCATCGAGGACTACGTGGAAGGCCGTGCCGCGAACCAAGTACTCGAACACTTCAGAGGCCGACACTGCGGCCTTCATAGCCGATGTCGATCCGTAGATTCTTCGTGTCGATTCGCTCGCCCAGGTCGCTATCCGCAGCGCCCGCCGTCCACCGGACACCGTTCCCCATCGGTCGAGAGCGCGGGTCGGCTGCTGAAATTCCTGGACGAATTGTCGAGCGAACCCGAGTTCTATAGAGTGAACGCATGCGCACACCGTCCGTCGTTCGGCCGCTGATGATTGTCGTCGCCGTCTCAGCCAGCAGCTGCGGGAGTCAGTCCGCTGATGGAGGACAGGAACCGATGCAGGGAAGCGCGAGCGGTCCGAGCGCGAGCCCAGAATGGGAAACGGTACTGGCGGGCGACTGGACGATTGAGCCGGGCGAAGAGTACATCTGCGTTCGCCAGACGATCGATCAAGCCACGACCGTCGCCGCTCTGGAGGCGATCGCCCCCCTCGGAACACACCACACGCTGCTCACCATGGGGCAGCCCAGCGGCCCCGACGGCACCGCGCCTTGTTCGGCGTTCGAGAACCACGCGCAGATCGTCTTCGCCTCGGGCGTGGGCACGAATCGCATGACATTTCCCGAAGGAGTCGCCCTGGAAATCCCCGCGGGCACGCAACTCTTGCTCAATCTTCACCTGTTCAATACCAGCGCGGAGGCGTTGAGCGGCACTTCGGGGACGCGCATGCAGCCGGCCGCCGAAGAGGACGTACAGCACTTGGCCGAGTCCGTGCTCGGCGGAACCGCGCAGCTCGACATTCCACCGCAACAAGATGTGTCCCACGTCGGAGGTTGCGTGATGTCCCACGACTTCACCGTTTTCGCCGTTGCGCCGCACATGCACCAACTCGGCGTGCACATGAAAGTCGTTGCGGAAAGCGCGTTGCTGGGAGACGTCGTACTCGTGGATGAACCCTACAGCTTCGACGAGCAGATCTACTACATGATCGATCCGATCGAGATGTCAGAGGGCGAGAACATCCGAGTGGAATGCACCCATCGGAACACGACGAACCGCCAGGTGGGATTCGGCGATAGCTCACTCGACGAAATGTGCTTCGCCGGGCTCTTTCGCTATCCGGCACGAGGCAGCTTCCTCGGCTGCGCCGTAGGCGCGCCGCAAGGGTAACCCTCCCCGAACACCCGCCCACAGCCCCTTCACCTTCCCCCGTACAATACGCCGTTCGCTCGATTGACGAGCTCGGGGCACGACTTCTCTCGGTTGCGGTAGAACCCTACGCCACGTCTCTCCAGCGAGCATCTCGACGGCCCTCGCCATGGAGAAAGGTCCGGCGCGCTGCTATCCGCCCGGGCAGGTGCTCGCTACGACTCCGATGCAGTCCGCGCCTTCGAGCACGATCGGCTCGACGAAGGTTAGGTCGTCGAACGTCGGCCCGAACGGCGATGAGCGTCCCGGGATGGTCCCGTTGACGCGAAACTCGAAGCGCCCAGCGACACAGTAGCTCTCGATCCCGAGTCCGCCGTCGCAAGCAAGGCCCTGAAAGGTCGCCACTCCGTCAATCTGCTCTGGCCCATCCGCGAAGTAGCTGTCCTTGAGCCCGTCGGGCGCGGTCGCACAGTCACGGGCACTGAACGTGAGCTCGCGAATGATGAAGTTCCCGTCCGGGTCGACATTCGGTCCCGCCGTGATCCTCAGGCTGCAACCCAAGTCCGTGTCGGCTCGATCGATCGTCGCCTCGATAGAGGTGATGCAGCCGTTCGGCCCGGAGTTGACGAAAAAAAACGGGACCGTATCGAAATCGATGTTTCCGCTCGACGTCACGAGCGGGCCGACGAGCTCCACCCCCCGGCGATCGAGCGGCCCGGCGTTGGCGGCCGCAGAGCATTCCCGCGCTCGCGCCAGCTCCTCCTCCGAGCCACTGCGACAAACGGGCACGACGCCTGCGCCGAGATCGCAGAAAGCGCCGGGGCAACACCCTTCGAGCCCCTGCGATCGCAAGTAGGTAGGTCGACAATTCTCGCCTTCACTCGCGCACGCTCCCGCGACCGCGGTGGAAGGGGGACATTGGTCCACGGCCGCCACCCCCGGTCGGCTCGCGACTTCGGCATCGCAAGAAACTGATTCCGTGCACTCACACGAAGATTCGTCCTTGGAGAAACAACACGGGTACGGCGCGCACGCAGACGCATTCACGACGTCGCCGGCCCTCGCGGACTCCTCACAGAAGCAACCGCTTCCGTCCAGTTCTTCGAAGCACGACCAAGCCGCCGTCCCGGCCCCACAGTCCGTGAGCACGAGCGGGGCTAGCAGAAAGGGAAGCGCTGACGTTCTCTTCACAAGCTCGGTCCGGGGTTTCCGACGATAGTCTTCCCCAACAGAGCCGCCGCAGCTACGGGAAAAATGACACCTGGCTTTTGGCTCACGACGTGAGATCCGTACCGCGAAGGCACCGGTCGAATCGGACGTTGTACCGGCCACTTCGGGATCGGGAAGTCCCTACTCGGCCAAGCAAACGTACCGGCTCACACTGTTGCGAACCGCAGCAAAGGCAGTGCCGTTGCCGGCGGCGGCTATCGTCGCAATGCCCGTCAGGTTTGGAACTACCTCGGGGTCCGGCCAACGACCCGTGGCGGCTTCGAATCGTTGGGCAGTGACCCGCTGGATCTGGGAGCCTCGCTCGTCCTCCGCGAGCTCCGACAACAAGATGAAGGCGTTGCCGTTTGCGGCCATCGAAACCGCCGAGTTTGCGTATGGCGAGAGCTCTCGCAAATCCGTCCATCTACCCAAGCCGTGCTCGGCGAGATGGGGAGGCGTGCTCGACTGGCTGTGGCATGACTACGCCGTGGCGCGGTCGGGCGTGCTAGTGCTACGCTGACTTCGTGCTCGAAAAGACGACCCACGCGGCACTTGCAGAAGAGCAGCGGCGCTATTGGCGTTCGCTCTCACCCGAGCAGCGCGTCGAGATCACCGTCGAGATGAGTCGTCGCATGCGACAAATGGAAGTCGACAATGGCCGAGCCTCTGAAGAGGTTCCTTCAGTCGTTAAACGCCGCCGGGGTTGAGTACGTCGTCGTTGGCGCCCACGCGGTGGCGTTTCACGGCTACCCGCGGGCGACGCAGGACCTCGATATCCTGTACGTGCAGACGGAACAGAACGCGCGACGGCTCACCGAGTGCGTTCGCGATAGAGTTCCGAGTGCGAAGCCAGAAGATCTCCTCGGTCCGTCTGACGAGTTTGCCGTCGTCCGGTTTCATGGGGAACGGGTCGATCTGCTACCGGAGATCGATGGCGTTTCGACAACAGACGTGATGACCCGAGCAGTCGACGGAATCCTCTTTGGAGAGCCGACGCGTTTCATCAGCAGAGACGACTTGCTCACGAACAAGAGGGCAACAAGACGATCTCGCGACGCTGCCGACGTTGACGAGCTCGAAAAAGTGCCCAGCTGAGGCGTAGGGGTTCAAATCGCAAGGCTATTCGAGTGAGCTCACATGTGCTGTGTCTCACAAGTCACGACGGTTATTTCGGGCGTGCAGCACGCGCGCGGTGTAGGTCCACTCGAACGGCTTCGCGCGCACACGGTTCCAGTACCGCGTGAAGCGGTAGATCGCGCCGCTGAGCGCGCGGACGCTGTTGAACGACCCATATCGGAGCGCCTGCGTCGCGAGGATGCCGAACCAGATCTCGATCTGATTCAGCCAGCTCCCGTGTTGTGGAGTGAAGACGAACCGTACCCGAGGGTGTCGGTCGAGCCACACTCGAGCGACCGCGCCTGTTCGCGTGCTGATGTTGTCGGTGATGATCACGATCGGCCCGCGGCGACCTGCACCGAGTGGTGAGTGACACCCGGTCGTCGTCGACTCGAGGCCTCTGCCATCCGTTAGCCGGAGGCGTCGACTGGGTTGCACGCGAATGCGCTTCGAGCGTTCCAGGGCACTGCCCGCGCTCACCCTTGACAGCTTCCCATGTGCGCCGTAATAACTTAACTGACCGCGCAGTCAGTTAAGAGGCTGCCGGGGCACTGCAGATGAGACCTCAACGCGGCAAAAGAAAGCTGTTCGATGCCGCGATGCGGTTGTTCGAAACCAACGGGTATTTCGCCACCACAGTCGAGCAAATCGCCGAGCAGGCAGGCGTCTCGAAAGGGCTCGTCTACAACTACTTCAGCAGCAAAGAAGAACTTCTCGCCGCGCTGATTCACGACGCCACAGCCAAGATGGCCTCGGTTGCCGCCACGCTAGAGCCCGGCGACTCCCACGAAGAATCGCTGTCGCTGTTCATCGATCGGTACTTCAATCTTTTGAAGGCCGAACGGCGCTTTCTCAAGTTGCAGTTGACGCTGATGTTGATGCCAGAGCTCAGCGAGATCGTGTTCGAACCGCAGCAAGAACGGGCCGCTCTCCTCCTGGCCACGCTGAACGCGTGGTTCAGGCAAGCAGGCGCTCCTCAGCCCAAACGGAAGGCTCGAGTGCTTCTCGCGATGCTGGACGGCGTCGCGCTCCACTACCTGTGCGTCTACGAACGCTACCCGCTGAGGTCGACGAAGCCTCAGCTCATCCAGGCTGCTGCCGACATGTGCAGGGTCGCCTGAGGAGACAGACGATGATGAACGTCGATAGACTCGAATCCACTGATGCGCTCTCTGGACTCAAGCATCAGTACTTGCATCAAACCACCGCACCGCTCGATGGCATGTGGCTGTGTGGCTTCGTACCTGTCGCTCAGCACTACGGCTTCTCGATCGATGGGGACCTGGTCGGCTTCTGCTGCATGAATACCGAGGGCTACCTGCTGCAGTTCTTCGTCCGTCCCGAGTTCCAGGAAGAGTCTTCTTCGCTCTTCGAGGCGATTGTGACGGGGCAAGTTCCAGCCCTAGGGAACGTCAGTGGCGCGTTTGTCAGCACGGCTGAGCCGCTCTACTTGTCCCAGTGCTTCGACCACCTCTCGAGCTTCGAGGTCAACGCACTGATGTATCAACAGGACGAGAAGGCGATGGCCACGACTGCCGCCGCCGACAGCAAGCTCGCCCTGACCGCGCTCGAGCCGCAGCAACTCTCCGAAGCCGTCGAATTCGTCGCGGCGAGCATCGGCGCCCCCGAAAGCTGGCTCGAGGGTTATCTCAGCAACCTCATCCGCCGTCGAGAGCTGTTCGGCGTCCGGCAGCACGGGACCTTGATCGCCACCGGCGAGCGGCGCGGCTACGACGAGTACCAGACGGGCTACGCCGACGTCGGCGTCATCGTCGCCAAGTCGGAGCGAGGGCGCGGGCTCGCCACGCAGATCCTCAGGCAGCTCGCCGCACTCAACGAGAAAATCGGGCTAAAGTCGATCTGCTCGACCGAAAAAGCGAACGTCGCTGCGCAAAAGGCCATCACCCGCGCGGGCTTCGTCGACCGCAATCGGATCATTCAGTTCAACGCGTGACTTCCGCAAGTCGCACCCAACCCCACGACCGGTGAAACGTCGCTAGCCGAACGGCTCCGAGCCGCCGGCGGGCGCTACACCCCGGTGAGCGAGTCGAGCAGCTTCTTCGATGCGGGCTCGTTAAGATCGACCAAGCACTCGTCGAGTCGACGATCCGCGGCGACTTCATGGAGTCGACTCGCAACGTCGTCCTCGTCGCCCCCCAAGGTCTCGGCAAGACGATGATCGCGCAGAACATCACTCACCAGGCCATCCTCAACGGGCATGGCGTCCTGTTCCTGTCCGCCGCACAGCTGCTGCTCGATCTGGCCGGCCAGGAGTCTGCCCGCGCGCTCGACCGCCGCCTCAAGTATTTCGCCAAGGTCGGTCTTCTCGTCATTGACGAAATCGGCTTTCTCGCCTTCGACAACCGAAACGCCGACCTCCTCTTCCAGGTCGTCAGCAGGCGCTACGAGAAGAAGAGTCTCGTACTCACGACCAATCTCGCGTTTCGAGACTGGCCGACCATCTTCCCAAACGCAAGCTGCGCCACCGCCCTCATCGACCGCGTCATCCACCACGCCGACGTCATCCAGATGCGTTGCGGGCTTCGGCTAACGGCGACCCCTCGCCGAGGGACCCCGAGTGAACGATGGTCGAGGCCCCTCGCTCCAGGCGCCGAGTTTCGTTGGCAATCCATTCACTGACATGGGGCCAACTCACGGGTTTGTCGCGCGGCGGGTTCAGCTGGAGGAGCTTCATTTCTTTCGATAGGCGCGTTGTGTGCTTTTCGCTCCCGGCCAGTTCCCACCCAAGTGCTAGGCAATCGCCTGGCCGAACGGGGCGAACTCGTCGCCGGCGCGCTTGTCCAGGGTTCGCAGTAGCGACTTCAGCCTCGGCTTCGAGATGTACTGTCCGTTCTTCGCACACCAATCCAAAGACTCGTCTCTGGGCTGCGGGTCATCATTCGGGACAACGATGACAAGTTTACTGAGGAGTTTGACGGCGTCGCAAAGGGAGCGGGCACGCGCGTCCTGCGCACCGCCGCGAAGGCCCCGCTCATGAACTCGGTATGCGAACGTTTTCTCGGCAGCGTCCGGCGCGACTGCCTCGATCACATTCTCATCCTCGGCGAGCGGCACTTGCTCGAAACGTTGATCGAGTACGTCCGCTATTTCAACGAGTCACGGCCGCATCAAGGGATCGATAAGCTCGCTCCGGCAGGGTTCATCGACCGCCGGCCTTGGGCAGGGCGACGTCATCGCCCTCCGGGTTCTCAATGGACTACATCTCGACTATCGACGGGCGGCGTGATGCTTGCCGGGTGATTTCAGCTGCGGACATGCGAGGTAGCCGGCACAGGGACCAACATCTCCGTGAACAAGGCGACGACGCGCGAAAAAGACGACGACGCCCGCGAGATCCGAGACGGGCGAGGCGAAACGACGCGCGGGCGCGCGGTATCGAAAGAGCAGCCTCCACCGCGGGCACGTACCCGAGCGCCGCCGCCACCTCGAAGCACGCCAACACCTCGCGAAGCGACCCGAGCGCAGTGTGGTACCGCGCCGCCCGATTCTTGCCGCGGCTGTAGCTCCCTTCCGCCACGTTCAGCAGAGCACTGCACAACGCCCGGCGACACCGCAGCCGCGCGCAGCCGAGCGAAAGCGAGGCGAGCACGCGAGCACGACCCCGGCCTGGACAGCCCCGAGCACGGCGGCACGCTAAAACGCCGCGGTCTCTCTCTCTCCCGCTCCCGCACTCACACGAGCGCCCCCCGACCAACCGCATGCCAGTTCCCCATGGGCTCATTTCCGCCCCTACCCCAAATCAACAGCCGCCCCACTCGCCCCCGCCCGAGCCCCCGCCCGCCTCACCCCGAAAAAATCTTCGCGGCGCTCTAGACCACGCCCGTCAGTCGCAGAAGCACTCGTCGCCCTTCTTAGGCTTGCACTTCTCCTTCTTGTCTTCGTCGTCACTGTTCTCGATGGTCGGAGAAGCTTTGCACTCCTCTTTCCCTTTGAGCTCGCCGCACGCCGCATCGTCCGGGTAAGTCCACTCGAAACACTCGTCGTCGAACCCGGGGGATTCGAGCGGCGCGGTTTCGGTGTGACCGGCAGCGGACGGGGCGGTCAGGGCAAGCAGCAGAGCGCTGGCGGCGATACAGGCGCCGAGCGCCTTCCAAGGACGAGTCATCGCCCCGAAGCTATCACCACTGCAGGCCGATGAGAAGAACTGCCGGCCGATGAGAAGATGGCCAAACCTCACGGCTTTTGGCTTCGAGTGCCGCCCGGCGAGAGACTGTTATCATCCCCCGCGTGCCGGCCTCCTCGACGAGCAGCGGCGCCGTCGCGGCGCTTCTGATGACGGTCGTCCCCCTCACCGGGTGCGCTCGACGAGCCGACGCTGCACCAACTCCGGCACCGACCGAAGTCACCGCGCCACCCGCCGAGGAAACGAAGGCCGCACCGCCGCCGAAGACCGCTCCCGCAGCCGCACCCGCTCCCGCAGCGCCGGCGGAGCCCGACGAAGGCGCCAGCGCGGAGCAAATTCGTGCCTTCGTCAAGCACGATCCCGACCACGCGCGAGCGCGCGAGCTGGCCGCGCGCCACGACCGAATGCTGCTGCCTTGCCCCGGCGAGCGCGCGTGGTGCACGCCCACGGTACGCATCACCGCCGCCGGCGTTCTTGCCCGCGCCGAGCGCTATCTGGAGCATTGCATCGACTGCAAGAAGCGCGAACCGGTGACCGCCCTGTCGAGACGGGTGGCGCTCATCATCGGAGCGCGGCGAATGGACGAAACCCGGCGAAGGTTCGACGCCGCCATGGCCCGAAGAGATTGGGCCGACGCCGAGCAGACCATCGCCGACGCTTCGCCGTTTGCCCCGGACCTTTGGAAGAAGAGCGCGGAGCAGTGGCTCGCCCGGTCCTCGAGCCGCAAAGAAAAAGTCGACGAATCGTGCCGGGTACCCGAATCGATCGCCGTGCTCACCTCGCCGGCCCGCCCCGCCCAGGGGGCTCCGGTGCGCATTCTCTTCACGTCCGAAACGCCGATCGACGGCGCCATCAAAATAGACGTCGACGGACCCGACGCGCCACTCACCGCCACGCGTTTGAAGAGAGGCGGCGGCCCCCCCTACTTCTGGCGCGCCGAAGTGGAAGCTCCGGCGGCCGGCCGGCTCGTGGCTCGACTCGAGAGTGACGGCGAGCCGCGCGCCTGCCACCGATTCACCGTCGCCGAACGCGCCCTGCGTACCCGAAAGCGACCGCTCACGGCCGACCGCGGTTGGGACGCCCACGCCGAGTCGCTGTATTCGTCGTGGCTCGAGCTGCTCTTCGACGCGCGCGAGGGCAAGCGTTGGAAGGGGCTGCACGCCGTGACCCGCAATCCGTCGCGCAACTTTCTTCACGACCACCTCGGCTTCGACGAAGACACACGCACGGACGCCAAAGCGCTGCACCTGACCCCGGACTGTGCGGACAACCCGTTTTTCCTTCGCGCGTACTTCGCGTGGAAGCTCGACCTGCCGTTCGGCGTGCACGACTGCTCGAAGAACGGGGAAAATGGGGCACCCGAGTGCATCGATTGGACGCTCATGGACGAGGCGTTCGACACCGACGCGACACCGAAAAGAAAGCGCGACCACGCGACCGGGGACGCCGCTGCCCGGGGTGTCGCTGTCGCCGTAGCGAAGCCACCATACGACGCGCCGGCGGATCCTCCGCACCCCGCCCGCCAGCTCCGTCGTTATCTCGTCGAGCTCAAAGACGCGATCCAGGCGAGAAGCCTGCGCACCGCCCTCGACGACGACGAGACCGATCTTTATCCCGTCGCGCTCGACCGCCAGCAGCTGCGCCCGGGCGCCGTGTTCTCGGATCCCTACGGCCACACATTGACGGTCGTGAAATGGCGGCCGCAAACCGAGAAGCGAGCGGGGCTGCTTCTCGCCGTGGACGCTCAACCCGATGGCACCGTCGGTATCAAGAGATTTTGGCGGGGGAACTTCCTCTTTCCGGATTCGCATCCCGTCGGTGGCTACGGCTTCAAGGCGTTTCGTCCCATCGTGTGGGACGAGGTGCCGGAGGAAGAAAGGCGCACGCGGCGCCTCCTCGGCAACGCCGAGATTGATGTGACCCAGGGTTACGGCGGCTTCTCCACCGCCCAAAAGAAGATGAGCTCGGCGGATTTCTACGCAACTCTCGCGGCGCTCATCAATCCGAAACCGCTCTCGCCTGACCGCGAGTATCACCGCCTCCACGAGGCGCTGCACGCACAGCTCGAATCGCGGGTCAGCGAAATCGCGATTGCCGAGGAGTTCGCCAAGGAGCGCGACTACGAAGCGTTGCCGATGCCTCCGGGTCGCGGGATTTTTCAGACGACCGGACCTTGGGAGGCGCTTTCGACCCCGTGCCGGGACATGCGACTGTTGGTCGGCATGGATGTGCTCTTGGCCTTCCCGGACGTGGCCGCCCGCACCGGCGCATCGATTGCCGAGCTCGTGGAAAAGCACGAGGCGTGGTCACGCGGCATGACGATCGAATACAAGCGCTCGGACGGCTCGGTCCAAGTGCTGTCGATGAAGCAGATGCTGGCTCGTCAGAAGGCCCTCGAGATGGGCTACAACCCCAACGACTGCCCCGAGGTGCGCTGGGGTGCTCCACCGAACAGCGACGAGGCCGCCACCTGCAAGCGGCGCGCGCCCGAGGAGCAGCAAAAGCGCATGCTCGAGTACCGGCATTGGTTCCAGAAGCGCTATTCCTGCGGGTAGCCAGCCGCGGTGCGCTCGCGTATCGTCCGCGACAATATTTTCAGGAGGCATCATGAGAGTTTCGCGTCACGAAGTGTTGCTCGCCGCCGTTTTGGTCATCGGGGCGCTGCTCGCGTGCAAGAACAACAAGAAGGGCAAAGCCGAGGTCAATTGCCTGGGCCAGACCGAGCAGATCAATTGCGACGTCAAGCACGTCGAGGGCAACGCCCAGCTCGGCGTTTGTTGGGATCTTCAGTTCGACTGCGCCAACGGCACCGTGGCTTCGGTCCAAGGCGTCTGCCAGGACGTGGACCCCGGCGCCACCTCTCAGCGCGTCATCCCGATTTCACAGCTCTCGAACTTCGACAAGTGCGACAAGGCCGTCGGAAGCCAGGTCAAAAACATGAAAGTTACGGTGAAATAGCCCGAAAGGGCCCCAACGGCGGGCCCCGCGGCCTTGACGGCAGCCCATGGCGCCGCACGTTTGTCAGTGATGCTCCTGCTCAGGCTCCTCGACGTGTATTCGATCGTCGTCCTCGTGGCGGTCGTCACCTCTTGGGTGCAGCTGTCCCCGGACAACCCCATCGTGAAAGTCACTCGCGGTCTGACCGAGCCCCTGCTCGGACCGATCCGCAAGGTCCTCCCCGCCATGGGCGGTCTCGACCTCTCGCCGATGGTTCTGCTCATGGGCCTGCAGCTGATTCGGCGCCTGTTGTACTAGCGGCGCGCGTCGGCGGTCAGGTCACCGCCAGAAATCCCCAAACCATCGCCGCGTAGCCGAGAAAGAGCGCCAAGGTCCCGACGACGGTGGCGCTCCGCGTGCGCGGCTTCAACCACGGGCCGAGAACACGATTGGCCGCCGGCATGAGTGGCCAGGTCAAGAGTGCCACGCTCACGACGTTGCCGATGAACATGCTGACCGCGAGCGGCAGCGCGTCGAGCTGGGGCGACAGGTACATCGTCAAGAGCATCACCGTGGGGTAGAGCGCGAGCAGCACGGCGAACGCTTGCTTCCAGTCGGGAACACGCTCGTCGCCGCTCGCGCCAGAGGGGAACCAACCGTCGAGCCCGCCGCCCACTCTTTGCAAGCGCGAGTCGCTCGCGAGCGGCTCGGCCTTCCGGAGCCACTGCTTTCTGACATCGGACTCGAGCCAAGCGTCGAGGCACTCGGCGCTCGCGAACCGAAACACCACCACCGGATCCTGCTGAACCCCGGGCAGCGCTCGAAACAGCTCGCTATCGAGGAAGCCGGGAAACTCTCTCGCCGCCGCGGTGATGCCATCCTGCCACCGCTCGTACTCCCGTTCGCGACCCGGTTTCACCCGACCTGACGCGACGACGCTCACCGCGTTCCTGCTTCCGGAGGGTGTCGCGATGACCTGTTCGTGCGTGTCCGTCGTCAGAGATCCGGCGTCGGCTTCGGCGAGCAGGTCGCGACGCTCGTTCGAGCTCACCCACGCGCCGAGATTGGCGGGCGTGTCGAACCGATACACGACGACCCACTCGTCTTGGGTGCCGACCTTCGGCGGAAACACCTCCGTAGCGACGTAGCCGTCGAACCCCTCGGCTGCCGCGGTGATGCGTGCTTGCCAAGCCTCGTAGGCGTCTCGCCGTTCGTCTGCGACTCGAAATGAAATGACCACCGTCGCGCTCGGCGCCCCGTGCGTGTTTGCCATCGGCCGAGAGTGTAGATCCTGCGGTGGTGTGCGCGGGAGCCCATCCGACGCCGGTGGCGTTCGAATGGATCTGCATGGTTTGGCGATGCTGGATGGACGGCGTTCCCTACGACGAGATGAGCTCGGGAACATCACCATGGCGCCGAACCGCGACGTGGGACTCTAGAGCCGTTCGACGTGAACCTGATCCATGAGCGGGCCGACCATCCGCATATTGTGCCGCTTCGTTCACACGTTGAGCAATGTACATCTGGACACGAGCGCGCTCTCGTGAACGATCGCGCCCAAGCCTGACGAGACTGGGTCCAGATAGCTCGATCGCGTCAAGCGTTCCCGGGTCTGCGAAGAAGATCGCAGCTGCGGGGCAGCCACTCAACTCCAGCAGCTCGACGTCCGCGAATCACTGAGCTTGCCGGGCGCGAAGCGAACCCGGCACGCGTCGACTCCTTCGACTTCCCCGTCTGCTGCGAACCGTTGTTGTGCGGCTTCGGGTCGCCGCCGCACGATCGAAACCTACTTCCGCACCGTCACACTTGCTTCGTATGGTTCTGCGCGCACTGAATGAGGAATGACCACGTCCGCTGGACCAGGAGCTGCTGCGCGAAACTCGTAGACCTGCATGGGGCCGCCAGGATTCTGCAACTCCGGAAACGTCATCTCGAGAAACTCAACGGCGTCGGAAGAAATCTCCGGCGTCCCGTACGACCCGGGCCCGATGGTTTGGAGCGTGACGGACAGCTTGCGACCCACGGATACGGTCCCGGCGGTCGAGAGGTCCAAAGCAGCGCCATCGCTCGAACAAGCGGTGGCCAGAATCACTGCGGAACTGAGAAGTGGGGTGATCGCTCTCATCAAGTCTAGGAGCGGCGCGGTCCGCATGGCGATCGATCTTGGATTCAGCTGCAGGGACCAATTCTAGCGCGCGACTCGAAGTTGATCCATGAGCTTGTCAGGCGCGAAGCGGACCTGGCAAGCGCTTCGAAAACTCTTCTTCCATGCGTAGTAGTGAACGTTGCAGTTCAAATTTGATGACGAGCAGCAGTTCACCCGGAAGCCGCGGGCCTATCGATCGCTCGTCGTGACTCTTGTGAAGCGCCCCGGAAATGAATCCGTCAATGCCTCTGAAAACCTCGAGGCCCAAGCGAGCGTGCCGCTCGAGATCCGCCATGAACTCCGGTTCCGTATCGACGGTGACGACTACCGTGTACGCGTCGCCTCCAGCTCGAATTACCGTCATGAAGATGCCCCCGGTACGGTTCTCATGTCTGCCTAGTCAGAATGGACCGACCGACTCGAGTCACGAAACCGTAGGTTACGCGCAACACCGTGAAGCGGCACGCGCAGAGCTACACGTGAAAGGAACCGGTCATGGGCAAGATTACACGATTCGTCGGCATGGATGTACACGCGGAAACGATCGCGGTAGCCGTCGTCGATCAACGGGCAACTCGCATTTACGCCGAGTCCTGGTCGAGGCCGCTCACCACTACCGCCACCGTCCGCGGATCAACCAACGGCAGAAACAGTTGGAGCAAACGCTGAGCCAGGAGGTCATGGGCATCGCGCGGGAGGCGCAACAGCGTCTGCACCGGCGCCACTGGCGGCTGAGCAACATGAACAAGCCCGCCGGCAAGGTCGTGACGGCCGTCGCGCGCGAGCTCGTCGGCTTCATCTGGGCGGTGGGCGTC
>JAJDAH010000263.1 GCA_029261965.1 Polyangiaceae bacterium
GGAGTCCACCACACTCTGGAAAGAACCGGGACACGGATCAGATCTGTGCCTTTGCCGTCAAGACTCGGCGGCCTCGCCCCGGAGGGGCCGCCGAGTTTCGGAAGCAATCACAGATCCAGGGGAGTAGTCGGCCGAGCAACAAACGTCGGTGGCCACATGGCGGCGGGTGGCGGCGGCGGCCAGCTCGTTCGTGGGCGCCGAGACTCCAAAAATCAGGTGTTTTGCAGGCGATCGAAGGTGGCACGCCGCTCGCAATGGGGCTCTTCGTCCGGCGAGTTTGCCGGCCACCTTTCAAAGGAAGAAGCCATGAACCAAAGCAAACTGAAGATCGTCTACGTCGTCACCTCGCGAAACGAGAAGAGCTTCTGGAATCGAATCGGCTGCGCGTTCGTCAACAGCGACGGATCACTCAACGTCAAGCTCGACGCTGTGCCGATCGACAAGGAAGCCACCATGCAGATCCGCGACTACGTGCCGCGCGAGGACGGTGAACCCGTCGGCGCGAACGGGGCGCAGGAGTCCGCGGCGGCGAGTTTCTGACGGAGCAAGAACGTGGACGTGGTCGAAATCTGCACCGACCCGGCCGCGAACCGACACGAGTCGCCCGAGCGTCATTCTTCGCTCGAAATGCCCAAAAGAGACGACAAAAAACGTCTCGGGCGGCTCCGCCGGTTCGTCGAAAGATGCCGGGACAACGTCTGGTTTCCGGTCGCCATTCGGGCGACCGCAATGACTGCTGGAATGCTCGGGCTTGCGACAATCGGTGTCGTGAGCGTGCTTTCGGGTCCGGGGCTCGCCCTCGACGTCGATGCCACCGCGCTGACCAGCACCACACGAGCGGGCTTGGCCGCGACTTGGCTCAAGCCCACGGCCAACGGCGCACAGACGGCGGCCGCCAAAGCCGCCCTCGGGCCGGCGTCGGCGAAACGCGCCGTGGAGTCGGCCGTAGCGCTCGCACACCCTCACCAGAGCGAACCCAAAAAGAAAACCAGCGAAGGAGTCACAGCGGACGGGAAAATCGTCCTGAATCTCGCGAGTGCCGAAGAGCTCACTCGCCTACCGGGAGTCGGCATGAAACGCGCGCAGTCGATCGTGAAGCTGAGGACGCGGCTCAAGCGGTTTCGACGTGTCTCCGACTTGCTCCGTGTCCGGGGCATCGGTGTCCGTAGTCTCCGCCGGCTCAAACCCCTCGTCGTTCTCGATCCGCCAACCGAGAAAGACGGGAAAGACAAGCACAGTTCGTCGAAGTGATTTCGTGCGGCCGGGCGTCGTGCGGGACGGGTTTCCGCAACCGGCGCTCGGCCGGGCGCTTCGATCTGAGGCGCTGATTCTGAACCGGCCCTTGAGCACGCTGGTGCAATCGCGGTACTCGGTCGGCGTGAGGCCGGTCGCGTTCACTACGAGCATTTTTTGTGCGGCGCTCATCGGGTGCGGCGCCCAACCCACGGAACCGCCCCCAATGCCGGAAGCCCCCATCCCCAGACGACAGCTACCCCCGCGGGCGCCAGCAGCTTCGGCGGTGGACGCCGGCGACGCTTCGCCCGACAGCGCGGTGGCCGCTTCCGCGCCGCGTGCCTGCCCCGACGACATGGTGCACATCGAGAAGGAATTTTGCACCGAGATGCAGCGGCGCTGCTCGAAGAGCGAGTACGACTCCTCCAACCACATCACGATCTGTCACGAGTTCGAAGTGGGAAACCAGAAATGCATCGGCGAGCGAATCGCGCTCGACTACTGCATCGACCGCTACGAGTTTCCGAACGAGTTGGGGGCGCGGCCGCCGGTCATGGTGGATTGGTACGACGCGATGGGCTCGTGTGCCGCGCGGGGCAAACGTCTCTGCTACGAAAGCGAATGGGTGGCTGCTTGCGAAGGCCCGGAGGAAAAGCCCTTTCCCCACGGGCACACTCGCGATGCAAAAAAGTGCAACATCGACAACCGGTGGGTCACACCCGAGCTCGGGCTCATCTATTCGAAGGACAAAGCAAAAGCACAAAAGGAGCTCGACCGGCTCGACCGGAGCGTACCCAGCGGCTCGATGGAGACCTGCAAGAGCGACTACGGGGTCTACGACCTGACCGGCAACATGGACGAGTGGGCGATCGCCGATCGCGACCGGCCGAAAAAGAAGGCCGTCTTCGCGGCGCTCAAAGGAGGCGCCTGGGGGCACGTCAGAAACGCCTGCCGTCCGGTCACGACGAGCCACGAGCCCGAATTTCGCTACTACTTCGTGAGCTTTCGCTGCTGTAAGGACCCCACCGGGATGGCGCCGTTCGAGGGGGCGGTGATCGTCGATGACTGACGCGGCCCAAGCTACCTCGAGCGGTTCCATCGGGCTCGAAGACGGCCTGAAGAAGCTCGGCTACGAGAGCTTTCGGCCCGGGCAACGCGAGGCGATCGCCACTCTCGTCGACGGCGGTCGCCTGCTACTCGTAGCACCGACCGGCGGCGGCAAGAGCCTCGTCTATCAGCTTCCGGCGAGCCTGCTACCTGGCACGACTCTGGTCGTCTCGCCGTTGATTTCGTTGATGAACGACCAAGTCATCGCGCTCGAAGAACGCGGAGTGCGCGCGACCTATCTCGCGTCGACCCTCGACCGCACCGAGCTTCGCGCGCGACTCGAAGGGCTACGTCAAGGAGACTACAAGATCGCGTACGTCGCGCCCGAACGACTCGCCGACCAGGGTTTTCGGTCGGTGCTCGACTCCATCGATTGCCCGCTCGTGGCCATCGACGAGGCCCATTGCATCAGCGAGTGGGGCCACGACTTTCGACCCGAGTACATGCAAATAGGACAGCTGCTCCAGAGCTTGCCCAAAGCGCGGATCATCGCGTGTACCGCTACCGCCACGCCGGTAGTTCGCGACGAAATTCTCGCCCGCCTCGGGCTCGGCGCCGAGACGCCGCAGCACCTGCGCGGATTCGCGCGACCCAATCTCGCGCTTCGAGCCGCGCGGGCGCCGAGCGACGCTCAGCGATCTTCCGAGGTCGACGCGTTGCTCGCCGAAGCACTCGGTGGACCGGAGAAGAACGCCGGAACGGCGATCATCTACTCGCCGACACGAAAGCGAACCGAAAAGGAGGCGGATCGCCTCGAAGGGCTCGGGTGGAAAGTCGCCGCCTATCACGCGGGCTTGTCCGCCGCGGCCAGGGAAACGGCGCAGCAGCAATTCATCCGCGGAGAGCTCGAGCTCGTCGTCGCCACGAACGCGTTCGGTATGGGCATCGACCGCTCGGACGTGAGGGCCGTCATTCATCTCGGACCACCGGGATCGATCGAGGCGTACTACCAGGAGGTCGGACGCGCGGGGCGCGACGGCGAGCCGGCTTGGGGATTGCTCTTGTGGTCCGAGCGCGACCTGCCGCTTCGGCGTCGATTGCTCGAAATGCCCGTCAACGACCGGATGCCATTGCCAGAGGTGGTCGAACACAAGTGGAACCTCTTTCTCGAGCTCATGCGTTGGGCCGAAGGCGGCAGCTGTCGACACGACGCGATCTTGCGCTACTTCGGAGACGAGTCCGAGAGTCTCGGCGGGTGCGGCAAGTGCGACGTCTGCGGCCGCTTGGTCGACGACGAAGACGCTTCGACGGAAGAAGTGACTTTGATCGTGCGCAAGGCGCTGAGCGGTGTCGCGAGAGTGAATCGACGCTTCGGCCTCAACGCCGCAGCCAAGTTGTTGCATGGGGACACCGACGAGCGCCTGGCTCGCTCGGGGCTCGATGAAGTTTCCACCTTCGGGATCCTGAGCGAGTACCCGGCAGCCTGGATTTCCAAAGTACTCAACCGCTGCGTCACCGCGGGCTGGGTGACGTTCAGCGGAGCGGATCGCCCGGTGGTGCAGCTGACTCGCGAGGGGGCCGACGTCATGCAAGGACGTCGGCCGGCGAGACTCATTCTACCTTCGAAAGACGAGGCGCTCCCGAGACGCGAGCGTGGGCCCAAACGGCCGAAAGTAGACGTCTCGGATCTCGACGAAAACGGGCGCGATCTGTTCGAGCTCCTCCGTTTGCACCGCACCGAGCTCGCCCGCGAACAAGGGGTGCCGCCCTACGTCGTGGCGAGCGATCGCACCCTGCGCGAGCTCGCGATGCTGAGGCCGACGAGCCACGACGAGTTGTTGACCGTGCACGGCATCGGTCCGAGCAAAGCCGAGCAATACGGCGATGGATTCCTACTAGTGCTACGCGGATGACACCTGGCTACCGGTCGACCGCCTTGCCCATGCTGGTTCGAGGTTCGACCGTGTAGCCAAGGGACTCGTAAAAAGCGACGACACCCGGATCGTCGCTCCTCACCTGAAGGTTGATCTTGCACGCCCCGAGCAGGACCAATCGTGATTCCAGCTCGACGACGAGGCGTCGCCCGACGCTCCTCAGTCGAAGACCAGGGTCCACGGCCACCGCATAGAGCCAGGCTCGGTGTCCGTCGTACCCGCCCATCGCCGTCCCGACTACGTGCTTCTCCTGCAACGCCACCAAGAAGAGCCCGTCGGCGTTGGCGATTTTCGACCGAATCACGCTCGACGGCTCGTTCCGCGCTTCCGCGTAGGCGAAGGCATTGCGCCAGAGAGAAACGACCCCGGATTCGTGCGTCGGTTCGTAGTCCACAATCTCGACGGACATCGAGTGGAGCGTGGCAGGGCTCGAAGCGTGGTCAACCGTTGAGCAGCCGGCGGCGCACAAACGGCTCGACAACCCGCTATCCGCCGGGTGGGCGCGTGCTGCCGGCAAACTTCCGGGCCGAATGGACCGCATGGACGCGATGGCGCCCCGGGTGGATCAGGGTTTCTTTTTCGGGGGGGTGAACTCGAACGGCCACATCATGTTCGTCTTCTTGTCGGACTTCGGGAAGCGCAGCTTTCCGATCTCACCGCGCAGACAATCGATGAAGTCCAAGTCACCGCCGAGCGTGAGGTCGGTCGCACGGATCTGAAACGGCGAGCCGGACGCGGTGATCGTCCAGAGAAAAGTCACGCTCCCCCCGCCGCCCTCCTTGGCGGTGGCGGAAGCGGAGAAACACGAAACGAAGTTGGGATAGGCACGCATGACGGGGACGCACGCCTCGCGAGGCGACAATCCCATCTTGGTTCGGTCGCGGGAGACACCATCGCAAACGCTCGTGTCGCCGCCAGCATCCACGTCGGCGACTCCGCCGTCTGGTTCCGTCGCTTCTGAGCCCGCCTCGAGCACGTCTTGTTCGACCAGATCCCGAGACGTGGAATCAGACCCGGCGTCTGCGATCGCCGCCCGGGACTCGAGCGAAGAAGCGTGGGACCCCGGTGTCGAAACCGGCTTGCCGCTCGTTTCGGCAGGAACCTTCTCGGCGGCACAATGGAGCGCGCCGACGAGTGGCGCGATCGCGATCAGTTGAAGAAAGGCGTTCGGACGGGTCACGTCTCGGTCGCCGCACGCAGCTTGGCGACCAAAGGCTGCACCTGGGCGTGCCGCAACTTGAAAAGCGAGCGATTCGCCACGAGCACACTCGAGATGTCGCAGATGACCTCGCGCTCGACCAAGTCGTTTTCCGCCAACGTCGTTCCGGTTTCCACCAGATCGACAATCAGATTTGCCAGCCCGACCAACGGCGCGAGCTCGACGGATCCCTGCACGTACACGACGTCTGCTTGGATCCCCTTGCTCGCAAAGTACTCCGACGCGATTCGCGGATATTTCGTAGCGATCCGAGGCCGAGCTGGCACTCGACCCGACCGGGGACCAGCAACCACCATCCGGCATTTGCCGATTCCGAGATCGAGGGGCTGATAGAGATCGTAGCGACGCTCGAGCAGCACATCTCTACCGCTGATGCCGAGATCCGCAGCGCCGTACTCGACGTAGGTCGGCACGTCGTCCGGCTTGAGCAACAAGAAGCGGAGCGAGCCGTCCTCGCTCTCGCGGACCAGCCGTCGCTCGTCAGCCAAGAGTCCCGGAGCGGCGACCCCCGCCTTTTCGAGTAGCGGTACCAGCGCTTTGGCCACTCGCCCCTTCGGAATGGCGAGAGTCAGGGGACCGGGACTCAAGGCGTGGCTCCTTCGAGAGCAAACCGTTCGATGTTCGCGCCGACCGCGGCGAGCTTCTTTTCGATCGCCTCGTAGCCGCGATCGAGGTGATAGACGCGGCGCACGGTCGTCTGCCCCTCCGCGACGAGACCGGCGATGACGAGTGAAGCGCTAGCCCGCAGATCGGTCGCCATCACGCTCGCCCCGCTGAGCCCCTTGCCGCCGTGCACCAAAGCGATGTTCCCGTGGGCCACGATGTCGGCTCCCATGCGACCGAGCTAGGGCGCGTGCATGTCGCGATTCTCGAAAATAGTTTCTCGGAGCTCGCTGGTTCCGTCCGCACAGCACATGAGGACCATGAACTGCGCCTGCATGTCGGTGGGAAATCCGGGGTGCGGCGCGGTGACCACGTCCACAGGCCGAAGAGGGCCGTCACGCCGGACCCGGACTCCTTGACCTTCCCGGTCGATCTCGATACCCGCCGCCCGAAGCTTCGCGATGACGGGCACGAGGTCTTCCATCGGCGCGTGCTCGAGTAAGACGTCCCCACCGGTCGCCCCGACAGCCGCCATGAAGGTACCCGCTTCGATTCGATCCGCGATGATCGCGTGGTCAAAAGGGTGTAGCTCGTCCTTGCCTTGGACGTGGATCGTATCCGTGCCCGCGCCCTCGACCTCGGCGCCCATCTTGTTGAGCACCCGTCCGAGCTCCTCGACCTCGGGCTCGCGGGCGCAGTTGATGAGCGTGGTTCGACCCTTCGCGAGCGCTGCCGCCATCATCAGGTTCTCGGTTCCCGTGACGGTCTCCATGTCGAACGCCACTTCACCGCCGTGGAGCCCGTTGGCCTCGGCGAGCACGTATCCGTGTTCGACCGTGATCTTCGCTCCGAGCGCCTCGAGCCCCTTGAGGTGTTGGTCGATGGGGCGCGCGCCGATGGCGCACCCGCCGGGCAACGATACTTTTGCTCGACCATACCTGGCCACGAGCGGCCCGAGCACGAGCACGCTGGCTCGCATCTGGCGAACCAGCTCGTAGGGGGCCTCGGGTCGAGCGTCGCGCGTGGCCTCGGCCACGGTGATTTCCGGGATGTCCACTTGGACATCGCGCCCGAGGAACCTCAGCAGCGCCGCGGTCGTGTCGATGTCGCGCAAGCCGGGCGCGTTTCTGAGCAGGCTCGGTCCGTCGGACAACAAGGTGGCGCACAGAATCGGCAGCGCCGCGTTCTTGGCGCCGCCGACCCTGATTTTGCCGTCGAGGCGGCTGCCTCCGTGGATCCTGATCGCGTCCATGCTTGTTGGCGGGCGCGTACGCTTGGGGGCGGTGGCGCGCAACCACGATGCGCGGGAGAGGCGCTTTTGGCAAGAAACCGTGCTCCCGCGACATTTTTCCTCCCATCCGGGTGGGGCAACACTACCCTCTGGGCCATGCGGCGCTCGTTCGGGATCGCGTGGGGCGTCGGCGTTGCGGCACTCCTGACGTCCACTGGTGTCGCCGCTCAACCCACACCCTCGTTGGACCTCCGACTGTTTCGTCCACCGGTCGATCCGGCGGGCTCGCTCTACCTGGAACCCACGGCGACCCCTGGGCAGGGAAACTGGAACGTTGGCGTTTGGTTTTCTCACGCCATCGATCCCATCGTGTTGGAGGACGAGAACGGAGAGGCCGGAAGTGCCATCGCCCACCAATCGTCGGTGGACTACGTCGCCTCGCTCGGATTGCTCAGCCAGCTGGCTGTGGGTATCACGCTGCCGACCGTCATCTACCAAGACGGGGACGATGTCGGCGGGCTCGCCGGAACCCAGGTACTGCCCCAGACCGCTGTCGGCGACATCGGCTTCGTGGCCAAAGCCACGCTCGTGCCCACCGAAGCCCTCGGCGGCTTCGGATTGGCGGCGCTCGGCGAGGTCACCGGTCCGAGCGGAGACCGGCGCTCGTACCTCGGCGAAGGAAAAGCGACCGGTGGCATGCGGCTGCTCGGCGAAATGCGGTGGCCGGGGCTCGCCGTCCGAGGCACGGCGGGAGCCAAGATCCGAAGCCGCAAGCGCATCTTCGCCAACGAAGAGTTCGGCCACGACCTGCCCTGGGGACTCGGCTTCGCCATCAAGCCGCAAGTGATCGGTCTCGACAACTCCGGTCGTTGGGAGGTCATGGCGGAGGCCCGTGGAGCCATTGCCTTCTCCCCCGAGTTCGGTTCCGGCCCGCAATCGCCCGTCATGGCGGGCCTCAGCACGCGGTTCACCAGCGGGGACATCTCGTTCCTCGCCGGGCTCGAACTCCCGCTCAGCAACGCGGTGGGCGTGCCAACCGTCCGTCCCGTTTTTTCCGTGGGGTGGGCACCCCGGTTCCTGGACGAAGACGGGGACGGCGTCGGCGACGAGACGGACGAATGCACGGAGCTGGCAGAGGACCGTGACGGTTTCGAGGACGCTGACGGGTGCCCGGACTTCGACGACGACGACGACGGCGTGCCCGACGACAGCGACCAATGCAAGAGCGAAGCAGAAGACGAAGACGACTTCGAAGACGACGACGGTTGCCCCGATCCCGACAACGATCGTGACGGCATCGCCGACGAGCAGGACGCGTGTCGCAACGAAGCCGGCCCTGCCACAGGGGATCCGAAAACGACGGGTTGCCCCGTCTTGGACACCGACGGCGACGGCGTGCTCGACGATGGCGACCGCTGCATCGACCAGCCAGAAGACGTCGACGGTTTCAAAGACGAGGACGGGTGCCCCGACCCGGACAACGACCGCGACTCGGTGCTCGACGAAGAGGACGCTTGCCCACTCGAACGCGGACTCCAGCGGAGCGACCCGGAGCTGAACGGATGCCCGAACCCAGACAGCGACGGCGACACGTTCGACGACAAAGACGACAAGTGTCCGAACAAACCCGAAGATTTCGACGGCGTCGAAGACGAAGACGGCTGTCCGGATCTCGACGACGAGAAGCCCGTGTGGCAGCGCGCCAAGCCGCTCGTCGAAGTCGAACAAAAGGCCGGCGACCTGGTCCTGAAGTGGCGCATTGCGCCTCGTTTCGTCGGTACCGGCAGCGCCACGAACCTCGACCCGAAAACCAGCCCTTCGCTGCGGGCTCTCGCACAGATGCTCAACACCAACCCGACGTGGATCGTCGCAGTCGGCGTGCGCCCGAGCGCGGACACGTCGGAGGCCGCCCAAGCCGCGCTCGGTCGGTCCTTTGTCATCGCTCACGAGCTTCGCACGCTGACCCACCGAGACTCGGTAGCCGAGACCGTGGGCTGGGCAGCCGTGAAGCAGCTGCCGAACGCGACGAGAGACGGGTTGGGGGTCCTCGTCTTCGCGCCTCCCGGCACCAAGCCGAAGTGAGATCCCGAGCTACGCTAGCGGCCACCGCGTCGCTCGTGCTCGCGGCTCTCCCAGCGCTTGCCCAATCGCGCGGCGCAGTGCGGCGACCGCCGCGCGCGTTCGCTCAACCCATCGGTCTCGAGGGTGTTCCCACGGTGCCGAACCCGCCATCGTCGACGGCGCTCACCGACCGTTTGGGAGTCGGCGTCGCCCGGCGGCTCCTGCTTTCGCCAGACCGCGACGAAAGAATCCGCGCGCTCGTCCGCCTGGGGGTGGTGGGGACGCCACGAGCGCTCGAACACCTCGCTCGGGCGGTTGGTCCCACCGGAAGAGCGCGCACGGCCCACGAGCGACTGGTCGCCGTTCGCGCTCTGGGGCGACACGCCGCGCGCCCCGAGGTGCGGCAAACCCTCGTCCGACTGATGGCCGGGGTCAGCGGAGCCGAAAAAAACGCCGATCCAGTCGAGAGGTTGGCGCAGCACGGCGCAGCGCTGGCGCTCGCCGCGGCCGACGATCCGGAGGCGCTGCAAGCGCTCGGAAAATCGCTCCGACAGGAAGGCCCAGCGTCGGAAGCCGCCGCGGTCGCTCTCGTCGCTCACCCCCCGCGAAACCTCGATCCCATCCTCCACGCTCGCGGCACGCCGAGCCTCGCACTCATCCACGCCCTCGGTCGACTCGGTGATCAGCGCGCTTTCCATGCCCTCCGCGCCTTCGTGCGCCGAGGCAGCCCCGAGGTGCGCGCGGAAGCGGCCATCGCGCTGACCCGACTCGGGGATCTCGAAACGGTCGCGCTTGCGCGACAATGGTTGGGCGCTTCCGAACCCCGGCTACGGATAGCCGCGGGTCGCATCTTGCTCATGGCCCGCACCTCGGACGCCGCGCCCGCGGTGGCCAAGCTACTCGCCGACGACGCCACCCACGAACGCAGCATCGAGCTGGCATTTTTCGCCCCGACCCGAGCGCTGCTCCCACGACTCGAAGAGCTGATCGACGATCGCCCCGAGGCCGCCCTCGCCGCCATCGGGCGCGCTGGTGGTCCAAAAGCTGTGAAGAGCTTGATCGCGCGCTTGCGTGACCCGAAGGTCGCGGACCTCGCCGGCTACGCTCTCTCGCTAGCGGCGGGGGCCGAAGCGACACGGGGCATCGAAGCGGCCATCAGGTCTTCGGAGCCGAGGATCCGCCGGCTCGGATTGCGCGCCGCCGTGGTGCGACAGCTCGGGCTCGGCACTCGCGTTCACGGCAGCCTCGAGCTGGCCCGCGCGTTGCTCGCGGCCGAAGCCTCGACGGATCGAGCCGTCGGTGCCTGGGCGCTCATGCTCTTGGATGAGCGGCGCGGGCGGGAGCTGCTGCAAAGCCCCGACCACGTCGTCGTTCGAGCGGCGGCGCGCGGCTTGGCCGCAGCCAGCGGAGAAACGCTGAAGATTGCAGCCCAGCGCCTCGCCTCGGAAAAAGATCCACTCACCCGCGCGGCGCTCGGCATGGCGCTGAGAGATGTCACCGTGGCTGACCTCGTGCCCACCAACGTCTTGTTGGAGCAACTGGAGCAAGGCGGGGCGGACGCGCCGCTCGTCGCGCGCGCGCTTGCTGCGAGGGACGACGAGGCTCTCCGACCTCGACTCGATAGACTGTTGACGAGCGGCGACCCGGTGATCCGGGCACATGTGGCGCTCGGCCTCGCCTACAGCAAGCGTTCCAGTGTCATTGGGACACTCGAACGAGCGTACCGATTCGAAACCGACGACGGCGTCCGACTCGCCATCGTCGGCGCGCTCGCTCACCGACCCGAGAGGCAGCGGCGCCGTCCGCTCCAGCTCGCCGCGCGCCTCGACACCGATGGCGAGACGCGAGCGCGGGCGAGACTGGCCCTCGGCGGGACGCCGATCCGGACCGATGCCACCGGGGTGAGCGTCAGTTGGTTGCGCCTCGTGCCCTCCGGGGGAGAGGAGACGTTGCCCGAGCCGACGGCCGTTTCGGTACATTCGAGCGGCGGGCTCGCACTACCTGCCGTCGCCGACCCCGACGGCCTCATGGTCCTAACGGGCCTGCCCGCCGGCCTCGTGGACCTCCGGGTTGCGCCCACGCCCAGGGCCAAGCAGGTTGAAGCGAGCAAGGGGCACCTCGGTGGCAAGAGCAAGTAGCGAAGTGGATCCTGAGGATCGCGACTCGCAGCTGTCGTTGACGGGCTCCGACCGGTCCAAGAAGCGCGGCAAGAGAAAAGCAAAGACGTCGAAGCCGGACGAGCCACCGCCCTTCGAGGAATCGGTTCGGCGACTCGCTCAAATCGTAGACGAGCTTGAGAGCGGAGACCTCGCGCTGGAAGAGGCGATCGGCGTTTTCGAGGAGGGCGTACGACTCGCACGCACTTCTCAAGCTCGTCTGGACAAGGCGGAAAAACGGGTCGAGGAGCTACTCGCCGTCGACGAAGACGGCAATCCCGTAGTTCGTGAAATCGATCTGGAGTGAGCGTTGGAGAAGCAGATCTGTCGAACAGCCGCGGCGATCCTCATCGGCAACGAGCTGTTGAGTGGCAAGATCCGCGAAGCCAACCTGTTCGACTTGGCGAAAACACTCCGCGCCGTGGGAGTGCGACTCGAGCGTGTCAGCGTGATCGGCGACGACATCGACGTCATCGCCGACGAGGTTCGCGCGATGAGCGGCTCGCACGACGTGGTGTTCACCAGCGGTGGGGTCGGGCCGACCCACGACGATGTCACCATCGAGGCGGTGGCGAAAGCGTTTGGCGCGGCAGTCGAAACAGATCCCACGATGGAGGGACTTCTGCGCGACGCCTACGGTGAGCGAATCACCGATGGCCACCTGCGGATGGCTCTGGTTCCTCACGGCGCACACTTGGCGACGACTCCCGAGGTGATGTGGCCGACCGTGGTGATGAACAACGTGTGGGTCTTGCCCGGGGTACCGGAGATCTTTCGCATGAAGCTCGCCGTCGTCCGAGACTGGGTGCAGGGAAACAGGCCCTTCGTCAGTCGAGCGGTATTCACCAAAATGGATGAAGGCGATCTCAAGCCGCTGCTCGACACCGTCGTCGAATCGCATTCGACGGTGGAGGTCGGCTCGTACCCCAAATTTTTCGACCCGACCTACAAGACCAAGATTACCTTCGACTCGCAGAAACGAGCCTGCGTAGACGCGGCGCTCGAACAGTTTTTGACGTTGCTGCCCGACGGCGAGCCACAAAGCGTCGACTGAGCGCCCGCCGGGGCGATAGTGGCTCGGGTGGCGGTGCGCCGGCGGCCGCCACCGCCGCCAGGGAGAAAAGCCCGTCGAACCCGCGGTTTTTCGCTGGCACGCGGCGTGCTCCTCCTCAGGGGATGAAGAACCGACAGCTCCCCCGCATCGTGCGGCCGGGCCTCCGCGAACGGGTGCTGGTTTTCGGCGCCGACGGCTTGGCGGACGTGGACCTGCTCGCCCTGCTCATCGGCACTGGCGCCGAGGGGCAAACCGCGACGAGCATCGCCACCGGAATGCTGGACGACTTCGGACTCGAAGGAATCAGTCGAGCCGGGGCCCACCGCCTCTCGGCCCGCCGCGGGATCGGACCGGCAAAAGCCGCTCGGATCGTGGCCGCCATCGAGCTCGGTCACCGCAGTACGGTGCGACTACTGGCCGAGGACCGGCCGGATCTCAGCTGTGTGGAGGCGGTGGCCGCGTGGGCTACGCCGCGGCTGGCAGGACTCGATCACGAAGAGGTTTGGCTGCTATCGGTGGACGCGCGGAACGCTCTCCGGCGGGCCGAGCGCATCGCCCGCGGCGGCATGCATGGCTGCGCGCTCACCGCCCGCGACGTTCTTCGACCGGCCGTCAGGGATGGCGCGACGGCTTTCGTGCTCGTGCACAACCACCCTAGCGGCGACCCCGAGCCCAGCCCCGACGACATCGACATGACACGCGCGCTCGCACGCGCCGCGAAGGTCGTCGGCGTCCCGCTGCTCGACCACGTGATCGTGGCCCGCGAAGGGTCGAGCTCGATGTTGGACCTCGGAGTGCTCGGAGAATGACCCGCGTGCGCTCGGCGGCATCGGCGGGCCGCGATCGGAGCTTTTTCAGAGGCGAAGCGGCGAGGTTGGGTTTCGTTTGGTTGGTTGGGAAACCGGGGGTAACCTGCTCGGCGATGAGCGAGAGCCACACGGTCCAGTTCGCTGCGCTCACGGACGTCGGCAGGAAAAGGGAGGCCAACGAGGACAACTTCCTCGTCGACAAGAAGCTCAGCCTGTTTGTCGTCTGCGACGGCATGGGCGGCCACGCCGCCGGAGAGGTCGCGAGTGCTCTCGCCGTGCGCATCATGCACGAGGAGATCAAAAAAGAGCTCGATCTCATCCACGACTACACGGCAAACAAAAAGGGAGCTGCCAAGGTCAGCAAGCGCGACATCCTGAACATGCTCGAGTTCGCCGTGAACCGCGCGTCGAGTCGGATTCACGCCGAAGCCCAGAAAGACGAAAAGAAGCGCGGAATGGGGACGACCCTCGTCGCCATCATGATCGTCGGCACCGAGGCTTTCATCATCTACGTCGGCGACAGTCGGCTGTACTTGCTGCGCGACGACGCGCTCGAGCAAATGACCGAGGACCACACGGTCTTCAACGAGCTGGTCAAGCGGAAGAAGATGCCCCGCGAAAAGGTGGAAAAGATGGCGCAAAAGAACGCCATCACCCGCGCGGTAGGCGTTTACGAGCACGTCGAGCCCGACACGCTCGTCCTCGACATCCTGCAAGGCGACCGTTTCTTACTCTGCTCCGACGGTCTGTGCGGCTATTTCGAGGAGAATATCGTCGGGCTGGGCAAGCTCGTCTCCGAGCCCGACGGCGACAAAGCCGTGAAGGCGATGATCGACGCCGCGAACAAGGCGGGCGGCAGCGACAACATCACCGCGCTGTTGGTGACGGTTGGCGAGCTCGGCGCGCGTGACGAGAGTCGGGCCAAGCGGCTGCAACTCAAGCGCGAGATCCTCGCGAAGATGCCGCTATTCCGCCCGCTCAACGACCGCGAGATTCTCCGCGTGTTGCAGGTGACGGACGTCGTGCCTTTCGAGGACAACGACCCCATCATCAAAGAGGGCGAAAAGGGCGACGAGCTCTTCATCGTGCTGCAAGGAAAAGCCAAGGTGACCCGCGGGGATGCCGAGCTCGCGACGCTGTCGCCAGGCGAACACTTCGGTGAGATGGCGCTCATCAGAAGCCAACCGCGTTCGGCCACGGTGCATTCGAAAGGCAGCTCCGAGCTGATGACGATTCGTCGGGCTGACTTTTTCGAGATCCTCCGAAAGGAACACCAACTCGCCGTGAAGCTGCTTTGGCAGTTTCTGGGAGTGCTCGCGGACCGTCTCGCCGATACGAGCAAGGAGCTGGGCGCGGCGAAGGAAGAGCTCGCGGCCGAGGACATCACGGCGGAAATTTTTCCCGAGATGCTCGACGACGACGAGGATCGACCCACGGTGGAAATCCCGCCGCCGCCCCCGTCGTTGCGATCGAAGTGATTCGACAGCGCCAAGCAGAAGCTCGGCGATCGGCGCGCTTGCTCGTCACCGTACTGGCGGCGGTCGCCGCGATGGCGTGCAACGACGAGAAAAACGCCAAGCCGGTCGCCTCGGCCACCACCACTCTCGGGGCCGGGCCACCCAGCACCGGCGCACACGGACACGGACAACCTCCCCCGACGGCGCCAGCGACGCTACCGGGGGCCGAGTGCCGACCCATCAATGTGAGAGGGAAGGTTCATCGATCCGACGGGTCCGCTCTGCGCAAGAACGAATCGCTACACGGCCGCGTGTGGCTGACGCTCGAAGAAGGAGCCCGGGTCAACATCAAGGACACATCGAGCGGCCGAGAGTGGACGCTGGTCGGTCCAGCGAAAGTCCTCCCCTGCCATCGAGGCGGAGAGGAGGTGCTCCTGGCACGGGGTCGGGTGGAGACCGCTCCCACGACCGGGGTGCGCCCCGGCGCCGAATCGCTCATTTCCACTCCGCTCGGGGCGGTGAGGTACGGCGATGCCCGAGCCGACATCGTGATGGGCGACCGTGGCCTGAGCGTCCTGGTCGGCAAAGGGCGGGTCCGAGTCATTCCGGCCGACGGGGCAACGCTCGGGGGAGACGAAAACCTGTCCGGTCCCCGCGGAAAAGCCACGGTGACGGCCCCACCCGCGGTGACTAGGCCCCAGGCTCGACTAAAAACCTGTCAAAAAGCGGCAGAAAACGCGGCTGTGGGGGCCCGGGCGGTCATTTCCGGCGGGAAAGACGCCGGAAAGCTCGGCGAACGGGCGGCAGCCCACGTCGGCCTGCGTCAAAAGGCCCGAGCGGCCTGCTCTGTGGCTGGCGCCGCCCTAGGAGCCCTCGAGGACCCGGAGGAGCTGGGCCGCCTTTGGCCCCTTTTGGACCGGGCACACGCCTCCTGGACCGCCGTGCCAAATGCCCAAAAGTGATGTCGTGTTGACAGTTTCGCCCCGTCGCCGGTAGCGTCCGCACGGCAAGAAGTATGGGGCTCCGACGCATCAAACCCCGGGAAGCGCTACGCCTGGCTTTGGCCACTGGCGGCGCACTAGGCATCGCCGTGGCGGCCCCGAGCGCCGTGGCTGAGGAACCTCGTAAAGTCACCGAACCGTCGGTGATGAGCGAACCGACCGAGATCACGAACGTGATCGACGCGTTCGACGGCGAGGACCCTTTTGACCTCAACATCACGCTCGGCTTTCAACAGTCGTGGCGCACGGCGCGCATCCGGCGGGAGAGCAATGCGAACGTCACCGGGCTCGCTGACGGTGGCTTCATTCGCTCCGCGCTCAACGTCGCCGACTACACCGAGACGACGAGTCGACTGAAGACTCGGCTCGACATCGGTGTCTTCAAGGACATCCAGCTTTACCTCGCGCTCCCTCTCATCCTCAGCCACAACCGTGAGCTCGAAGGATTGAAAGGGAGCGAGGCGCAACAGACGAACATCTTGATGGGCGCCCCCGGCGAGCAACTGTTCTCGCTCCCACACAAGGCGCCGACCCGCAGCGGTCTCGAGTACGTGGCCATCGGCCTCGACCTCGGCATCATGAACAACGCTCGAAACCCGGTGCGTCCAACTTGGATCATCGGAATCGAGGGTCGCTTCAGCGTCGGCACGCCGATGCACGCGTGCAACGACGATCCGCAGAACCTCAATCAGACCAGCGACATCAACCAACCGGACGGCGTGTTGAGGCAGCGCAAGTGTGCGTTCCCGTCCGACATCAACCGGAACGGTGTTTCGGGTGAGTTCGATGATGTCGACCTCAACCAGCCTCTCGAAGGAAACTTCTCCGGCGACCGTGGCGCGGGCGTGAACCGCGGCACGACGGGAATCGAAATCCACACGTATCTGTCGAAGCGCGTGAAGTACATCGAGCCCTACGGCGGCTTTCATGCGCTGCTCGAGTTCCAGAATGGCTCGAGCGACTTCGGCGCGACGGATCTCGAAGGCTCCCTGGTGAACCATCCTCCGCTGCGCGGTGGCTTCACGATGGGCATCGCGGTCATGCCTTTCGAAATCCGCGAGAGGTTTCAACGTTTGACCCTCGACTTCCGACTCGATGGCACCTACGTGACCGAGGGTCGCGACTACTCGCCGCTATTCGATGCCATCGGCTCGAGCGATGCGCCGACGATTCGTTCTCCCAACTTCGCGAGCTTCCAGCAGAACCCGGACCCCTCGAGCAACTTCAACTCGGTCGTGAACCCGGGCTCGCAGCGCGTCTACTACACGGGTTTGAGCGACGTGCAGCAGCACGGTGAGTACAGCATGATGGCCGCGATCACCTTCCAGGCCGGGCAGTACGTGAAGTTCAACGTGGGCGCGACCTACCACGCGACCCAAGGGCACTTCATCACGTTCGATCAGCCCTGCAACCCGAACTTCAACGACAGCGACAGCGGGCGAGCAGGACCGTGCTCGAGCAGCAGCACGACCGGCGCGACCGGCGTTTCTCGAATCACGGGTATCCCCAACCCGAACTATCGGCCGACCGTGAACACGCCGGGCCGACGCTTCAGGGTCGACGACCTTCAGGGGTTCGACGCATTCGTCAACGCCACCGTGATGTTCTGAGCGCGGCTCGCGCACTCTCGGCGTTCACCGCCGCGGTGGGGCTATGCTGGCCCACCTCCGTCCTCGCGGGGCCGGACGACGCGGTGATTTATCCGACGATCGTCAGCGAGGGCGGCAAGCTCCGAAAGAAGTCCGGTGACGAAGCAACCGCGCGGCGCGCCGCAGAACTCGACTCCGTCATCTCGGATGCCGCGCAAGACCTCGGCTTGACGGTCGAAATTACCGATCGACCCGATGTCGACCCCAGCGGAATCGGTGAAGAGACGCTCGTGCGCCGGGCGAGAGACACCTGGGTCGTCTCACCACGTCTAGAGCGGCTCGGCGGCGACCTTCGAATCCGCATCGTCGTCGTGCCTCCCGGCTCGGCGGTAGCCCTCTCCCGAGCCCAACGCGTGAAACCGGCCAAGCTGGATGTCACGACGCTCCGCATGATGCGTGACCTCGTAGAGGTCGGCCGCGGCAACAAGAGCGAGATCGCCCCTGAGCCCGAGACCGCGCCGACGGTCGTGCGACGCAGTCGCTCGCCGGGCCGGGCGATCCTCGCCCTGAGCTCCGCGACACTCGGCGGCTACCTCGGTTTCACGATCGAACGCGTCAGCGAGTCGGACGACGAGCGCGTGCTGTTCCCGCTCGTGGCCCTTGGCACCGGCTTGGGGCTCGGCGCATCGATGCTCGCGGCCGACGAGTGGAGCGTGAGCATCGGCGATGCGTGGTACGTGACCGCGGGGACGTGGTGGGGAGCAGCGTCCGGGATCCTCGTGGCGCGCGGCTACAACACCGATACAGGGGACCGCTACGCTATCGGGCTGGGTGGCGCGGCCGCGGGACTGACGTTGGCCACCGTCTCTCTCAGCTTCGTGGGAAACATGAGCGAGGGCGGCGCCGTTTTGACGCACTCCGGCGGCGCCTTCGGAATGTTGCTCGGCGGTGTCACCGAAATGAGCGTGCGTGGAGAAACCGGATTCACACCGAACCGGGGCATGGGCATCGGCGCCGGCGCCGGTCTGGTGCTCTTCGGCACGCTGGCCACGCAGGCGGATCTGACTTCGTCGCGCGTCCTACTCATCGACTTGAGCGCCACCCTTGGCGCGCTAGCTGGCGCTGCGGTCGGCAGCCCGCTCGTCATCGACGACGAACCGAGCGACGCGCGCGTCCGGGGCTGGATGGGCGCCATTGCGACGGGGACTCTCGGCGGCGCTCTCGTCGGTACGTTGGTCACCCGACCTGAGCGGAAGCAGGCCGGATTCTGGGCGATGCCGAGCGCGGGGGCCGTGGCGCTCAGCCGGGCCAAAGACGGGCGGACGGCACCGGCCTATGGCCTGAGCCTGCGCGGCGGCTGGTGACGACGGCGGACGCCACCAAAGCACGAACCGTCACCTTCGTCGTCGGCGACGGCGACGACGGGACCCGGCTCGACAAGCTCGTTACGAGACGGGTCGACGGGCTTGGCCGAACCGGCGCTCGTTCGCTGTTCGGTAAAGGCGCCGTTCTCGTCGATGGCCGGCGCGCGCGCAAAGGCGATCCGGCACGCCGGGGCGAAGAGGTCCGCGTCGAACTCGGTCCCCCGCGGCGGGCGCTCCCCGATCCCGAAACTACTCTCGACGTTCGGCACGAATCACGATCGGTGCTCGTCGTGCGCAAACCCGCTGGCCAGCCCACCGCGCCGCTCACCGGCGCGGAGACGGGCACCATCGCCAACGCTCTCGTCGCCAGGTATCCCGAAACAGCGGCCTTCGGCTTCAGCCCGCTGGAGCCAGGCCTCTTGCATCGACTCGACACCAAAACCTCGGGCCTTCTCGTGGCCGCGCGCTCCCGCCGAGCCTTCGAGCATCTGCGAATCCAGTTCGATCGCCTGACGAAGCGCTACGCCGCCCTCGTCGACCCACGGGTGCCCGAGTCCGGGTTCATCGAAACTCCGCTGGAACCGGACCCCGACGACCCTGCACGGGTGCGGGTCGCCAAGGCCGGAAAGCCGAGAACGAGTCGCTACCAGCGTCTTCGCTCGGGGTCGACATGGGCCCTCGTCGAGGTCGAGGTCGGCCGCGCCTATCGTCACCAGATCCGCGTGCACCTGGCGCGAGCCGGCCACCCCATCGCCGGAGACGTCACCTACGGCGGCGAGCCGGTCGAATCACTGGCCAGCAGACACGCCTTGCACGCGAGCTACATCGCGTGGGCCGGCGACGACACGGTCGAGGGATTCGAAGTGAGCGACGAGCTGCCTGCGGAGTTCGAGACCTTGCTGGCCGTTTGACGCGGCCGCGATCGGTTCGTCAACCGAAGAGAAAGTCGCTTCAAGAGCGCGACGCTGAGCCCGACCGACGGGAGTTTGGGACGGATGAGCGCCACCCGTTCGTCCGCATCGCGCCCCCGACTCCACACGACGCTTCGAGGCAGCGATTCGTAGGCGTCCGACCCGTCGACTGCCCGGACGATCGCGCACGGCAAAGAAACGAAACCTCCGGCGCCCTGGTGATATTCGAACCCGAGCTCGATCGCGCGCATACCCGAGAGCGGGCGCGTCGGAGTCACCACCAACCGCAGCTCGTCGGGCGCGCTCTGCCCGCTGGCGATCCGGGCGACGAGCTTCACTGACACTCCGGGCATCTTTCCGAGCTTCTTCTTGACGCGATTCAAGAACCCGAGCGCGCCCTCGACGGGATCGGGCGGCAATTCACTTCGTCGGCCCGTACAGAAGATCGGCAAGAGGGACGCTGCCCCGAGCGCGAGCATCAGGGCCTGGTACGTCGAGTGGCGCCAGAGCCAGTAGACGCCGCCCCCGAACACCGCCAACAGCCCCAACAGGAATGCGGCGCCGGCGAGAGTCCCAATGTCTAGCACCCCGCCGGGAACCGACGGTGAACGATGAAGCTTCGCGCTTTCGACCCACTCGCCCGGACCGCGCATCGAATGGCGGAGGGCCGGCGAGCGGTGCGCAGCCAGCATCATCGCCAAAGCCAAGAGCGCGCCCGCCGCAGTCGGCTGCGTCGTCAAGACCCCAACGGCCGCTGCTGCCCCGAGAGTGGCACCGCCGAACGCCGCTCGCGCCGCGAGCGGCAGGGCAACGAGTGGGCGCGCCTCGGCTCCGCGCAGCCGACTCGCTCGACTCACTGCACGAGCCTTCAAGCCCACGAGCAGGGCGTAGAGGACCGCCAAGAGTATCACCCCACCGATCGCGAGGGCGCGTTCCGCTGGCGGAGTCTGCCTCTCGTAGGGCGCCGGCGCCGGCGAGGCGACCGGCGCCGTCATGCCGAAGATCTTGCCGTCGGCGCGAATCTTCCAGACGACGGGCTCCCCTTTCGCCACGTGTGGTCGAATGACCTCGAGCTCGTCATGGGTCTGTCCCCGACGAAGGTTGCTAAGAAAAACACCGTCGATCTCCTCGATGAGCCCGAGCCCACGCGGATCCTCCTGGCCCTCGAACAAGTGCGGAGGGTTCTGTGCCGACGGCACGCGAAACAAGACACGGGCCGAATCGATTCCGTCGTCGAAGCGAGGTCCGACCCAACGGATCTCGACCTCCGAGCCATCCGGACGAATGAGCCCACGCCCACCGAGGCTCGTGCGGTAGCTGAAACGAAACAAGAAGGTGCCGCGACGGATGCCCTTGGGATGATCGATGGCCAACCGCAGAACGTCGCCATCGATCGTCGGCAAAAGCGGGATGGCACGCGAACGTGAGCCGTGGCGGGCGGGCGCAACCGAAGCGTCCGGGAGAGCCTCCGCGTCGCTGTCCACCCCTTGCAGTTGCAGCTCGGTCAGCGGACCGCCCCGAATTTTCATCAGTAGCTCGTGCGTGACGACGGCATTTCCGTCCGAGTCGAGCTCCAGCGTCACGTCATCCGACTTGATGCTCGTCTCGATCCACGCCGACGCCTGCCCGCTCACCAGGCAAAACGCCGCAAGCAAGGCCAGAGCCACAGCGTGTCGGATGATGTGGGACACTGTAGGCAATGCACATACAGAGCCCCGCCGAACAAGGGCAAGTTCCGGCTTTTACTGCACCGGAGGCGCTGGCATCGGCGACGTGCTGCCATCCGAGCCCAGGGTCATGAAAGCCTTGAACATGGCTCCGACGTCCTCGAGCGTGCGCTTCGGTAAGAACATTTCATAGGCGACGCTTGGCCCGGTTCCAGCAGTAACGAGGTAGAGCATCGGGGTGCGGCCGCCGTTGGGCATCAGCTGGCGAGCCTTCGACGCCCGGCGGCGCATGCGTGCACCCGAAGCCGACTCCATGAGCTGCATGGATGAGCCGAGGGACACGTAGCCACCGGCGACCGCCCGAACTTGCCCGAGTGGTCTTAGTGGCCCGTTCGGGCTGAGCTTGACGCTGGCGGGAGCCTTCTTCAGGACCTTGGCGAGCTGGGTCGTGAGCACTTTCTTGCTCGAAGAGAACCCAATCCAGGTGCGCTTGCCATCGGGCAGCACCGCCACGTGCATCGACGCGTCCAGGCGGGGTTGCGGCTTTTCCCCCGGCCGAGTGCGCGAGCCGAACATCGATTCCGGCATCACGATTTCGTACGACCAGGCGGCGCCCAATCCTGCGAGACGCTGGCGCTTCACCTGCGGCCAATCCCGGGCGGAGATCCCGACGTTGTCGAGGTAGCGTTTCACCTCGCGGTCGGTCGCTGCCGTGGCCGCGTCATCCAGCCACTTCTTGTAGCTTCTGGCGTCGTCTTCGATTCCGACGAGGTGCCAACCGATGGCGGACCGAAACGTCGCCGCACGCCGATGGCGCCAACCGGTCTGCATCGGCGGATCCAACTCCGGCACCGAGCCCATGGCGTGCACGACGGGGGCATCGCTCGATGGGAGCGTTTCCAACAAACGCACGAGTCGCGTCCTCACCCGAGGGGGTGCCTGAAAATGGTCGAGCGCGGAATCCGCGAGCTTGCTCAAGGTGTCGCGAATCTCCGCGAAGCGGGCGTGATTCGCGCCGGTCGAGAAGCTGGCAGTAAAAGCATCGCCCGGAAGGTCCCAGTACAGGGCGGGAGGCGGGCCAGCCCGACGACCGCGGTCGAGCGCACCCTGTGCCGTCCACGATTTCGAGCTGCGAAAGGCGAGCGTGAGCTTGGCCGCGATGTCCTGAGTGTCGGGGCGCAAACGCACGTCGACGACCGCGCGGTCGAGATCCGCGGCGACCAGCAGCAGCTCGCTGGCCAAGGCGTGCACGGCGTCGCGGGCCGTGCGATCGAATTCGGGGTGACCAATGAGGAGATCGTTCAACACGATCGGCACGAAGATGTTGCGACCCCGCTCGAGCATGGTGCCGTAGAAATGACGCAGCGGCTCGGCGCGAACTTCCAGGTGAAGGTCAGCGTCTCCGAGTTGTTCGTTCGGCAGCCCTCGGGTCGCGTAGTCGAGCAAGAAATCCACTGCCTGGCGGCTGGGTCCGCAAACGAGACGCGCCGGGGCCGCGCCCACCGCAGCCGCTATGATGCACTTTTCGCCCATACGATAGACGCCTGGACTCAACTTGGTCGGCTCCGCCCGCTTTTTCGCCGCGAACCCGATCGCCCGATCCAGCGAGGTCAATCCAAACGACACCACCATGTGAGGGTTGAAGCCCATGATCGTCTCGCGGTCGACCGCGAGGATGACGTCGACCGGTGCGTCGAACATCAGCACGCTCTCGATGCCGGGGACTTCTTGGGCCAACATGTCTTTGACGCCAAAAGGAAGGGACGCCCATTGCCCGGCCCGATCGAGGCTGGCCTTGGGATTTCTGAGCCGTCCGACGCCGAAAACTTCGGCGGGCGCCGCAACCGGGGAGAGATCGATTTGCTCTTCGGCGAGGGTCGCCTGCTCGACGGTCGTCGCCGGCGGAGCCTCGGGTGTCACTGGTGGTGGCTTGGTGTCGGTGCAAGCGACCGACGACGAAATGACAACGGCGAAAATCAAACGCGCAAAAGACCTCATGGGGGCGGACTCTACACGCCCGGGCTCTAGCGGCAACCGAGCCCGTCAAGAACGAGGCGGCGCGGCGAGTGGCTTGGTTTCGCTGCTCGAACCACCGATCAGAGCGCGTGCGGTATGCGCGAGCGCTTTCACGCCGGCGCTGGCTACCGAACGCTTCGACCACTTCTTGCCCGAAAAATGTTCGAGCCCGATACGCACGCACTCGGGCGAATCGAGCAGGTACCTTTCGATGCTGGTCCGATACCGCCCGTAGATGAGCGGAAGAAACATCGTTCGTGTGATGAGGTCTCGCCCGATCATCGTCGTTCGGACCTCCGCGCTCCAATCCTCGAAACGCAGATCAGACGCAGCGATTTTCCGTGCGAGATAACGACCCGCCACCGCTCCGTACTGAATCGCTTGTGCAATGCCCTCACCGGTCACCGGATCGATGCCGGCCGCTTCACCGACGAGTAGTAATCCCTCTTGGGAGTACGCCGCGTGCATCTCGTAGCCCCGCTCGGCGAATCGCTTTTTCTTGTGGCCCGACAGTGTGAGGCCTCGAGTCTGAAGCTCCTCGGCGAGCACGGCTTCGAGGTCCACTGACTTACCCTGATGTCGCAAGTGGTAGACCCCGCGACATACCAGCTCTCGACCATCGACGATGGTCGGAAAATCCCAGTAGTAACCGTCGAGCTCGCGCCGCGACAGATCGAAAAACAGGAGATCTCGCGCCGGATCTCCGTCGACAGGCACCGTGTCGACCTCGATCGCCTGCGCGCGGAATCGACCAGACGGCAGACCGACGGCGCGACGGACCACGCTCGTCACGCCGTCGGCGCCAACGACCACCCGCGATCGGAACACGCCGGCGACCGAGTCGAGCTCGACCCCCTGGCCCGTGAAGCGAACCGAGCGAACGGCTGCCCCTTCAGCGATGCGGATCCCCCGACGCTGAGCCACCTTCGCCAGTGCGTGGTCGAACTCGATTCGTCGAACCACCCTCCCAGCATTCTCGTCGCGGACCGCCCGGGTTTCGCCCTGCATTCGATAGCCCACACCGTCGACCCACGCCGAAGGCACGTCGACCCGCACCCCAATCGACAACAGTAGGCGATCGGCTCGACCGCCGACAGCGCCAGCGCAGAACTTCTCGCGCGGAAAGGTCGCTTTCTCCAGGACGACGATCCGGTCGGCCAGATCCGGTGCGGCGTGAGCGAGGAAAAGCGCGGTGGAGATCCCGGCGGGACCACCACCGACGATGAGCACTTCTGCGTTGGTCATCGGCACGGACGAACGGCCCGCACCACGCGCGCCGTCCGCGAGTCTAGCCTTGCTCGGCCATCTGGTGGCCCGAACCTCGCTGGCGGGCTAAAGAGCCGGCATGACTCGACGAATGCATCGGCTGGGCGCCACGGTGGGGATCATCGCCGCCTCGGGCTGCGGCGCCGCAGCGCCGCCACAGGCGGATTCGAAACCGGCCCCGCCGCCGGAAGAGTTCGGAATGGCGCCGGTGCTCGTCGCAGAACAAAACGAGGAACCAAAACCCGATCCTCCGCCTCCGCCTCCGCCAGACGCGCCGAAGGCGATCGCCACTCCCGGTCAGTTCGAAATCGGAAAGATCGTAGCGTCACCGTCGTGGGCAGATCGACAGAAAACGACATCGCCCGTACAGACGGTGACGATGCCGCGCCTGCGTCAAAAATGGTCCGCTACTATCGGCAAGACGACTTTTCGCACGACGATGCTCGTCGTCGGTAAAGAGCTGGTCATCGGCACCCACGGAAAGTCTCTCAGCGGGAAAAACGAGCGCGACGACGGGGTCTATTTTCTCGACGCGGCCACTGGAAAGCGGAAGCGTTTCGTCAAGACACCAGGGCGCGGTGATCTCGACGTCGGAGGAGTCGCCGTCGACACCGCCACGGGCCGGCTCTTCTTCACGACCGACAACGGACAGATCGTCGCTACGACGCTCGACGGCAAGCCGGTGTGGACGGCGAAGGCCCAGGGCAAAGTCCGCCCCGCGCCCGCCCTTGGACTGTTCAACGACGATCAGACGCTCGACATCGTGGTCGGCGACGAGCGGGGCGTGCTCCGGGCGCTCGATGGGCAAACCGGCAAGGAGCTCTGGCATGTCGATACCGGCGTCAACGACTACGACGCGCGTGGCTTTCTCGGCGCCGCCGCCGTCGGCGACCTCGACGGCGACGGGCGAGATGACGTCGTCGCGGGCGCCCGAGACGGCGTGCTCGCCGCATACACCGGCCGCACCGGGCGGGTCTTGTGGCAGCACGGCAACAGCTCTGGAATACACGCGTCGCCGACCATCGCCGACTTCGATCTCGACGGGCGCCCCGAGGTGCTTTCCGCGTGGTCCTACGGCAACCTCGCCGTGCTCGACGGTGAAACCGGCGCGTTACGGTGGGGCACCGTGCTTCAGCAGGACGACGGTGGGATCGAGGCGCTCTTTGGCAGCCCGACGCCTCTTCCAGGCGCGCCGGGGGTCATCGTGTCGGGAACGTCCTGGTGGGGCAAGGACGACGGAGTCATCGGCGTCGGCGTCGATCGACGAATGTTCAAAGCGTTCGAAGGGCGAACGACGTCGAGCGCTGTCGTGACCGATCTCGACGGCGATGGAAAGCTCGAAGCGATCTTCGGGACGGAGGCGGGCAAGCTCATCTCGCTCGGACCCGACGGAAGCTACGCCGTTCTCGGCAAGGTCAGGGGTGCGGTCGAAGCACCCACGCTTCTCGCCGACGCCGACGGCAATGGTCAGTGGGAGCTCTTCGTGGCGTCGAACGACGGCAAGCTCACCTGCTTCGAGACCGGCTCCAAGGCCACTCCGTTCATCTCCCGGTTTCGAGGTGACGACCCTCGTAACCGCGGCCAGTTGGGCCAGGTGAAGCTCGGCTGGGTTTCCAAGCGAACCGGCGCCGGAGCCGCAGCTCCGCACGGGGGTGGAGGTATCCGCATCGATTACTTGAGCTGCTGCACCGCGCTCCAGGACTCTGCCCGTCGCGCGCCCGAGCCTCAGAACGTGAACTACCTGAAGGCCGCTGCACTCTGTACCGGACTCGCCGCGAAGAACGTCGAACGGTCCGAAGCGCTACGCCGCGTGAAGACATTCACACGCGGCGCACCGCTTCCGGGCGCCTGCCGCTGAGTTCCCGCTCAGGAGTCGCTGGTCTCTTCGAACTCGGCGTCGATGACGTCGCCCTTCTTTTTCTTCTTGTCGTCCGAGCCGGAGTCGCCGGAGTCGTCAGGCGCTCCGTTCGCCCCGTCGTCGCCGGCCGCTTCCGGCGTGCCCGCGGACTCGTACAGCTTCGATGCCATCTCGTGCGCAGCTTTCTCCAGCCGCTCGAGCACGTCGGTCACCTTGTCGTCGTCCTGCTGCTCGACGGCCTCGCGACCTTCCTTGATCAGCCCCTCGATGTCGTCGAGATTTGCCCCTTCGAGCTTCTCCTTGTTTTCGCTGATCTGTTTTTCGAGCGTGTAGCACATGTTGTCGAGCTTGTTCCGACGCTCGATCTCGTCGCGACGCTTGCGGTCTTCTTCTTCGTGCTCCGCTGCCTCCTTGACCATCTTGTCGATGTCGTCGTCGTTGAGACCGCTGTTCGCGGTGATCGTGATCTGCTGATCCTTGCCGGTGGCGGTGTCTTTTGCGGCAACGCTCAGAATGCCGTTGGCGTCGATGTCGAACGTGACCTCGATCTTCGGCACGCCGCGAGGCGCCGGCGGAAGACCGTCGAGATGGAAGCGACCGAGGGTGCGGTTGTCCGCCGCTTTCGCCCGTTCGCCCTGGAGCACGTGGATCTCCACCGAGGGCTGACTGTCGGTCGCCGTAGAGTAGATTTCCTTCTTGTTCGTCGGAATCGTGGTGTTGCGCGGAATCATCACCGTCATGACTCCACCGAGGGTCTCGACACCGAGCGATAGCGGGGTGACGTCGAGCAGGACGACGTCCTGAACGTCGCCCGCGAGCACACCACCCTGGACCGCTGCGCCAACGGCGACAACCTCATCTGGGTTCACGCCCTTGTGCGGCTCTTTGTTGAAGTACGCTTTGACCGTCTCTTGCACGAGCGGCATTCGCGTCGAACCGCCAACGAGAACGATTTCGTCGATATCGCTTGGTTTCTTCTTCGCGTCGGCCAACGCCTTCTTTACCGGCTCCATCGTGCGCTCGACGAGACCACGCAGCATCTGCTCGAGCTTGGATCTCGTGAGCTGCGTTTGAAGGTGCTTCGGCCCACTCGCGTCCGCCGTGAGGAACGGGAGATTGATCGTGGTCTCTTGTTTGTTCGAGAGCTCGACTTTCGCCTGCTCAGCGGCGTCTTTGAGTCGCTGGACGACCATCTTGTCGCCAGTCACGTCGATGCCGGTGTCCTTCTTGAACTGCTCCTGCAGCCACTCCATGACCTTCATGTCGAGGTCGTCGCCACCGAGGTGGGTGTCGCCGTTCGTCGAAATCACCTGGACGACGTTGTCGCCCACCTCGAGGATTGAGATGTCGAAGGTTCCTCCACCGAAGTCGTAGACCGCGATGACTTCGTTGTTCTTCTTGTCGAGCCCGTAGGCGAGAGCGGCCGCGGTCGGCTCGTTGATGATGCGTCGCACCTCTAGCCCCGCGATCTTGCCGGCGTCCTTGGTGGCTTGGCGCTGGGCGTCGTTGAAATAGGCCGGCACGGTGATGACCGCTTCTTCGACCTTTTCGCCGAGGTAGTCTTCAGCGGCCTTCTTGAGCTTCTGAAGAATCTTCGCGCTGACCTCGGGCGGTGCCAGCTGCTTGCCGCGGGCCTCGAGCCAGGCGTCACCGTTCTTTCCCTTGACGACCTTGTAGGGGACGAGCTTGGTCTCGTCCTTCATTTCGTCGAACCGTCGGCCGACGAAACGCTTCGAGGAGTAGATCGTGTTCTCCGGGTTCGTCACCGCCTGGCGCTTGGCGATGGTGCCCACCAAAATCTCGCCCTTCTCGTCCCAAGCGACGACGGACGGCGTCGTGCGCGCGCCCTCCTCGTTGACGATGACCTTGGCTTCTTTGCCTTCCATCACCGCGACGACGCTGTTGGTCGTGCCGAGGTCGATGCCGATGATCTTTCCCATCTTGGTCTCCTGGTGAGTTCTTGCGTGTCCCGAGCGACCAGCGTCGCTTCGGTCGGTAGGTTGGGCGGGGGGCAGGCTCAGCGAGGCGGGCGCCCCGGTCGCTTTTCTTGTGGGAGACGCGAGTTTGCCCCGCGAATCCGAGGGCCAAGTTAACCACCGGCGCCCAGCGGTCAACCGCACCTCGCAAGATCCACGCCGCGGCGACCTGGGCCATTTTTCCCCAAAGGCCCCACAGGGCTCTTGACCAAGCCGGGCCCGCGACTACTCTCCCGCCGTGCCACGGGCGTCGCCCGGGTATTTCCCGCCAGCTCGGGGCCGTAGCTCAGCTGGGAGAGCGCTGCGTTCGCAATGCAGAGGTCAGGGGTTCGATCCCCCTCGGCTCCACCCGAATCGTCTACAATCGCCGCTCATATCCCGAAGCCGGCGGAGGGCCCTCGGCCTCCGCGCGTCACGCTTTGCGGCGGCGCCGGGCGATGGCTGCACCGGCTAGCAGCAACCAACCTGGCCATCGTACTGCATCCTCACTCGCCCCGCGCACACTGCAACCTCCGCCTCCGCCGTCGGCGTTCGGATCCTCTGGGAAGCACACTTGCAATTCAGCGGCGCAACTGAAGCCCTCAGCGCACGTGGCTCCGCCCGTGCACGACGCGGAGCAAATGGCGTCGCTCGATTCACCGGTGGGCGTGACGCACGAAAAATCCCCGCCGCAGTCGTCTGACGAGGTGCAAGGTTGGCCTTGAATGTCGGGCGGGTCGGCTGGCGGTGTGACAGCGCCAGTGCCGGCCCAAGGAGGTGGCTCGTATCCCCCTGCGACAGCAGCATCGAGAGCTGTGCGAACGATGAAGTCTTTGAACGAGGCGACATCCGTATAGACGGGAGAGAGGCAGAGACTCATTTCGTCTTGGCCACCACGCGAAACGACACCGAACACTCTCCCCTCGGGATCGAGCGCGGGGCCCCCGGAGTCGCCGCCGCAGACGCCGTCCATACCGAGCCACTCGTTTTCGGTGATGACGTCGAGCAGGCCACATTCCTCTGCACCGCAGACGACGCTCAGACCGCCGAGACGCTTTCGTGCTCCACCTCGAGCGAAGCCAATCGAGCCGTAGCCCACGGCGGTGTACCCGTCCCCCATCCGCCCCGGCTGATCGATGCGCGGCTCCGCGGGCAGCGTGATGCTCTCGGGCACGTTGGCGGTCAGCCGCACGAGGGCCATGTCGAACCCACAGATGTCGTTGCCCACCTCCGGCACGAAGACCTGGTCCCCCTGGAACCAACTGCCGACGAGTTGGCCAGTACCACCCATGACGTCGATCATGATTTCTGCTTCGGTGGTGACGAAGACATCGGCACCGTCGAACGGTTCGGGGAACGGCTGGTTGCCGCAATCCACGAATGCGCTCGCCGTGGGGGAGACGCAATGCCGAGCCGTGAGAACGAGGTTCGGCGCGATCAACGTGCCCGAGCAATTGCCGAGTCCGCGCTCGCCGCGAATGGCCATGCCGATGGCCGCAGTGTTTTCGAAGTCGAACTGACCGTTTTCGATCGGGCTCAGCGTCCGCGCGAGCTGGGCCCGCGGCTTGTCCTCGGCACACGCGCCGAGGAACAAGACGGCACTCGACGTGAGAAGACAAAGAAAGCGCATGAATGCTCGCCAAGACCGGCGCGCGGGCGGCCGCGCCGACATCGAGATTACTTCCGTCGCCTCGAGGTGACCACCCTGTCCAGCGCGGCCCGGGGGCCGGCGGCGGGCGACCTGGTAACATCCGGCGCGTGAAAATCCACCTCGAGCAGCCCGTGGACGCCAGCCAGGCCGAGCTCTGGAAAGCCTGCGCGACCGCCGAAGGGATCGCACGATGGCAGGCGGACGTCGCCAGCGGCGACGCGCTCGAAGATGGCCGGCTACGGCTCGAATGGCCGGCGCTCGGTGCGAGCCTCGAACTCGATGTCGTCGCGGCGGAAGAAGGCGAGCGACTCGTGCTTCGGAGCGGGGATTCGCTTGTGGAGATGACGTTTTCGCCGGGCGCGGTCGAGGTCACGCACGAGGGGATTTCCGGGGACGAGGCCGAGGGAATGACGGCGTCTTGGCGCGCCGCGCTCGCCCTGCTCGCGCACCACCTCGAGCGCCAGCGGGGTCGGGACCGAGAGGTGCACTGGTTCGTGAGAACGGTCGCCACCAGCGCCGAAGCCGCTCACGCCTACTTCACCGACGAAGCGGCCCTGGCGAGCTGGCTCACCACCGAAGGCGGCGTGCACACCGAGGGCGCGCGGCACGAGCTGGGACTGATCGGCGGCGGCACCCTGTCCGGGCGCGTGCTCGCCAACATCGAAGGGCGCGACGTCGTGCTCACCTGGAAGGAAGATGGCGACTCGGCGCTGACCTTCCGTACTCTGCCGTCACCGCTCAGCGGGAGCCGCATCGTCGCCGCCGTTTGGTCGAGGTGGACGGACGAGCCGGCGACGGAGAAACGAGCCGCGCAGCTCGAGGCCGCCGTCGGCCGCCTGGCTAGAGTGCTCGAAAGCGGTGGGAAGGCGTGACCGCTCGGTCCGTGGTGCCCTTCTAGCGCGAGACCGGCGGTTTCTTTTTTTCGACGACGAAGTCTCGGCAGCATCGGGTGCCGAGCGAGTAGTCGTAGTACGACGGCCGGTGCCCCGACACCTTCGACTCACAACCCTTGGTCGATGCTCGAGCATAAAACCCGCCGACAAAAACCCCACTTTCGTCGGCAACCCATTCGTCAAGGTTGCCGACCATGTCGTACAGCGCGCCTTCGTCTCCCCAGTCGCTGACGCACGTCTCGGTCGCCGCGGTCAACCGCAGTACTGGGTCCTTGCCTTGCGCCTTGACGAGATTGAGTCGCGGGTCGCGATGCCCAATCGAGGAGTCGCCGTGCAAGATGAACGCCGGGTGGTAGAAGCGGTAGACGTTGCACTGACGGCGCTGAAACGCGGCGCCGTAGGGAAACTGTCTATTTTGCCGACCCCGGCACGCCCTCACCCACTCGCTTTCGGTGCAGAGTCTCTTGCCCGCGGCCTCGCACGCGCGCATGGCCAGGTGTTGTGACAAGTAGCCTTGCGGAACACGCCCAGGCGCTGAAACGGCTTTGGGCGAGAACTCCGCCGTTTGCTGCCAGGCCGGAATGGGCGGCAGGGGCATCGCGCGGGCCGCGGCGTCGCCGACATGGTGTCGGTCGAGCTCCCAGACGTTCCACGCCTTTTTCATGAGCGCAGGCGTCGGCGCATAGAACGGCGACAGCGGCTTGCCCGTCTTCACATCCACCATGTGCGCTTCCCACCGGTCGATACAGTAATCCCCGACGTGAGCCATCTCCTTCGGGCAACTCGGCGCCGGAGACGCCGGCTTTTGCGCGTGCACCGAGGTGCGCCCCGCGAGCGCCGCAAGCGACACGAGACAGAGCACGGCGAGGCGATGGGAGAAGGGGCGCAAGGGCCCAGGAACCTTTCATGACCGCGGCGGGGAGGGCAAGATTCGGGCACCGAGATGAGCCCACTGGCTACCGACGCAGGCCGACAGGACGAACGGGGCGCGCTCGTCCGTCGCATGCGCGGGCTCGAGCGGGGCCTCGACGAGCGAGTGCTCGAAGCGTTCGCCCGGATCCCGCGCCACGAATTCACGCCGCCGTCTCAATCGAACGCGGCCTATGAAGACCGGGCTCTGCCCCTCGCGCTCGAACAAACGATCAGTCAACCGACGATGATCGCCATCATGCTGACCGAGCTCGCGCCGGGGCCGACCGATCGCGTGCTCGAAGTGGGTGCGGGCTCAGGGTATGCGGCCGCGTTGCTCGCCGAGCTCGTCGAGCACGTCGACGCCATCGAGGTACTCCCGACGCTTGCCGAACGAGCCCGACAAGTGCTGGCGAGGATCGGGGTACGCAACGTGACGATCCACACCGGCGATGGACGTCTCGGGCTGCCGGACCGGGCGCCGTTCGAGCGGATGCTGGTGAGTGCCGGCGCACCCGACGTGCCGAACGCTTTGGTCGAGCAGCTGGCGCCCCGGGGACGTCTCGCGATCCCGGTCGACGTCGACATGGGCGGACAAGTGCTCCGGATCGGCGACAAGAGCGCAGGGGGCGAGATGAGTTGGCGGCAGAGCGTCGCCTGCACGTTCGTCCCGCTCGTCTCGACCGCGCCCGCGGTCCGAGAAGCAGACTAGCTGCTGAGTTAGCTTAGTTAGTTAGCTATAGCTAGGCCAAACCGACGGTGCGCGTCGTGAAAGCCATGGGCGTCGTTCCCACACGCTCGTAGGCGCGCCTCCAAATCTCTTCGCGCGGTACGTCGAAAACGATGGCCGCTTCGGCATCGGTCGGAAGCCACGCTCCAGCACGGATCTCGTTCTCCAGCTGGGTCGGCGCCCACCCGGCATACCCGACCAAACCGAGCACGCTGGGTGGCGCTTCACCTTTGGCGGCGGCTTCCAGCACCTTGGCCGACGCCGACGCGGTGATACCGCATCCGACGTCGAACTGACCGTCTAGCGACTCTGGCTTCTGATCGGTTCGGTAGACCAGCCAGACCTGCTCGGTGCTGACGGGTCCGCCGACTCTCACCGGTCGCTCGATGCCTTCCACCGGGCTCGTGTGTATTTCGGCGTTGATGATGAGCTCGCGCAGCGACATCAGCTCGCGCCCGTTGATGATCCAACCGAAGGAGCCCTCCGGGCCGTGCTGAGCCAGCAAGACCACCGACTGATCGAAGTTGGGATCACCGAGCGGCGGGGCGGCTACGAGCAGCCCCGGAGCCAACGGGGACGACACGCTGTTCATCTCGCCTCAAGCTACCACGGGTGAGAACCGTGAAGCTCAGGAAACGACGAGACCGGCATAGCCGACGACACGCTGGTAGTCGCCAGAGACGTCTCCGGAATTGCCGTACCTGACGAGCTCTGCGTGCTCGGCGCCGAGCTCGAGCGCGGCGAACAGCGCGACGGTCGTCGGAATGAAACCGCACATCGAAATGTCGTGGCGAGTCACCGTGCGGTAGAGGCCTTCGGGATCCAACTCTTGGACTCGAGCCAAAGCCATCTGGTCTCTCTCCCGCGCCGCTTCCGCGGAGATGTAGTGAGACATGTCGGTACTGGCCACCAGGAGCACCTCGCCGTCGGTCTCGCGGACCGCGCTGGCGATGCCGTGTCCGATGCTCCGGCACTCTTCGAGCTCGAGAGGTCCGAGGCAGATCGGGACGAGCGAAACGTGCGGCTGCCGCGCGCGAAGAAATGGAAGGTGCACCTCGAGCGAGTGCTCCTGCTGGTGAGCCCGATGGTCGTCTTCGAGATCCGCCATGCGACGAACGCGTTCTGCGAGCTGCTCGTCGATGGGAACGAGGTCGCCAGGGATTTTCCATGCGCCCCGCGCCCAAAGTGCTCGCCGCGCGCCCATGCCGGTGTGGTTCGGCCCGAGCAGGATGACGCGCATCGGCACCTCGACCCGAGCGTAAGCCTCGCCGGCAATGGCGCCGCTGTACACATAGCCGGCGTGGGGACCAACCACCGCCAGCGCCGGCGAGCCGGCGCTCGGGCCGAGCAATCCGTCGATTTCCCGCCGAAGCTCGCTCGCCCGAGCGGGGTAGAAACGCCCGGCGACGGCCGGCTCTCGAACCAATTCCACCTTCACAGCTTACCGTGCGAGCTGCGCGGATTTGGCTCGATGAGCCAAAAAACACGGTGGATAGCCCGCCCGAGGGCCCCGGGCGGGAGGGGATCGATCCAGAGCGGCGGTTGCTCTATGGTGAGCGACCCATGCGGGCAACGTTCTACGGCGTACGCGGGTCGATCCCCGCTCCGGGCCCCGCCACGGCGAAATATGGGGGTAACACCTCGAGTGTCGAGCTCCGCCTCGATGACGGGACGACCGCGCTATTGGACGCCGGGACGGGGCTACGCGAGCTCGGTGGCAAGCTCGCCACCGAGGGCTATGGGCCGCTGCACTTGCTCTTGAGTCACGTGCACTGGGACCACATCCAAGGACTGCCATTCTTCGGGCCCATCTGGAACAAGGACACCCAGCTGGTCGTGCACCCACTCGCCAACGGTCTCCAGGAACGATTCCGCAAACAGCTCACGATCTTCGACGAGATCCACTTTCCCGTGCGAGCGCGGGACATTCCGTGCACCATCGATTTCCTCGACCACGACTCCGAGGTGTGGCGAGTCGGATCGGCCGAGATCACCCGCATCTCGCTCAACCACCCCGGCGGTTCTCAGGGGTTCCGCATCGTCGACGACAGTGGTCACAGCGTGGCGTACCTGACGGACAACGAAATTTCTGCGCCGGACGTCGTCACCCCGATCGACGAGCTCGCCAAATTCGCCGAGGGGGTCGACCTGTTGATCCACGACTCTCAATACCTTCCTGAAGAGATGCCGTTGAAACGAGGCTGGGGACACTCCGTGGTGGACGAAGTCTTCGAGCTCGGGAAAAAGGCGCAGCCGAAAAAGCTGGTGCTGTTCCATCACGATCCGGGCCGGAGCGACGCTCAACTCGACGCCGTCGGCAAGCGGGCGAGCCAGTGGTTCACCGACAACTGTCCCGGGACCGAGGTGGTCGTCGCCACCGAAGGTCAGAGCTTCGATCTTGCCAAGCTCTGAGGGCGGCGGCGACGCGCCCCGCCTGCCAGCAGCAGCAGAACGAGACCGGCGACGGAGCCACCAGCGTGACCGCTCGGCGTCGAACGACACGACGCGCCCCGGGCTCGAATCACCGCCCTGCCCGCATCGGACGCGCCGGCGCCACCGCCTCCCTGCCCCGCCTCGGTCGCGGCTCCGGCGTCCGCCGTACCGCCATCGGCCGCGCAGCGAGCAATGAGCTCACAGAGCTCCGGCCATCGCGAGGGACAGCGGTCTCCGGACGACGTGCCCGCCGGGCAGTCGACCACGCCCTCGGCATCGCGGAGGTTCATCAGAATCGTGAACGGCGCCGCGTCGGCGAGGGTGAAGCTCGGGCTCGGAGCGAACCCGAGCTCGAAACCGACGGAGAATTCCGACGAGCAGACGTAGACTCCGGCCGGGGTCCAAGCCGCGCAAGTGATCGATCCGTCGAAGATTTTCTCGAAGACGAAATCGCTCGTCGACGCGCGCCACAAACCGAGCGCGGCCGAGTCGACGACCGTCCCATCGAGCGGGTTACCGTAGCCGATCAGGACTTCGGCACCGTCCGGCGAGAGGGCGAATCCGAGCATCTTGCCGCCGGCGCGGTGGACCTCGACCCAGCTTTCGCCGGCGTCGTTCGTCACGAGCAACACGTCGTCGGCTGCGACGCCGTCGTTCGACGTGCGGAAGCCGCTGACGCGCACGAATACCCGGTCGGCATCGGTCGGGTGCACGGCGCCGATGAACGATGACGCGTCCGAGCCGGTCCCCGGCACGGGGAACGATTCCCAACTAACACCACGATCCGAGCTTCTGAAGATCGCTCCGCCGCCGATGGCCTGACTGGTCACGTAGATCCGGCTCGGATCCGACGGCGCGGGGTCGAGCGTGAGACCGAGCATGTTTTCTTCGAGGTTGGCGCCCGCCTGGGTCCACGTCACACCGTTGTCCGGGGACTGCCAGACTTGGTTCAAGAACCGCCCTCCCCCCAGCCCCTCGCTGATGAGCGCGAGGCTGCTGGTCGGGTCTTCCTTCTCGACGGTGACGTCGATGACGAAACGGGCGTCCAACCCCGACTTGACGAAGTCGAACTGGCACCCGAGATCGTGAGAAACCCCGAGTCCGGAGAACATGCCCGCGATGATGGTGCCGTCAGCCGTCACACCAACTGCCGGATCTTCCGTCCCTCCGTATCCGACCGACTCTTCACAGATGATTTGCCACGTCCGCCCGGCATCGACGCTTCGGAGAACTCCGAAGGTGGTCCGCAGTATCAGCCGATCGGGATTACTCGGGAACTCGACGAGCTGCTGGGATTGCGGAAAGCGGCCATTCGCGGCTGCCGGGACCGCGAGCGCAAACGCAGCGAGCAACGCCCCGGCGCTGACGAGCGAGCGAACCAGCATGTTCGATCACAGGGTAGGCTCGCGCACCGAGCACGACAAGCTCACCGCAGCGCTTTCCGACGTGACCGCCGCCGGAGGCAACGCGCGTGACACAACGTGTGTCTTTTGCAGATCGACATGCATGCGCGCGGTCGTTCTACTAGACTGACACGAGGGTTCTCGACGTTGCAGGATTCGAAAAAGGTCACGCTGAGACGCACGGCGCTCACCGCGTTCGTCGTGGCGTCTCTCGGCGGCGCCTCCTCGATGGCCTGCAGCGCCGATGGCGACAAAAAGATTCTGTCTCGGCAAGAGCTGCTCGATCCCGAGACATGCAAGGAGTGCCACGCGGACCACTACCGCGAGTGGTCCGGCAGCATGCATGCTTACGCGGCCGATGACCCGGTATTCCTCGCGATGAATCGCCGTGGCCAGGAAGAAACCAACGGCGCCCTTGGCGACTTTTGCATCAACTGCCACGCCCCGATGGCAGTGCGCGAAGGCGCAACGACCGACGGGCTCAACATCGACGAGGTGCCCCGAGAGCTCAAGGGGATCACCTGTTACTTCTGCCACAACGTCGAGAGCATCGACGGCCAGCACAATAACCCCCTTGTGCTGGCGAACGACCAGACGATGCGTGGCGGGATCCGAAATCCGGTCGAAGGCGCCGCGCACGACTCGGCCTACTCGGCGCTGCACGATTCGCAGACCGTGGAGAGCTCACGGCTGTGCGGCACCTGCCACGACATCACGGTGCCGTCCCCGCCGGGGCCGGCCGAGGTCGAGCTCGAGCGCACGTTCAAGGAGTGGCAGGGGTCGGTTTTTGGGCCGGAGATTGCTCCGGATTCCGTGGTCCCGTGCGGGAGCAGTTGCCACATGACCCCGAGCGAGCGCCCGGTTGCCGAAGTCGACGGGGTCGACGTGCCGATTCGGTTCGCCCACGGCCACGAGTTCGCCGCGGTCGACGTGGCGTTGACGCCATTTCCGGAAATGGACCGCCAGCGGCAGCTCATTCAGGAGGCGCTCGACACCACGCTGCGTGTCGATGTCTGCGTCGAGACGTTGCCGAACGGCTCCGCGATTAGGGTCGTTCTCGACAACGTCGGTCCTGGGCACCGTTGGCCGTCGGGCGCCTCCCAAGATCGACGCGCCTTCGTGGAAGTCCGTGCTTTCGAGGGTCCAGAGGTCGTCTACGAGAGCGGTGTGCTCGCCGACGACCGACAGGCGCTCGACCTAGACGAACCCGATCTGTGGCTACTACGAGACCGTCTCATCGGGAAGAACGGCGAAGAGGTTCACATGTTTTGGGAGGTGGCGAGCGTCATCGAAGAAACAATCCCGGCGCCGATCACTGCTGACAGGTCGAATCCCGATTTCTTCGTGACGCACGTCCGCCGAGATTTTCCGAACTCGGGCATCATCGCTGACGCGTTCGTCGACCGTGTGACCGTGCGCGTCCGCATCCGCCCGATGGGATTCGACGTTCTGGACGACCTCGTAGCGTCGGGTCATCTCGACGCGGCCGTGAAGGACGAGATGCCGATATTCGACCTCGTACCCAACCGTCACATCCCGAGCGTCGAAAGCGTCACCTTCGAATGGAGCGAGGAGACACGAAACGATCCGCGATTTCAGACTTTCTTCGACACGACAGTACCGGGTCGCCGTTTCGACTGCATCGGCATGCGGACGAACGCCCGCTGAATCTACTGCGGACCGGTGATCGCGAACTCGCCGTTCAAGCAGAAGCTGAACACCGTCTTCTCCACCGTGCCGTCGCTGAGCTCCGCGTTGACGGTGATCTCCCAAAGGCCCGGCATGAACAGGTTCACCGGTTCGAGCACGTACTCGCCGTCCGCGAGCTCGGTCGTCGTAATGGCCTTCGGCGAAGCGTGTCCGTGGTCGGGCATCCACGTATCGGCAAACGTCACCGCGCCCGCCACCGGCATGCCCCCGGAATCGCTGACCTTGACCGTCCACGTGTTGTCGAACTGCTCCGGCGGCGCGGGGTTCGCCGCGACGAGCTCGAAGGTGGCCAGCCCCTCGTCGCCCAGCTGACTGAGGCCCACGGCGATGCCCTTGCCGGCGCCGCTACATACCGGCGCTTGCGTACCGTCCGGTCCGTTGCCCGGCTCGCTGCCGCCATCGCTGCCACAGGCCGGGAGGGTGACGGTGACGGCGATGAGCAGTAGCGAATATTTCGAGAACATCGGTTTACCTCGGTCCAGCGCCAATCGGTCCAGCGCCAAGCGGTCCAGCGCCGAGCGTACGGTCTACGCCCGCAGCGGTTACCCTCATTCTGCCCCTAACTCGAGAGCGGTCAACGCGACGGGATGTCGCACTCTCGGACGACACGCGTGTCCGACCTGAGGGTCTGTTTCGAGAGTAACAATCGCAACTGCTCTAGACTTCCCCCGTTTCCTTGGGCGCCCGCAGGGAGACTCAGTGGGTCAGCGCGTGAGATCCGGTGAAGAGCTCGACCCGATCGGCGTCGGGCAGGCGCCGAAGGGCGAGCACTTCGGCGGACTCGCAGCTTCCGGCCACCGTCGGAGAAGTCGTGGTGAGGATCCACTGAACCGTGGGCAATGCGGCCCGGAGCGCCGCCACGAGCCCGCTCTGCACGACAGGATCCAAATGCTGGTCGACTTCATCGATGACCACGACACCTTCGGACTCGCGCGGATCTCGACCCGGATAAGCCGCCCAGAGCGTACGCGTCGGCAACGCCGCGAAAGCGACCAAGTGCCGCGCTCGAGTGGGGAGCGAGTCGAAGGGTAGTCCCCGTCCCGCCTCGTCGACGAAGATGGGCTCGAACGAGCAGGGGTCTAGGCCGTCGTAGCCGAAGCCGGCCAACGCCACGAGCTGCTGCACCGTCGCCCTCATCGCCGATCCGAGCAGGTCGAACCCCTCGTGAAGCGACGCGTTCGAGGTGCGAGCCAACGCCGAAGCCAGCTCGGCATACGCCAAAGCCTGTTTGGTTTCGCGCGCGAGGTCGGCGCGGGTCGCATCTTCGAGCCCCGTCGGCGAACGCACGTCGTATCGCGCTACCGTCCTCAGCGGAGCGTTGAGCAAAATCGGCTGGCGCGAAAACCACCGGACGCTCGGCAACGCGACGAACGCGAAACCCCCGCTTCTCGCGAGCCGGTCGAACAGAGCCTGCTCTCGGCGCTGAAGAACCGACGCTTCATCGTCGGGGGCCCGCTTGGTGCTCGGTGTCGTCACACGCAACGAGTGTGGACGGTCCGCGTCGTCTTGGCCGAGCCCCCACTCGCTGGACACGTGCGGCGCGGCGCCCTCGGCGCGCCCCCGGGCGGGCTGCACGACGGCGTACCCCGGACGCGTCGTTGCGATCGCGCTCAGCAGTGTCGTCTTGCCGACACCGCCGCCTCCGTGCACGACCGTGACGGCGCGGGCAGCGCCCGCATCATCGCAGAAGCGGAAAGTCTCGCCGTCGAAGGGTCCGACTCCCGTCAATTGCAGCTGCAGCAATTGCATCGGGCGCGCATTTTAGCGTGATTTGCTCATGAGCGCAGCGTCGACGAGAAACGGCTAAATGTGAGCACTTGATCGATTCGGATGTGGGCGACGGGTGGCTTGTATAGTGCTCGGCCATGAAGGTCGTGGTGGTTGGCGCGGGGATCGCAGGCTTGGGCGCGGCGACGTACGCGGCGAAAAAAGGGCACGACGTCCAGGTGATCGAAGCATCCGGCCACGTCGGTGGCCGCGCGATCACTCTGAAGAACCACAAGAACGGCGACAGCTGCGACGTCGGGACTCAGTACTATCACTCGACCTACTCTCGCGCGCTCGGCCTCATCGAAGACGTGGGCCTCGGCGGCAGGCTCGCGTCCATCTCCGGCGACACACGTTTTTTCGACGACCGCACGCCCAAAGGCTCGTTCCTGGTCGGGCACCGACTGCCGTGGTTCTCGCCGGCGGGAGTGCTGGGCAACCTGAAGATGGGCTGGTTCTTGCTCCATCGCATCGCGCGCCACCGCATGGATACGTTTGCGCTCGAAAGTCACCCCGAGCTCGACAGTGTCGCCGCCTACGACGTCGTCAAGGACCCGATGCTGCGCGAATTCATGGTGCGCACGCTACACATCGCCGGCGGCCTCGCAGAGCCAGAAAACACCAACGTCTGTTTGATGCAGCTCATGCGGCTCATTCGCATCATCGTCTTGACCGACTATCTCGCGCTCGAAGGCGGCACGGCGTCGCTGCACGAAGCGCTGGGCAAACGCCTCGACGTACGGCTCGAAAGTCCCGTCGAGCGACTCGTCGTCGAGGGCGGCAAGACCCGGGGGGTGGAACTAGAGGGCGGAGAGGTCGTCAAAGCGGACCACGTCATCGTCGGGGCGACGGCGCCCCGCGCCGCCACCATGGTTCCCGACGAATGGAAGACGGAAAAAGAATTTCTGTCCGGCGTTCGGATCCCGCCGGGGCTCATCATCACGTTTTTTCTCGATCGGCCCTTGGAGAAGGGCGTGTGGTCGTATTTCTCCCAAGCCGGAACCGGCAAGCGGGTGAGCTTCTGCACGGACATTTCCCAGAAGACGCCGGCCATGGTGCCATCGGGCAACGCGGTTCTTCAGGCGTGGATCGTATTTCCCGCTGCAGACTCACTCGTCGATTCGAACGACGACACGATCATCGACGCCGCCCGGACCGAGCTCGAGGACCGTTTCGACGGGTTCTCGTCTTGGATCGAAGCGGCCTACGTCACACGGCACCAGTACGGCGTGCCGTGGCATCCCGTCGGACACCACTCCCGAGCCATCGAGTTCATGGCGAGCGCCGACGAGCGCCCCGGGGTTTCTTTCGTGGGCGACTATTTTTCCGGCGGCTACCTCGAGCCCGCGCTTTGGAGCGCGGAACGAGCAGCAGCTCGGCTCGGCTGACGCGGCAGTCAGCCTCGGCGTCGACGCCGAACCGCTAGAGCAACCCCGCCGAGCATCAGCACAAGTGCGCCGACCGACGCCGCCGAGCCCTTGGCTGGCGCGCGACAAGAGCACCCGCCGCTGTCCCCCGCCGTGCCGTCGTCGTCGACCCCTACTCCGCCGGATCCACCGCTGCCGGTCACTCCCCCTCCGGTACCCTGGCCACCGGTGCCCGAGCCAGCAGCGCCACCGTCGGGGCAATTGCTCAAGAGCTGGCAAATGTTCTCCGGAGTATCGGCGCATTCTGTCGCCACGTCGGTGCCCGCTCCACACTGCTCGATCGCGCCGAGCCCGTCGAAATCGAGAAGCCCCGTCAAGGGGCTCGGGTCGTTCACGGTGAAGTCGACCCCCTGCGTCTCCCCGAGTTCGAAGCCTTGTACGAACTGGGAGCCGCACACGTAGATGGTGTTGCCGGACCAGGTGAGGCAGCTCACGGGGTCCGAAAGGATCTGCTCGAATTGCAACGCTCCACCAGTGGCAACTGGCGCCGTGTCGGCTTTGAACACGCCGAGAGCATCCTGGTCGACACTCACCTCCGGGTTTTTCGGATCGCCGAACCCGGCGAGCACCGTCCCCCCGTCTGGCGAAAGTGCAAAACCGAGCAGCCGGGCGTCCGCGCCCATGGATCGCGTCCACGTCTGACCGCCGTCGGTGGTGACGGTGAGGAAATCGTCGGCTCGAATCGCCTTCGTGTCGCCGGGCTCCGGATTGCTGTTGGGCTTTTCGCCGTCGACCCGCACATAGACGATGTCGGGGTTGGTCGGATGCACGGCACCGATGAACGCGTTGTGCGACATGTCGGTTCCGGGGATGTCGAAGCTCTGCCAGTTTTGCCCGCGGTCGGTCGTGCGCATGAGCAGGCCTTGGTCGCCATTTCTCGCCGTCACGTAGATGGTGTTCGGCTCCGAGGGCGCTGGATCGTGAGTGAACAAGATGAGACCGGAATCGAGGTCGGCCCCGAGCTGTTGCCAGGTGCGTCCGTCGTCACCGCTGGCCCAGAGCTGATTGATGAATCCGCCGCCCACAGCACCGCCGGCGGAGACGATGACGAGAACGTTGCTGGGATTCTGACGCTCGACCGAGACGTCGGCGATGAAACGCGTCCCGAACTCGTCTGTTGGAAATTCCCAGTCGCAGCGGTCGTGACTGAGCGAGAGACCCTTGAAGATCCCGGCAAAAATCGTCCCGTCGCCGCTCACGCCAATCGCCGGGTCTTCGGTATCGCCGTAGCCGACCGCGCCCTCGCACATGATGAACCAGTTCTGACCGCGGTCGGGCGAAGTCACTATTCCGTAGGTCGCCCGAAGCACGATTCGATCCGTGTTGCCGGGCTGAACTAGCAGTTGCTGCGCGCGTGGAAACCGACCGTTCGCGAGTGCGGGGGTCGATATCGTCGTCGCCGCAATCAACGTCGACACCGCGATCGCCGAGGTCAGCGCGACACCGAGAATTTTCGCGGAACTCATGGGCAAATAGTATCTGCATCGCCCGCCGAACGCTAACCCTCGGATCGAGCTCGTGCTGCCCCCCAAGCCACGAGACGAGACACTCGAATCCCCCTTGTTAATCCGGCCGCGAACGACCGCCTGCAGCCCGGTTGCTGCCTTCGGTATAAGGGGACCGTGACGCAATCGAGCGAGCATCCACCGCGCAAACGCCGCTCCCGGCGCGGCTGGCGCTCCGGACTCGGGAAAGTTCGCGCTGGGGCGCAAAACGCGCTCGAGATCATGCGACTCGGACGTCTCAACCCTCGGCAGGGCGCAAGCTACGAAGTGGCGCACGTCGGCAAACACTATCGGCTGCGTCGCTACGAAGGACCCGGGCGCGCCGAGGGTCCGCCGATCGTTCTCATTCCACCGCTGATGATGACCGCCGAGGTCTACGACGTTGCGCCCGAGGCCAGCGCGGCGGCCACGCTCGTCGCTGCCGGGGTCGATACCTGGGTCGTCGACTTCGGCTCACCCGAAGAAGAAGAGGGCGGCATGACCCGCACTCTCGATGACCACATTCACTCGGTAGACGAAGCGGTCGACCGCGTCCGCTCGACTACCGGGCGGGACGTGCACCTCGGGGGGTACTCGCAGGGAGGCATGTTCGCCTATCAAGTCGCTGCCTACCGCCGGAGTGAGGGCATCGCTTCACTCATCACCTTTGGTAGCCCCGTCGACATCCATCGCGGGCTGCCCAAGATAAGCACCGACCTCACGGCACGCATGATCCGTGGGATGCGCCCTTTCGTCGAGCCGACGCTGAAGCGAGTCGAAGGCCTTCCAGGCATTCTGACCAGCACCGGGTTCAAAGTGATGAGCTTCCGGAAGGAGCTCGGTCAGATCGTGGATTTTCTCGCAAAGCTCCACGACCGCCGTGCGCTCGAAAAACGGGAAAACCGTCGGCGGTTCTTGGGCGGCGAAGGGTTCGTCGCATGGCCCGGCCCGGCGTTGCTCAAGTTCATCGAAGAGTTCATCGTGCACAATCGCATGACGTCCGGCGGTTTCGTCATCGACGGACGCGCCATCACCCTCGCCGACATCACCTGTCCAATCCTCTACTTCGTAGGATCACGGGACGACGTCGCGCGGCCACCCACCGTGCGGGCAATCAAAGAAGCCGCGCCCCGAGCCACCGTCTACGAAGTCATGATCCCCGCGGGTCATTTCGGCATGGTGGTCGGATCGACGGCGATGCGCGAATCGTGGCCGACGGTCATCGAGTGGTTGACCTGGACCGAGCAGGAGGGAGGGCTACCGAAGCTCTTGGCACCGGAAGAACCGATGGTGGACGACGACGCCGTCATCGAGGATCTCGCCTTCGGTGACGGGCTCGACTTCGAGCTCTTCTACGACGTCGCCATACGCACCGCGGAATCGGCATGGAATTGGGTCGGCGACACCGCCGAGGACGCTGGCGACACCTTCGACCAGGTCCGCTACCAAGTCCCCCGCCTGCTCAAGCTCAGGAACATCCCGGACGACGACCGGATCAGCCCATCGCTGGCCCTTGCAAAACAAGCCAAGAAGATCCCCGACGGCACGGTCTTCATCTACAAGGGCCGCGCGATCACCTACGCGCAAGCGGACGAGCGCGTCGACCATGTCGTGCGCGGACTGATTCACTCCGGCGTTTACCCCGGAGAGCGAGTGGGCGTCTTCATGCGAAGCCGACCGAGCTACCTGTCGACGGTCGGCGCTCTCTGCCGCCTCGGCGCGGTCCCGGCATTGATGCCCCCGGATCTCGACACTGACGAGCTACGCCGCGCTGTCAACGTCGGCGAGCTTCGATTCATTCTCACCGATCCGGAGCACGCCGAACGTGCGCGCGACGGGTTCGCCGGCAAAGTGTTGGTGCTCGGCGGCGGGCCGGACCGCGACGTCGTCAGCGGTGTAGTGGACATGGAGCAGATCGATCCCGCGAGAGTAAAGCTGCCGAGCTGGTACCGACCGAACCCGGGTCGTGCCGCGGATCTGGCGATGATTTTCATCACCATCGGGCAGGGTCGAGATCGGGCGGCGAAGATCACCAACCGCCGGTGGGCTTTTTCGACCTTCGGCGCCGCAGCAGCCTGCACTCTGACTCCGAGAGACACCGTCTACTGTTGCTTGCCGCTGCATCATCCCGCCGGCCACTTGGTCAGCGTCGGGGCGGCGCTCGTCGGTGGCGCTCGGCTCGCGTTGGCGACGAGCTTCGAGCCGACGGTTTTCTGGGACGAGGTGCGACGCTCGGGCTCGACGGTCGTGTTCTACGCCGGCGAGATGGTGAGAGAGCTCGTCGATGCGCCGTCCAGACCGGGGGAGACGGGCAACCCGCTCCGGCTTTTTGCGGGCAGCGGCATGCGCGCCGACGTGTGGCGACGTGTGCAAGCGCGTTTCGACACCGGTGTGCTCGAGTTCTACGCCGCCACTGAAAACAACGCCGTGCTCGCCAACGCTTCGGGCAAGAAGCTCGGCGCCCTCGGCAGGCCGCTGCCGGGCACGGCGGAAACCGCAGTCGGCGTCTGGGACTTCGAGGCCGAAGATTTTGCACGCGACCAGGCCGGTAGAATCTTGCGCGCAGAAGTCGACGAGGTGGGGATCCTCCTGAGCCGCATGAGCCCAACGCAGCCCAAACCCGACGAAGGGCGTGTGGTGATGGATGCGTTCGAACCCGGGGACCGCTGGTACGTGACGCGCACGTTGATGCGGCAAGATGCGGACGGGGACTTCTGGTTCGTCGACCAGCTCGGCAACGTCATCCGTACCCCCGACGGCCCCGCGTTCACTCGTCCGATCGAAGACGTATTGTACGAGCTGCCGGCGGTTCAGCTCGCCGTCGTCTACGGCGCCGAAAACGGCGGGCCAGCAGCGCCTGAAGCGGCGCTTCTTCTGCGTGCAGGCGAGCGATTCGACCCAGCGGAGCTTCTCGACCTGCTGCGCCAGCACGGAACGGCGATCCTGCGAGTCGTGCGCATCGTGCGCAGCATCCCGATGACCGACGGCTACCGGCCGCTCAAATCCGAGCTTCGCAAGGGGCGCGTCGACGCGGAACGCATCTACCGCTACGACGAAGCCGCCGGGGCCTACGTCGAACTCTAGCGCACCGCCGAGCGTCGCCCGGCGCGGTAGTGAGCCGCTCGGGTTAGCTCAACAGAGCGCCGAGCGGCTGCAGGCTCCCGACCCAACGGTTGCTCGGCGCGACGCCGCCCGACAGCCTGGCGAGTCGATGGATCGCGTCGGCCGAATCACGCCGACCCGGGCGGCACCCCGGTGGGCTCACCGGCCACCACGGCAAGTTGGCTTCGAGCAACCGGCGGGAGAAGGAGTCGATGTGGTCGAACACGAGGCCAAGCGACCGCTTGAACTCGCCCGGACGGCGCCCGTGCACCACGCGGCTCACCGTGCATTCGGCGTCTACCCATCGGCGCGATAGCGGCGCCTTGAAGGAAACGATGAGCTTTTCACCCGTCAGAACGGGGTCCGACGGAGAAACGAGCATGCCGCGGCTCGATAAGTTCTCGATCTGGTCGGCGATGAGTCGAAAATCCCGTTCCCGAACGACCTGACACGGCATGCGGACGGCGTGGCGAAGCGGGCGGGGGCGGTGGTCGGACTGGGCTCGGCGCATGATTCCTCCGGAACGTAGCGGTGCAAACGGACGACGTTTTCTCGTGAAATGATCGTAGGCCGGGCCGGATCCAAAGGGCCAAATCCCGGGTGCTATGACGGCGCGCGAGCAGGGACAGTCGGCTACACGAGCTCGAGGTGCCCCTCGTCGTACCCCGAAGCGCCGGCGACGATGGCTTCGAGTCTTTCGCGACGCTCGGTCGAGATGGCGTCCAGGGTCTCGAGGATCTGAGGGTGAGTCATGATGACCTGGCGGAACTCCTTCGCCGGGAGCTGGAGAGCAAAGCACTTGTCCCGAGCACTCACCGTGGCGAGCGCAGGCTCTTGACTGAGAAGCGAGATTTCCCCAAAGAGATCGCCGGCGCCGAGAGTGGCGAGACGATGACGAGCCTCATCCTGCTCGCGCTCGACTCGGACCGACCCACTCAACAACACGTAGAGCCCTTCGGCGTCCGCCCCCTGCTCGACGAGCACCGCGTCCCGCTCGACCTCGAGAAACTTGAACCTCGCCGCCAGCGCGCGGCGCTCGCCCCCGCTGTAAGGGGTGAACAACTGGTTGGTCTTTACCAGTCGATCGATCAGGCGATCTCGAAGGAACCGCAGCAAAACCGCCAGCACGCTGGGCTCGGCTTCGATGAGCTCGTTGATGGCCTGCGGCACCAGCATGAGCAGTTGGGTTTCCTCCACCGCTCGCGCGGTCGCAGTTCGAGGCTGATTGCTGACGAGGCCGATCTCACCGAAGAACTCCCCTTCCCCGAGCCGGTGCAGCTCTCGCTCGACCCCGTCCACCGCGGTGACGATGGCCACTTGCCCTTCGGCAATGACATAGAGCGCAAAAGCCGGATCTCCCTCCTCGAACGCCACTTCACCCGGATCCAGCTGCACGAAGCCGAGCTTCTCGATGAGCCGTTCGAGTGATTCCTGACCGAGATCGCTGAAAAGTGGCAACTCCGGCAGCAGGTCCCTCGCGACGAGCTGCGCTTCTTCCTCCGGGCTGAGCTCACTCTCCTCGCTCTCGTCCTCTTCCCAATCCATGTCTTCGAGCGGGATTTCGTGAACTCCGATCTTCGGCAAGTCCGGAGAGCTCTCGAGCGGTTTCGATCCCTGGACCACCTCGTTCAGAGAGGCGTTTTGCAGACCGCCGCGAGTAGCCACCATTTGTCGCGCGGCCTCGCCGCGGATCCGCGACATGCCCATGCGCCGCCTCGAGCCGAGCTCGGCGAGCCGCGCCTGCGTCGCCTTGTGTTCCGGGTCGATGGTCAAGATGACCTTGCACATGGCGATCGCCTTCAGGAAAAACTCGCCCTTCAGGTAGCCGTCGGACGCCCGGGCCAGAGCTTTGATCGCTTTCTTCTTCTCCCCTGCGCGGCGGTAGCTCTCCGCCGCGCGCCTCGCCCAATCCGGATCCGGATCGACCTGTTCTAGCCGTCCGTACACGTCGCCGGCATCCGCGTGCTTGCCCTTCTCGACGAGCTTGGCCGCCTCGGTTCGAAGGACTGTCGGGTCGTTGCTTTTCTTTTTCCTGCCGAACACGGAGCCGGCGAGTATATCCGACATCATCCCGTGGCGACGATCCGACCCGCTCGCCACGAGGATCGACGGATGGCTCCGCCCGATCTGCGACGGCGTGAACATGCCGCCGGACTCGACCTCGCACCGCGAGTCGCGATGGATCTCGCGCTTCGGGGCCCTTGATCGCCCGCCGAACGTGGGGCATGACCGATCTATGCCGAAATTCGAGCTTTCGTACTTCGACTTCCACGGCGGCCGCGGCGAGCCTGCGCGGCTCGCGCTTTTCATCGGTGGCATCGACTTCGACGACGATCGCATCCCGCTCAGCGAATGGCCGAGCCGCAAACCCAACACGCCGTTCGGCGCCGTTCCCGTTCTTGGCGTGGATGGCCAAAAGATCACGCAGTCGAACGCCATCAACACCTACGTGGGGAAGCTCGGCGGCCTCTATCCCGAAGATCCTCTCCAGGCGCTCTACTGCGACGAAACCATGGGTGCCGTCGAGGACATCTCGAACAAGGTCGTCGCCACCTTCTCCATGTCGGGGGACGCACAGAAAACCGCCCGGCAAGAGCTCTGCGACGGCCCGCTCAAGTTCTATCTCGAAAGGATCGAGGGCCTGTTGGTGCGGGGCGGCGGCGAGTTCTTCGCCGACAAGCGTCTGACCGTCGCCGATCTCAAAGTGTTCTGTTGGATCCGGCACACTCGATCCGGCAATCTGGACCACATCCCGACGGATCTCGTCGACCGTGTGGCTCCGAAGCTCGCCGGGCATTGCGACCGAATCGCGAAGAACACCGATGTGGTCCGCTACTACGAAAGTCGGAGCGCAAAATAGCCGCGCGACGCGGAAGACCGCTAGCCCGGCCCGTCTTCCGAAGCGTAGATGCTCCGACGCGGTGCCGAGCAAATTCGACGAACCATCGGCTCGAAGTCAGCGAGCGGCATCGACTCGTAGCTCGGATCGAACGAGGCCTGATCGTACAGCTCGCAGAATTCCGCAGTGAAGTCGAACCATTCGTGATCGCGAAAACGTTCACGCATGTCGCGATCCAGCCCGAAGTGCTCGAAGTAGTAGTAGCCCTGAAAGACGGCGTGGTGCTGCACCATCCAGTGATTTTGCTCCGAAACGAAAGGCTGGAGCATCGCGGCGGCGAGATCCTGATGGTTGAAGGTACAGAGGTCGTCTCCAATGTCGTGCAGTAGCGCGCACACGACGTACTCCTCGTCCCGTCCGTCTCGCAGCGCTCGCGTGGCCGTCTGCAGCGAGTGCTCGAGACGGTCCACGGCGTAGCCCGCGTGGTGGCCACGCAATCCTTCGAGGTAGGTGAGGATGCGGCCGGCTAGTCGCGTGCTGTAGTCGATGCCGTGCACCAAAACGACTCGCCACTCGTCCGCCGAGCCGTCCTTCATCTGGGTGAAGTTGGCGCGCCGAGCGAGGCTGGGATCTTCGATTCGAGGTGTCTCCATGCTCGGATCCTGGCGCAAACTCGCACTGCTGGCTTCGCGCGAAGCGCCCGACTTGTTATCATTTGGTGCCGCCGTGCCCCACGAGACCCTGGACCAGTGGAACGTCCCACGCACTCTGTCGGGAGTTGCGATCTTCGAAGACTTCTCTGGCGGGTACACGGGCAACCTCGAGGCGCACACCCACGCCGAGCTCGAGCTGCACCTGATACTTCGCGGCAGTTGCTCCTTCATCGTCGAAAACGAACGTTTCGATGCCCCGGCCGGCTCGTTGGTCTGGGTCCCGCCGAAAGTCGATCATCACGTGTTCGACGTCGAACCGAACTTTCGACGTTGGGTGGCGTTATTTCGGCCGCACGCCATCCGGGCCGTGTTGCCACGCACCGACGCGCGTCGGCTTCTCAGGAGTCGAACGGCGGCAGCGCTCACGCGCCAGCTCACGGTGCCCGTCGCCCGCGGACTCGAACGCAACCTCGCCGAAGCTCGCGACATGGCCTTCGGCGAACCCTCGATACACAACGCGGGTGTCCACTTCGCGCTCGCCAGGGCGTGGCATGTGTTCGGTCGAGAAAACCGGATCCCGTCGGCGTCCCCGCTGCACCCCGCAGTCGTGCGCGCGGTTCATGCTCTGCGACACGAAAGTTCGCCCCACTCGGTCCGTCAGCTCGCCAAGCAGTGCGGCTCGAGCCCGGCCCGCCTGTCGCGACTGTTCGCCGAGCAAGTCGGTTCGAGCATCACCGACTTTCGCAACCGCCTGCGAATCGAGCGCTTCATCGAAATCTACGGCGGTGGCGAGCGACACACGATGACGTCAGCTTCACTCGAAGCCGGGTTCGGCAGCTACGCTCAGTTCTATCGCGTGCTCCGCCAGGTACTCGACGTGACGCCCGCGGAATTTCGAAGGCGAGCTCCTGGATAGAGTCCGGGGCTCTCGACCCCGGCGCTCAGTCGTCGTCGTCTGACCCCGGTACGACGTCGGCCGGCGGTGGCACGGAACCGCCGGGACCATCGCGAAACGCTTCGACGGGAACTCGTACGGCCTTGAGCCGCATCGTGGCTTTGTCGTGGAATTGTCGAGTCACTTCGCTCTGGATCTTGCCGGTTTCGATTCGAGTGGTCGGTATGCGCTGAAGGTGCTCGGTGGGATTCGGAACGACGGGCGTAGCCGATGGGGCCGGGGCCGTATCGGAATCGACTTCGACGCCCATGATCTTCACCGACGGCTTTCTCTTCGGCGGGTCGGCGGCCGGTTTTGGCTCGTCATCACGCGGCTCTCGGCCGTCGATGTCGATCCGCCCCTGGCAGCTCTTGCACTTCAGCGCGGTCTGCTTGCCGCGAACGCGGCGATCCCAAATCTGGTCGGAGATCTTGATCTTTTTTTGGCAGCTTGGGCACTGGACCGAATGCGGCACGGTCCGGCGAGTATAGGGGATCCGCGCAGAAGCAAAGCCGCGGTCTTTTCGGGCCGAGCCCCGGGATCCAGCCATCGACCTCTGGTTGGAGGCGGCCCGCCGGGCGGCGTCTCCACGCGTTTGCCCCCCGGCGTGCAAGCCCGCCGGCTCCGTGAGCTACGGATCCTGAAGGAACACAAAAACGCCCTTCTTGTTCGCAAGGACAACGTCGGGGCGCGAATCATCGTCGAGATCGCCCGCGACGACCTGCGTGCCGACGCCGGAGGCGTCGTCGATTCGGTGCGGAACGAAGGTTACGGTTTCGCCTCGCCGAAGCTCGAACCAGTAGAGGGTCGCTGGCGCACCGAAATCGGGATCCCCTTCAGGCACGTGGCCCCAGAAGCGTTCGCCCGTAACGATGTCGAGCAGTCCGTCCCCGTTCATGTCGTGCAGCGTCAACGCATGGGGCTCGAACAACGCCACGCCGCTCGGGCCCTCGTCGCCGGGTGTTCCGGAGATGCGATGCTCCAGGAAACCGTCGTCGAGCTGCTCGAACCAGGAGACACCATAACCATGAGCAGCGATCGTCGTGACGACGTCCGCGTCGCCATCGCCGTCGACGTCGTAGGAGAACATCTGAGCGCCCCCCTGACCGAAATCCTGCTCGTGGCGCGTCCAATCGCCGCCGTCTAGAGTTCGAGGCTGCTGCCAGTAGCCCGCGGCGTCGATGACGTCGGCGCGTCCGTCGCCGTCGATGTCGCCGACCCCGAGTCCGTGAGTGAAATGCTGCCACGGTCCAGGCGGCGACAGCGAAACGAAGGTCCAAGGTCGCTCGGGCGCGCTCCAATCCACCGCAGCCCAACCGAACATGCCGCCGGAGTTCATCACGAGCTCCGGCAGACCATCTCCGGTGACGTCGGCGAACGTCGGCGCCTCGTTCCCGACGATTTCGAACACCCGGTGGGCGGCCCAATCGGATGCGGCAGAGTCGCCGGGGTTCTGAAACCAGGTCGCGTCTTGGCCGGGGAAAGCGATTATCAAGATGTCGTCCCAGTCGTCGCCATCGAAATCGTGGACGAAAGCAAAAAAATTGTTCGAATACCCCCTAGGGTCGAAGATCGCTTCCGGGTAGTACTCGTGCCGATCCTCGAAGAGCGGGCCCTCGTACCAGTGGGGTCCCGCAACGACGTCCGTGACTCCGTCGCGATTGAAGTCGCCGAAGCTCGCCCCTTCCGCGACAAACTCGGTCTCCAAAACCAGGCGCCGAAAGCTCGCTGATGCGGGCGCGAAGGCGTCACTGAAGCCGGCGTCGTTGGAGCCAGCGTCGTCGGCCTCGACCACCGCTGGCTGGGCGTCCGAGCACGCCGAAAGACAGAGACTGAAAGCTAAGATTGGTCGAAGGATCATGGTGTCACCAGCATGCGGCACAATGTGTGCCGGTTTACGAGCGCTCGAGCGACGAAATCGATGCTGTCGGGGACAAAGCAAGGCCTGTGCCCGCAGGATGAGGAAGCTTCTCGATCGCTCCGGCTTATGACGCACACATGAACGAGCGAATGATTCTCGTCGGGGCCATCTTGTCCGTCGGGTCGGGGTGCATCGTGATGCCGCCACCCGCAGAGCCGGGCTCGACCCCGGCGCCCGAGCCCGGGACGCCCGAGTCGGCGACTTCCGCACCCGCCGCGGGGGCGTCCGCCGCTGCTCCACCCACCGATGCGCCAGCGCCGACGACGGAGAAACCCTCGGGGCCGGTGGTCGTCTCGGTAAACATCAAGAACGACTGCAAGCAGACCGTGAAGCTCTTCTACGGCAAGAAACCCAAATTCGGGAGCGGCACGTACTCGAGCATCGGCAGCAACACACGCACATCGAAATCGATGAAAGAGGGAGAAATGATCTGGATAGTCGACGACAGTCAGAACGGCGTCGGCGCAGTCACGGTTTCGAGCGGCGCGCCGAACGTCTCGATCCTCGACAGTTGCACC
>JAJDAH010000264.1 GCA_029261965.1 Polyangiaceae bacterium
GTCGTGACCTTGGAGGACCACGTCGATACCCCAGGATTCGAAGGGCCACCGCATACCCATCGAAGACCCCCTCTCCCCGGACGAATAGGCGGGCCGGTGGAAATACGCGAGCTTGAAGCACGCTGTGGACGCACCTACCGCACCTTGAAACCACTGCGCCTGGACTGATCCCTGGTCCGTGCCATCCGGCTCTTCACCCTCGCTGTCGAGGGCGAAAAGGTGGATACGACCGATCTGAACGTCGTAGTAGCGCTCGTTCCCGGGAAGAGTGAAATAGTCGATGTAAGGCTGAAGGTTCGTGGCGTTCCAGTCGTGATTGCCAGGGGTGGGCCAAAACCGATTCTCGGTGCTGCCAGGCCCAAATGCTCCCGAATAGTTTCCAATGAAGCTCGCGTAGTTCCCACCGACATTGCCATCGATCGTGCCTGCCGAGCCGTCCGGATAGTTGTTGTCGCCAGTCGTGATGACGAAGTCGGGGTTCCAGCTCTTGACGAGATTGGCGACGCGAGTGAGCCCGCCGATCCCCAAGGTGTCCAGCAGCGTGTCACCGAAGTCCCCGATTACAGCGAAACGTTGCACCCCCGGCGGCGCACCACCCGTGCCCGTCGCGCCACCAGTTGCCGCCCCGCCGGTTCCAGGCGTTCCCGCCGCGCCGCCTGCCCCGACCCCGCCGGTTCCCGGGTTGCCGCTCGCACCCGAAGTACCGCCGGAGCCTGGCGTGCCGCCGGAGCCCGGCGTACCGGCGGACCCCGTTGAACACGCTATCTGGCACGCGGCAGCATCGTTCGTTCTCGCGATGCAAGTCTCGAGACATGAGGGGGCGCCCCCCTCCCCTCCTGCGCCCATGCCACCGCTGGATTCCGAGCTGCCACAAGCAAGGCAGCACAAACCAAACGTCAGGAGAACTGTGCGATCTCGAATCACCGCGGGATATACAACCCGATGCCGAGCGCTACCGTCAAGCGTTCGCTGGGTGAGTTTGGGCGTGCTAGTGACTCGCGTGCGAAAATCCAAGGTTCCCCGTGGAAACGTCGCTATCCGGTCTACAGCGATCCAGGCCGCCTGCGTTGCAATGGCGCTCGCCGTGGGGTGCGGGGAAAGCTCACTCGCACGGAATGCAGCAACCACGGACGAGGGTGGCGCGGGGCTCGATTCCGGGATTACCGCAGCGGATGCGGGAGGTGCCGGGGCGGATGGCGCGTCACCCTTTCCCGATGTGATCGTTTCGGATTCGCGACCGATCGATGGAGACGGCGCGATGGTCGGCGACGATGGCGCGCCGCCGATGCTCGACGCGCCGATGACCGGATCGCCCACGCCGACTTTCGCGCGCTTCTGGGGTGGTCTCGGGACCGCCCCGGGACAATTCATCGAGCCAAGCAGCGTCGAGCTCGACAGCTCCGGATCCGTCTACGTTGCCGGACACGAAGATCGCTTCCAGAAGTTCACACCCACCGGCGATCTGATCGCAATCTACGGGTCCGCGGGAGCTGGTGACGGTCAGTTCAACCACCCGCACGGGTTGGCTGTCGACCGGTCTCGGGGCGATCTCATCTACATCGGCGACCAGAACAACAACCGACTGCAAGTGTTCACACCCGACGGAACCTTTCAACGGCGCTGGGGCGATCCCCAGTTTCAACACATTCACGACGTGGGCATCGACCAAGCGACTGGGAATTTGTTCGTGGGTGACTACGAGCTCGACACCTTGCGCAAGTTCAGCCCGACCGGAACGGAGCTCGCGGTGTATGGCGGGACCGGACAGGGCCCCGGACAATTTGACGGTGTCTGGGGTGTCTCGACCGACTCGATGGGCGACGTCTACGTGGCCGACACTTTCAACCGACGCATTCAGAAGCTCGACCGAAACGGCGTCTTCCTAGCGCAATGGAATGGGTTCAACGGCGAGCCGTTCGTCAAGCCCACTGGGGTGTTCGTCGACGTGAACGACGTCGTTCATGTCTGCGACTCGCTTGCCGATCTGGTCTTCGTGTTCGACCCGTCCGGCACGCCGCTCCAACGGTGGGACTTGGGCGCGATCTCAGGGTTTCAATCCGAGCCTGAGGACATCGTCATCGACCCGGCCGGCCAGAACATCTACATCGGAGAAGTCCTCAACCACCGAGTTCTGCACCTGGTCAGGCCCTAACCAGGTCGCAAGTCGCGCAGCATCCTTCGGCCGCATGCGAGCCCGGCTGGGCGTCGCCACACCGTGACAATCCACACACTCTGCCCCATGGCGAGTGTGCCACTGGCACAATCGAATCGTCGCTTTCGCGGGGTTTAGGCGGTTGCGGGTCGGCACGCGGCTTGCTCTTAGATTAGGCACCAGGAATGAGCCGCGTACTTAGCCATCTTTCATTGCTCCTGTTGGTCTCCTGCGGTGGGAAAGTGGCTTCGGACTGGGACGGCCGAGGCGACATCGGGGAGCCTACCGGGGAAGGTCGAGGCGCCGACGCGATACCGAATGGGGCTACGGGGCCGGGGGAAGCTGCGCCGCCCGCCCCGCGGGGCGATGCCCCGCCCAATGTCAATCCGACTCCGCCGCCGGACACTCCTCGAGTCGACCCGCCGTGCTCTCCGGGGGAGGCATGCGCTGACCGCTGCGGCACCGACGATTGCGTCACTGGCTTCGCGCTCGGGCCTTTCCACACCTGCGCTGCCGCGGACGACGGTTCGCTTCGGTGCTGGGGTGCCAACGAATCCGGGCAGGTGGGTCTCGGCTTCACGACGGACAAGGAACCCAACGCTCGAAGCGTCGCACTCGTCGAGGATGTGAGCCTGGCGGCTCTCGGTCAGAGCCACACGTGTGTCGTTCACCACGACCGCACGGTCTCCTGCTGGGGGGGAAACGAGGTTGGACAGCTCGGTCGGGGCTCGATCTCCGATGAGGAGCTGCTTGCCGCGCCGGTCGCGGGGATCGCCGAAGTGGCCCAGCTCGTCTCGGGTCTCGAACACACATGTGCGCGTCGCTACGATGGTTCCGTCTCGTGCTGGGGCTCGAACGACAACGCTCAGCTCGGTCGCGGCTACCTCAGCGACGCGGAGCCAGTAGCCGCGCCGCTGGCGGGACTCGACGCCGTGCACATTGCGGCCGGGCGGTTTCACACGTGCGCGATCGAAGCGAGCGGAGCGGTGAATTGCTGGGGGCACAGCATCACCGGCACCCATCGCGATCTCGTCCCGACCCGCGTCGGGCAAATCGACCGGCCGCTGCACGTCGGCGCCGGATTCATGCAAACCTGCGCTGCGCTCGAGAGCGGCCGCGTCGAGTGTTGGAGCGAGAGCGGCCTCACCGAGGTTACCGAGCTCGTGGAAGCGGTCGAGGTGACCTGGGGCCACTTTCAGGGCTGCGCGCGAGACACGAGCGGGATCGTGCGTTGCTGGGGCCAAAACGCCTTCGGCGAGCTCGGCATCGGCTACCAGACTCCGGAGAACCAATCACCCACTGAAGTTTCGTTGCCGGATGCGGCCGCGCGCGTGCAAACCACCAACTCGCACAGCTGCGCGCTGCTCGATGAAGGCTCGCTCTGGTGTTGGGGTCCGAACTTCAATGGGGAGAACGGCGACGGGACGTTCGAGCCGCGGCCTTATCCCGTCCGGGTGAGGTGGTGATGACGTCGAAGACGCTCGCCGGCCTAGGAATCGTCGCGCTGGCGTTGGCCGGCTGCGGCGGAGCGGTCAGCTCAGACATCGAGCAGGCACCGGTCGGTAACGAGCGCGGTGTGCCGGGCGCCGCCCCTCCGAACGACAAGCCACCTGGCCCCGCAGATCCCACTTCCGCCGACAGCGGGTTTCCTCTCTTTCTCGCGGCCCAGATCGGCGAGGACACGAACTTGACGATCTATCGCATCGACGATCTGGACGGCGACGGTGACGGCGACGACACCGACGAGCTCACCGTCTTCTGGACACAGGAGTCAGCGAGTGCTTTCCGAGACATGATCGTCGGGCCGCGCGGCGAGCTCTACACGGCCTCGTGGGATTCGGTTCGTCGGATCATGGACGAGGATGGTGATGGCGTCGGTGACAACATCGACGAGGTGCGAATCGGCCTCTGCGCCTACTGCCTCGGCGCGCAATCGCTCGCGATGCGCGCCGACGGTGCACTCGACGTCGCGGTCGGCAACGTGCAGACAGGCCTGCAGATTAGCTCGGTCGCTTTCGAGGAAGGTGTAGGTGGTGGCTCGCTGTGGCGCGCACCAGAGGCGAGCATGTTCGCAGACGTGCGGTCCTGGATTGCCCCGGCGGCGAACGGCGCGCTGTTCATCGCCAACAGTGACGATGGTCGGATCTACCTCAAGAGCGGCGATTCACTCGACCTCTACTACGAGCCCGACGAGCAGCGTGCCGTGGAGGTTTTTTACGACTTTCCGGAAAATCACGGCCCGATTCACTATTTCGGTGCGACGGGGCGTCTCGCGACGGGGACTTGGGACGGCTTCGTTCTCGAGGATCTAGACGACGACGGGCGCGTGTACGGTCCTGACGAAGTGGCGCTCCAGGTGTTCGGGGGAAGCTGCGTCGGAGTCCAAGGGGTCGGCGTCGTTCAGACGGCCGATCGGTTCATCTGGGTCGAGAATTGCGGCATGGGTTTGGTGCAGTCGACGACGATCGACGGTGAGCCTGGCGGTGCCGACGTCGTGCTGACGTCGCTTCCGGATGAAAACGTCCAAGCGTGGGATGTCGTGCGCCTGGCCGGACCACCGCCGCTCTGACTGGCTCGACGAGCTAGAATCTGCCAGGTCGATCAGTCCTTCGCGCCGCCATCGACGTCGATGAGAGTCATCATCCCCGACTCGGCGTGCTCGAGAATGTGGCAGTGCATCATCCACTTGCCCCAGTCGAGCGGAACCATGCCGACGTCGACTGACTCCTTCCGACGCAGCAGCACCGTGTCACGAAAATAGGGTTCGTCCACCGGCTTGCCGTTTCTCGCCAGCACTTTGAAAAACTGTCCATGCACGTGCATCGGGTGGAGCCTGAAGGACTCGTTCTGGAAACGCACACGGGTGAAGCGGTCGGCGCGTAGCGCGGTTACTTCGTGGTGACCCCAAACTCGATCATTGATCGTCCACTCGATGCCACGAGGCCCACCTCGCCTGACGTCGAGCACGTAGGTCGTATCGACGGGTGCATCGAGGGCTTCGCGCCAGCCAGGAATGTTGGGGTTCGACGGGGGGGCGAAGCTCGGTGTCGGGACCGTCTGTTCGGTGACGCGTATCGTCGCCAGCTCGCTTGGCCGACGCAGGAAACGGTCCAAGATGCGGAACGTGCGCCCTTTCGATGCCGGCGACACGGTGATGTCGAGATCGATTCGATTGCCGGGAGCCAGGACGAAGTCTGAAGGATCGAGTGGGCTCGCGGTGTACATCCCGTCCACCGCGATCACCTTGGCGTCGAGCTCACTGAAGTCGGGCAGGTACGCGCGCCCGTTCGATGGGTTGACGAGTCGCAAGCGCAAGCGTTCGCCGGCACGAACGACGAGCTCCTGCGAAGTCTGCCCGTTGACGGTTATCATCTGTCCCCAGCGCCCGTCGTGCGCCAGATCGTGCCTCGTGACGAAACGCGGATCCACTTGGCCGTCCGGGCCGAGCCGCCAGTCGTCGAGTACCCACACTTCCTCGCGCGTGTAAGGCAGGGGTTTCGCGTCTTCGACGACGAGCACGCCGTAGAGACCTCGTTCGACCTGCTCGCTCGTGCGAACGTGCGGGTGAAACCAGAACGTCCCGGCGTCCTTGGGCACGAATCGGTACTCGAAGATTTCACCCGGCTCGATGGGATCCTGGGTGACGCCGGGCACGCCGTCCATGGCGTTGGGAACTCGCACGCCGTGCCAATGAATCGTGGTCGGCTGAGGCAGATCGTTTCGCAGCGTGAGCTTCAGCGCTTGACCGAGTCGGACGCGCAGCACGGGGCCGGGAACCTTTCCGTTGTAGGCCCACACTCGAAGCGGGCGACCATCGAACTGTTGGACCTCTGCGGGCGCGGCAACGAGGTCGAAGGATCGCTCGCCATTCGACTTGGGCGCTTGCTTCGGATAGGCGTTCTGAAATTCCGCCAACAACCGGTCGGGGAGCTTCTCCACCGGAGCGGCCGTAGGAGCTTTCTCGTGCGCTTTCTTCCCACGTTGGCAGGCGAACTGCGAAACTGTCGAGACCGCCACGAGGCAGACGACCCACCCGCGCATTTCAGAGCGACGCCTTTCTCAGCCGGAGCGCGTTGGCGATCACCGAAACCGAGCTCAGGCTCATCGCGGCGCTCGCGAACACGGGGCTCAGCAGGACTTCCACGAAGGGGTAGAGAACGCCGGCAGCGATCGGGACACCAAGAGTGTTGTAGGCGAATGCGAAGAAGAGGTTTTGACGGATGTTGCGCATGGTCGCGCGGCTCAGCCGCCGCGCACGCGCGATACCTCGAAGGTCGCCTTTGACGAGTGTGACGTCCGCGCTCTCCATGGCGACGTCCGTGCCGGTACCCATGGCCACGCCGACATCGGCCAGCGCCAGAGCGGGTGCGTCGTTGACTCCGTCGCCAGCCATCGCGACGAGGTGGCCTTCGCTTTGGAGCTTCGCGACGGCGTCGCTCTTCTGGTCGGGAAGAACATCGGCGATGACGTCGTCGATTCCGAGCTTGTTGGCCACGGCAACAGCCGTCGTCCGGTTGTCACCAGTGAGCACGACGATGCGGATCCCTTCGCTCTTCAGCAAACGGATGGCTTCCGGGGTCGACTCTTTGATGGGATCCGCGACTCCAATTAGCCCGGCGGCCTTTCCGTCGACCGAAACGAAGACGACGGTCTCCCCTTCCCTCCGCATCTCGTCGGCCTTTTCGACGAGAGCTCCGGGATCCGCACCGACTTCGACGAGCATGCCGCTGTTGCCGATGGCCACCGCATGACCATCGACCGTGCCCTGAACGCCTTTGCCCGTGGTCGACGCGAATTCCGTCACAGCGCCGAGCTTGGCGCCGCGGTCCTCGGCTCCCGCGACGACGGCGCCGGCGAGCGGATGCTCACTCGCGCGTTCGAGAGTCGCAGCCCAACGAAGTAAGTCGTCTTCGGCGAACTCTGACGAGGGGACCACGGACACGAGCTTCGGCTTGCCTTCGGTCAGCGTTCCGGTCTTGTCGACGACGAGGGTATCGATACGCTCCATCAGCTCGAGGGCTTCAGCGTTCTTGATGAGCACGCCTGCCGTGGCTCCGCGGCCGGTTCCCACCATGATCGACATGGGCGTTGCGAGCCCCAGCGCGCAGGGGCAGGCGATGATCAGCACAGCGACAGAGTTGACCAGCGAGTAGGTGAACGCCGGGTCCGGCCCGTAGAAGAGCCAGATCACGAACGTCGCGATTGCCGTCAACACTACTGCCGGCACGAACCAGCTCGCGACGACGTCCGCGAGTCGTTGGATCGGGGCTCGACTCCGCTGTGCCTCGCTGACCATGCGAACGATTTGCGCGAGCAACGTGTCAGAACCAACTCGCTCCGCCCGCATGACGAGGCCGCCGCTTCCGTTGACGGTTCCCCCTGTCACACGCGACCCCGAGCTCTTCGCGACGGGAATGGGCTCGCCGGTCACCATCGATTCGTCGACATTGCTTTGCCCGTCTTCGACAATGCCGTCGACGGGCACTTTCTCTCCGGGCCGGACGCGCAGGCGATCACCTGGGTGAACGTCTTCGAGCGGGATGTCTTCTTCCTCGCCGTCGTCCCGAAGGATTCGGGCCGTCTTCGGCGCGAGACCGAGCAGTGCCTTGATCGCGTCGGAGGTCTTACTCCGCGCCTTGAGCTCGAGCACTTGTCCCAGCAGGACGAGCGCAGTGATGACCGCCGCAGCCTCGAAGTAGACCGCAACTTCCCCGTCGTGTGTGCGCAGCGACGGCGGAAATAGCTGAGGGAAGACCGTCGCGACCACGCTGTAGCCGTAGGCCGCCCCCGTCCCCAGGGCGATCAGCGTGAACATGTTCAGGTTCCACGTCACGACCGATGCCCACCCGCGCTCGAAGAACGGTTTGCCTCCCCACAGAACGACAGGGGTAGCCAGCACGAATTGTGTCCACGTGAGTGTGCGAGCCGCGACCGCCCCCTGCACGGGCTGCCCGGGGATCATCTCGGACATCGCGATGGCGAAGACAGGCAAGGTGAAGGCGACGCTCACCCAAAAGCGACGCGTCATGTCCGTCAACTCGGGATCGGGCCCCGCGTCCGCAGCATCGAGCGAAATTTCCACCGGCTCGAGCGCCATGCCGCATTTCGGGCAAGAGCCGGGGCCCTTCTGAAGCACCTCTGGGTGCATCGGGCAGGTGTAGTCGGCGTCAGTGTCTGCCGCCGCGGGCGCAGCAGCGGGCCGGGCGTCGGCATGCGCGTGGCAGTGGTCGCCATCTTTCTCGGGCGTCATTCGGCTTCCTCCGCCCTCGCGATTACGGCATTGCGCAAGAGTCTGACCACGCGGGGCGTCGTATCGACGACTTTCAGTGGTCGCCGCCCGATCGACCAGGAGCCGTGGCCCCTGCCGCCGAACCGCCCTTCATGGCGCTGCCGCGAACGATTCGACCGGCAATCAGCTGCTCGACCTCGGCTCGGGCGGTCCAGTAGTCCCGCAGAGCCTCGACGTAGGCTCGGCCCGTCTCGACCTGGTCGCGCTTTGCTTGCAAGAGCTGAAAAATGCCGAGCCCCATGGCATTATAGCCGAGCTGGGTTTCGCGCATGATCTTCGCCCGCAGTGGTAATAGAGTATCCCGATAGAACTCAGCTCGGTCTCGGGCAGCCCCGAGACGAGTCGCCGCCGTTCGAGACGCGGTGCGGATCTGCACGGCAAGCGCCTCGAACCGCTTTTTCTGCTGACGCATGACGGCCCGGGCCGCGGCGACCTCGCCTTGCCCCTGGTAAAAGAGCGGGATTTCCATCTCGATGAGTGGGCCGAAGTCCCATGCGCCGTCTTCGCGCTCCGCCTCGACGCCCGCTCCGAGCTCGGGGAGCCATCCGCGGGCTTTCTCGAAGTTGGCTCGGCGGGCGGCGGATTCGAACATCTTCCGAGTCATCGCGAGATCCAAGCTTGCTTCGAGCGCTCGGCGTTCGAGGTTGGCCACTTCGAGCCGCGCCTCAGGCGGATCCGGCAGGCGGCCGGCGACTCTCCACGTCGCGCCCGTACCCCACAACCCCATGACCATGTTCAAATGCTCGCGGCCGGTTACCAGAGCCGCCTCCGCGCTCGCCACTCCCAGCCGCGCTTCTTCGTAGAGCGCCTGCTCGTTGGCGAGGTCGAGATCGTTCGTGTTGCCCGCCTCGTGAATCCGTCCGGCCGCGTCGAACGAGGAACGGGCGGCGAGCAGAACGGTGCGGCGGAGCTCGACGATTTGCTCGGTCGCCTGATAATCGAAGAACGCCATCTTCGCTTCGAGCACGCGGTCCATCACCGAACCGGCGACCCGCATCTTCGCGGCATCCAGCTCCTTCTGGGCAGCGCCCTTCCGGAGGCGTATGAAGATGAGCTCGGTCAAGTCGATGGTCGCCGCTACGTCCAGATCCGGCTCGCCACCCCCTTCGCTGATGGGAAACCCCACGCCGAGCGCGGCAGTGGGGTTCGGGATGGCCCCGGCTTTCACGAGCCCGGCGCGCGCGATCCCGAGCTCTTCGAGGTCAGCTTGAACCTCGGGGTTGAGCAAAATGGCGACCTGGACGACCGAGTCAGCATTCAACGGCTGAGATAACAAGCGTTTCGCCGCTTTTGCCGACTCGGATTGGCCGTCGAATCGGTTCCAACGAACATCGTGACCGGTCCGTTTCGAAACGACGTTGCGGACGTCCTGGTAGCCGGCGTCCTGAGGCACGCAGCCAGCGCCCAGAACGAATGCAAAAGCGCAAAAAAAACCTGCGCGCCAGTCGCCAATCATTTTCCCCCACCCATTTTGCTGTGGTCGTGACCCGAGTGGGGGCTCGCCCCGGCGTCGCCCTGGGGTGGAGCCATCTTGTGACCCTTGTGGGCGTCGTGTCCCGTGTCTGCGGCCGGGGCGCCGTGTCCAGCGTGCGCACCCTGCTCTTTGTCGGCGCCGTGTGCCGCGTGAGCTCCGTGTCCAGCATGCGCGCCACCCTTGGGTGCGCCGGGAGCATAGTGCTCGTAGGGGTCGAAGCCCTGCTCGAGCGTTGGCGTCATTTCTGGCAGCTTCGTACGGGCAGCCGAGGGATTGCCTGGGTGCTCTTTCGAGACTTCGAGTTGATTCGAAACGCACGCTGAGGTCACTACGGCAGCCGCCAACACGAGCGACCCGGCCAACATCCCGGGCTCAAGCTTTGATGCCATCACGCTTCAAGTCCTCGGCTTTGGCAGCATCGGCCACCGTTCCGGGTGGGTTCTTGTACCAACCTGGATCTTTGTAGCTCGTGATGTCGTCCCGAACCTTCACGATCGTGAACATGCCGCCCATCGTGATGTAGTCGAACGGCCCCTTGGCTCCCACCATCGGGATGCTGTTCTTGGGTACCGGCATGCCGGACTCGACGTGAACCCCGTGCTCACCCATGCCGTCCTGGCCCATGGTCATGTACGCCGGAAGGAGCCCCTGCACGCGCTTGTCGAGATCCCCCTTCTTGATGCCGACCATGTTCGGGATCCCGTGGCCCATCTGGTTCATCACGTGGTGAGTCATGTGGCAATGAATCGCCCAGTCGCCGGGCGCGTCCGCTTTGAACTCGACGTCTCGCGTCGAGCCGACGGGTACGAGCACGGTGGTCTCCGGCCACTGAGCGCTGACGGGGATCTGCCCCCCGTCCGTGGCGACGATCTTGAAATAGTGGCCATGCATGTGAATCGGATGATGGTCCATCGCACTCAGATTTCCGAAGCGAATGCGTACCTTCTGACCCTTCTTGCAGACGAGTGGCGCTGTGCCTGGATAGCACTTGGCGTTCATCGTCAGGATGTTGAAGTCGCTCATCTCGTTGGGGTCGGGTCGGGTCGTGCCGGGCTCGACCCTCCACTCGCTCAGCATGATCGCGAAATCACGATCGACGCGATAACCTGTCGCAGGACGCCGCGGATGAACGACGATCATTCCCATCTGGCCGAGCGCCATCTGCGTCATCTCGTCGTGATGTGAGTGGTACATGAAGGTTCCGTGCTGGCGCAGCGTGAACTCGTACTTGAAGGTCTCTCTCGGCTTGATCGCGCGCTGACTCAAACCGCCCACGCCATCCATTCCGCTTGGCAGGTACAGACCGTGCCAATGGATGCTCGTCGGGGCGATGAGCTTGTTCGTGACGTAAATGCGAATCCGATCACCCTCGACGGCTTCGATAGTCGGTCCGTGGACGCGCCCGTTGTAGCCCCAGCATTGTGCTTTCAGGCCGGGTGCGAACTCGTGCCACAGCTCCTCGGCGATCAGGTGGTAGACCTTGACGCCATCGACGATCTTCCACTTTAGTGCGGCACCGTTCGGGGTGATCACGGGCTTGTAGTGCTTGCCCGGCTGACCCGGCTCTTCGGGAGCCGCGTCCTCGGGCCCGCCGGCGTAGGACTTGTCCCAGCCGCGACCGGACTTGTCGACCTGTGCCGCCTGCGAAGAGCGGGACTGGCTCAATACGGCAGCTCCCCCGGCGACCGCAATTCCGGTAGCCAGCATGTCGCGTCTCGTGACCATTGGTGCTCTCCTTTGTTTGCGTGTGCTCAGTGCTCGTCAGGACGTTCTACGACAGGGGGCTTCGACTCGTGGCCCGCGCCCGGTTGTGCAGAGACGCCCACGCCGTGGCCATAGACGAGAAATGCGCCTCGGTCGGCACCCAGGATCGTGATGCCAGTAACGAGGGCGAGCCCGCTCGTCAGGATCCACCGCCAAACCGTCGATGTTTCCCGGCGGTGGTGAAAGGCGAGTCCCGTTACGATCAACCCGAGCGCCGCCGCGGCCAGCATGAAATTGCGATGCGAGTGCACCAAGTCGTGACCCGCGGAGTCG
>JAJDAH010000265.1 GCA_029261965.1 Polyangiaceae bacterium
CAACGCGCTCATCGACGCGCAGCCGGCGAATCGCAACACCGAGGGACCCGTCGAGTGCCGCGAGAGGCTCGGCGGGACGCTCCGGTACTATCACCGGGAGGCCGCGTGATCTTCGGGCGATCCGATAACGGGACAGTACGACGTAGCTGGGCGCCACAGCTGCGAAATCTCGCTGCGAGGCGTGCTCAAACTTGGATCGAGCTGCACCCATATCTGGCTACCGAGAGGATATGCAGCACTGGGACGAATCATCCGGCCTTGATGCGATGGCGTTGACAGTCTCAACCCGCCCGAATCTTGTCGGCGCGCGACCGGCGACTGGCGACAGTCAGCACGGCAAGCACGAGCAGCAAAAAGTCCGAACTACTTGATGACGTGCGCCGGATCGCGCACCCACCGGTGGATTCTGGATCTACCTCGGTAACGCCAGGTTGATCGCCCTCACCACCCGAGGCTGGCCCGCCAGCGTTCCCCATTCCCGTCCCGCCCGCTCCAGAAACCCCACCGCCGCCGGCATCCACAACGGGCATGTCGGGGCGAGGTTCGAACTCATAGATATACGCAACGCCCTCGCCCTGGGCAGAGGGGACTCGTGCGAAGCCCGCAACGAGCGTGTCTTCGTCAACGTCCATGGATGGTGGCAGCGCGCCGCCAGCGGCTTCGGCCGGGTTCGGCAGTGCAGAATCCGCAGCGGGGTCCAACTGGTCGAACATCCAGACTCGCGGTAAGAACTCCATCCCGACGAGCCCCAGGCCACCTACGAACACTCGCCCATTGCTGAGCCCTACGTTGTAGCCAAAGCTGGCAATCTCCAGCCCTGGCGGGCCAATCAGCGCCGAGTCCCCCCACTGATTGGAACTACGACTGAGTAGATACACGCTCCCACCAAGAGTATCCGGGGTCCCTGCGACTGCGCCAGGTGCGCCCTGTGCGGGTGCGCCTACTGCGAGTTGATCCATGTCCACGTTCACCGCGGCACCGAAGCCTCCGTTCGGCACGTCATCCGTGAGTACTTGGGCAGCGTCCGTGCTCATCGGATTCCCAACCGTGCTGAAGACACCGACGCGCCCGGCCAGCGGGATGCCGAAAGGAATCGACGCGGCCCCGACGAAGAGTTCGTCGTCATCCCCAACAACGATGGGCTGTCCGAAGAAGGGCTTCGGCGGGAACGGTCCTCCGGGGGAAGCGTAGACAGATTCTCCCGTGAGAACCTGCTCAACGACCCAACCTCCTGCGTCTTCCCGGAATACGTAGACCCGATCTCTCGGCGCTTGCGCCGACTCCAAAACGGGCGAACCCACAAAAACGCGCGACTGGCCCAGTGCAACTGGGCGACCGAAACCGACTTCGTCCGCAGGATCCGGTGAGGTCAAGACTGCGGCGAGGTTCCAGCTTTCCGACGACGCATCGAGCCTGAAGATGTGAACGGAGCCGGGGTCGCGTCGAAGGGGTGGTTGGCGTGGCGCTTCGATTCTCACTCCCGGAGCTGCGACGGCCAAAAGGTCGCCGCGAAGGTCTACGCTCGCGCCAAACGTGTCTGGCGTCGGGGCACTATCCGCTGTCAGTACTGCTTGCTCGGTCCAGGTTGAACTGTCACGGCGAAAGATCCGCACGCTTCCCGGCCCCAGGATAGCGGGCGTCGGAAAGGATGTTGCCGCGAGACGCACCGGTGCTCCCACAGCGAGCCATTCGCCGCTGAGCGCAACGTCCGAGCCGAAACGGGCGACCGACCCGTCGGGGATCGTGAGAGGAATGCTCGGGCTCAGTTCCGTGGGCGCGCCGATCAACCTCTCGAGTCCTGTGCGGGATTCTCTTGGCGCTTCCGAACCGCAGGCGGGCAACAGGGCCGCTGAAACCAGAGCCCCGAGTCCGACTCGGCGTCTGAGCATCCGGTTCACTATTCTTAACCTCTCTTTGTCAGACTACGGCAGCACTCGGTCCTTGTACAGCTGCCAACTGGGCTTTTCTAACCCTTGCACTGCGGTGTGAAGGCCTGTCGTACAAAGCGCCACACGGCCAGCTTGCGTTGTACAGGCGTGCGCGGTGCTGCAAATGAACCCATTGAGGCAGGTGTCTTGCTCCTCGGCTTCTGAGCATGTCCCCGTCGGCCCCAGCAAGAGCGCAAAGTCACATGGCGCTGGGATAATGCACCGTTTGCTCGCCGCGCCGACGTCGTCGCAGGTGTGAAGTACCGGGCAATCAGCATCGGAGGTGCAGCTGGTAGGCACGAGGCACGTGCCATTTGTGCTGCACTCGAACTCAGGCTGCGTTCCACCTGGGCGCGTGATGGGGCAGTCACTTGGGAGGTTGCAAGTGGCATCTTCTAGGGCGCAGACGCCGAGCACAGTGTCGCAGTCGAAGGCCTGTGGGCAGTCGTCCACGTCCGAGCATGGGATTCTCCCTTCCCGAAAATCCTCGCCGAAGTCGTGGAGTTGGAAGTAATTTGCCCCTTGGATTCCGGGAATGAAGAAATCAGATTCGGTCTCGCCGGCGATGAGTTGATCGAGCAGCAGCGTTGTCGCGATCGCGTCGAAGGCGTTCTCCAGGAACTGATTCTGTGCAACGGTTCCTGTCGCGTCGAACGAGGAGGGGAACGCATATTCTTGAAGAATGACTGGCCTCCGAAAAAGGTACGCGCCCTCGTACATTCTCAAGATGCTCGTGCCGATCTCCGTCCGAAAGTCGTCTGGGTTTCCGCTTACTGGAAACGTCGGGTAGTAGGTGTAGATCTGCACGTCCGAGGCGGCGATGAGGCTGAGCGTTTCCCATGCGAAGTTTAGGCGCTGGCCCTCGTTCAACGGATCGGGGCAATCCGAGTCGGTCGCTGGTCCGCACGCCTGATCCCACTGGATCGTCACGCCGGTCACTCTTGGCCAAAGCGGTCCGGCCTTTCCGCCTACTATCGTGAGGGGCGGATTTGCGGAGATGTGCTGTTTGACTTCGGCGAAGAACGTGTTGAAGTCCTGAAATGCGGAGACCGCCGCGCCGTCGATAGCGACAGGCAGTGCGACCCGTGTCCCCTGGATGTCCTGGATGACCGGCGTGATCGGAGCGACGAAGTACACATTCACTTCGTTTCCGATCGAGAAGACAAAGGACGCTCCCTCGTACTCAGATATCCCCGCTAGAAACTGCGCGAGCTGGTCGTACATCGCCTTGTACGCAGTGACAAAAGTGGGATCCCGAATGGGAGTAGTTCCGAGATACGGCGGGACTCGCCGGTTACCCGTGAATATGGGACCGATTTGCAGCAGGGCGTCCGCCTCGAATGCTGTTGTGGGTACGAAAGCGTCGAGGAAGGCCTTTAGCCCGCTAAAGTCGTACCAACACAAGCATGGCTTTGGCGCGTCTCCCGCGACTCCGGGAGCGCCGTTGTCATCGAACTCCGGGAAGAAGCATTCGTTGTGTCCGCCAGCGGGAATCGTGCCGGGGGGAATCGTTGCACCGCCACCCGTATTGTCTACGCATTGTTCAAGCAGATCCCAGTTGAACTGAAGGCCAACGACGCCCGTCGGAGGTTGCTGGTTGAGTTTCGCGATGACATCTAGAGCGGCGTTGCCTTGTTCGGTTCGCGAGCACCCGATATCGAGATTGCATCGGCTGGATGGGTTCACCGCCACGTTGGTTCCAAGACAACTCGTGAATGCGAAGAGGCATGGCACGCAGGCGAGTACCAAGAGAGCGAGGACGCGGTTTGCTCGGCTCGACATGTTCTCAGTTCCCCTCGCTAACATCCGGAACAAAGTGAGTTGAGACAGCTGTCAAGTCCCAAAGCCCTCTGCGCGCTGACTCCGAAGAGACCGCCGTTCGAATCAATAACGCTGCGGCAGGTGGAAGGGACGACACATGTCTGACCTCTACAGCCCGTCTGCTCTGCGCACTCTCGTACCTCCACGCAACCTGGGTCCACTTGGCACTCCTGGAATTCGATCAGGCAGTTGTCGCACGCGCATGAACACGATGGCATCGTGGCCTGGCAGTCCACGAAAGTTGGGATCGGCGTGCCGATTGCGTACAGCCGATCGTCGTTTGACCCCACGTATACAACACCCGAAGGACCGATTGCCGGAGACGACTCAACGTTCCGGCTCGTTGCGAACACCCACTTCTGGGTCCCATCCGGATTGATGGCGTACAGCTTGTTGTCGTTGGAACCGACGTAGATCGTCCCCGCAGCGTCAACTGCCGGCGATGATTCCACGTCCCCGCCGGTTTGGAACTCCCACCTGAACGTGCCGTCCGGGTTGAGTGCGTGGAGCTTGTTCTTGTCCGAGCCAACGTAGATTGTCCCATCAGCGCCGATTGCTGGAGAGGATCGCACGTCACCGAACAGACCCACGTCGTAGGCCCAGCGGAGATTGCCATCGCGGTCCACGGCCCGGATCTTGTTGTCGTTGGCACCGAAGTAGACCGTGCCATCAAGACCTAGTGACGGCGACGAGACCACGTTGTGGAGGCCCGCAGAAAACTCCCACTTGACCGTTCCATCTGGATTGAGTGCGTGCAATTTGTTCTTATTCGAGCCGAAGTAGACCGTTCCATCGGCTCCGATGGCGGGAGACGATTTCACATTCCCGAATAGCCCGATGGAGAACTCCCATTTGATGCTGCCGTCCGGGTTCACGGCGTGCAGCTTGTTCTGGTTCGAGCCGAAGTAGACGGTCCCGTCGATGGCGATGACTGGTGAGGATTCGATGTTGCCGTTCACATCGAGCGACCACTTTAAACTTCCGTCCGCGTTCAGGGCGTAGAGCTTCTCGTCGTTCGAACCCACGTAGACAGTTCCGTCAGCCGCGATGGCCGGACTAGTTTCGACATTCGCTCCAGTTTGGAACGACCAACGAACGGTACCGTCCGGGTTGAGGGCGTACACGCGATTGTTGTCTGAGCCAAAGTAGACGGCACCGTCCGCTCCTACGGTGGGCGACGAGCGCACGTCTTTGTTCGTATCAAAGGACCACTTCAGCGTGGGAGACGCGGGGCCGACAAACGGACTTCGGGCTGTGTGGAGCCTCGTACCGCCACGAGTACACCAGGGGCCGATGCCCGCTCCAGGAAGAAAGAAGGGCGTGCCAAGAATCTGACGACTGCGCGCCTGGCTGATGTTCCTCGACTCGGGATTCCCCGTGTTGTCGCACCCCAACAGACCGGACGAAGCCAGCATGACGAAGCAGATGAACGATAGCCGGCGTGTGACAGTCGGGTCACTGGCATGCCGGAATAAAACGGTCATGGCGTCCACCTTTTCAGCCCAGCCACGAACCCCTCACTACAGGAGTCTCTCAGTCGGCGTCGAAATCGTCAAGTGCGCAGCTCGGAGCCGCGCGCCGAGCATGAGGCCCATGAACCTGAGCAGCAAAGACAGTGGTGCCTTGTCGTGGGCGTCGACGGCCGCGCGGTCACCTGCGTATTCCGAACGCACTTGGGCAAGGATTCCGGAGCACCTGGGCAAGGATTCCAGAGCACTTGGCCACGAGGTCGCGGGCTGACTTGTTCAGTCCCGACGTCCTGACCTGGTCCTTCGGGGACCCTTGGGCTGAGGCGACGGCACGGTGGTCGTGACGAGCCGACCCCTCGCAGCCTTCGGGACGCGAGGCGGTCGAGATGGCGAGACGACACACCATGCGAAAAATTCGAGAAGTACTTCGGCTGCGGCACGAGCTCGGCTGCAACCATCGACAGATCCAAGCCTCGACAGGGTTGTCGAAGGGATCGGTCAGC
>JAJDAH010000266.1 GCA_029261965.1 Polyangiaceae bacterium
ATGGAGCGCTGAACGGTCGACCCAACACCAAAGAGTGGCCATCCGTCTCAGCGCCCGCTTGGCTGCCGCCAACCGAGCACGCTCGACGTAAACCTCGGTGCCCTCGACGACGAAGCAGAGAATCGGCAGCGTGCGGTCGGCGAGCAGCTCGCCGAGGACGATGCGCTCGTCGAGGTGGGCTTCGTCGTCGTGCCAGCGCGCGGTGTCGACGAGCTTTCGCCCCGCCGCGAGTGCTCGGCCGCGAGCTTCGACTGCCACCTGCTTTCGGCAGCGGTCGCGCGTTCGCTTGAGCCACGAGCGCAGCGCCGCCGCGAGCTCCGTGTCGCTGCATCCACGTAGCCGTTTGTCGATCCCGAGCCCGACGCACTCACGCTCCACGAAGGCGCGAAGCTCGTCGGGCTCGGGGGATCGAAGCAGTAGGCTCAGCTCGCGAAGCGGATCAGCCGCCACCGGCGACGGCGGCGTCTTCGGGGATGTCGAGATCCGGGGACGGCCGGGGCTCGGGCGGTTTCGGCTTCCGCTTGCGAGCGAGCACGTCGCGGACGAGCAGCAGATCGTTGTTGCGAGCGGCTCGAACGACTTTGCGACTCACCATGTACGGGTTCGTGCCGCGCGGCACGCGCAACGTGGGGTTGCCGCCGAGGGCAAAGAGAGCGCGGCGTTCCGAGAGGCTTGAGGGATACAAACGTCTTCCATGTATGCGCATTTGCAGATCTCCTTTGAATTGGTCGAAGGTGCAGACGTCCGGAGCTCGAGCCGCCGAGAGCGCGGGCGGCGAGCACAGGCGGACGTCCTCGGTGGTTCAGCGTCGGTACGGATCGACGTCGCGGTTCCAAAGAGGATCGTCGGGGTCGACCTGGTATTTCGACATCGCGAACTCTTCGTCAGTCGGCGCCACGTACGGTCCGGGGTAGGACCGAACGGGGGGGGCCGAGCGCGGTGACGGGGTCGTGGGACCGCGACCACCGCACGTCACGTGCCGATGCATCAGAGCCCAGACCAGTTCGCTCCGCTCCACGAGGCAAACGCCGGACCACAAAGATCCGTCATCGGAAACGAGTCGCACTCCCGACGGGGGTCGTGCCGCTTCACGCAGCCATTCGCAGGCGAGATCGAGGTGTCGGGAGATCTGCGACTGGCGTCGCCCGATCGCTGCGATGAGACCTTCGCCGAAAATCTCGAGGATCAACTCGAGCTCGGCCAGAAGGCTTCCATCGCACAACCAACCAAGATCCCGGCGCAGGCGGCGGCGAGTCCTTTCTTGGTCGAGTCGTTCGTGAGGACGCGAAGCACATAGCTGGAACGATCGTTGTTTTCGGGGATTTCGGACATGGAGTACTCCTTCTCTCGCGCCTGGAGGACGCGAAGTTGTTGGGCCCGTTCGGACCGGGTTGTCGGCGTGACTGCTACGAAGCTGACGGCTCCGCCCACGTCGCAGCGATGCGGGCAGCGGCGATCAGAATGACGCCGAGTGTTGTGGCCACTCTGGCGAAGGCGAGCATCGAGATCCCTCTCTGAGCGGGGGTTTTTCCGCTCATGGTTGTTATTCCCGGATGCGTCGTTGAATTTCAGAGCACACTGATGAAGTGAGACCGGCCACTGTCGTCGACCAATGGGCCAATTCGCCGCCCGTAGAATGGTAGCGAGAGAGAGCGTGGAGCCCGAGCCCGAACTCGAGCTGCGACGGGCAAGCAAAGCGCGGAGCCGAGCGCTACAATCGCCTTATGGGGATGAGGTTGATTCTTGCCGCCGTGCCGGTTGTGCTCGCGACAGGATGTGGCAACTCGACGGCTGGCGATGGGGCGTCGGATGCTCGCGCCGACTCGGCGACCGACTCGAATGACGGTGGCTCCGACTTTGAAGGCGGCACTCCGATCACTCCGGGCGGGGATGCTGCAACTGCCCCCCGCTGCCCTGGTGAACCACCCGAGTTCGCCGAGAACCGCTGCAGGTCGAACGCGGTGGCACTATGCACCGAGCTTCGTGCTGGGCCGAGCTTCGAATTTGTAACGTCGGGTTCTCCGTGCCTCGACGCGGAACTCAGCGGCGTTCAAGAGACGACCACGCTCGAACGCTGGAGCGTTGGAAACGTCAACTGCGACGGCGCACAGGTCGATCTCGAAGGCGGTGGCACGCTTCGGGTCGACTTCGCCGGTTTTGGTTGGCTCGCTGATCATTTCCGCTCGACCGCGACCGGGCTTCGCGAGATCGCAGTTACGGCGCGAGTCGACGCCGAGTGTGTGTCCGCAGTGCGGTTTCGTGGCGTCGCTGGCGACATCGTCCTTTCGGAAGGCGCGGAATCAATCGGCCTCGACGGAACCCAGCTCTTTCACGTGGCGCGCGTCGCACCGTCGCCTGCACTGTGCGCGGACGACGACCTTCTCGCTGCCTGTTTCACGCTCGCCCCGGGTTACGGCCCGAACCTGGTGCATGCTTGCGGGACCAACTTCGTAGAAGCGCCCATCGGATCTTGCGGCGACGCTAGGCCTCTTCGCGTTGCCGTGGGGTTGGCCGACTGCGGCGCGCCCATTCGAATCGGGTGGTTTCTTCCGGCCTTCGCGACGCGCTGTCACCCACGTTGATGAGCAGTCACCGGGAGTTTGCCTGCGGCAGCGTCGATGCGACCCTAGGCAGCGTTCTCGTCTTCGCAGCCTCGCCGGCGCGCGTCGTCGCCCACAGCGATTCCGGCAAGCGTCCGCTTCCTCGACTTCCCCGTCTGATGCAAACGCTTTTTAGATGGCGCTGAGACGCTTCCTCAAACCATCAGCCTGCACAGCCGCTTTCACACCCCACAAGAGCATGATGATCGCCGCCGCTTTCGCGATATTGGTGCCCACGCTCAAGATGCTCAATGGATTGGCAACGACGACCAGCACCTGCACGCCCATCCACAGTGCGGTCGCGACCAGAAGAGCCGTTAACGCGCGCCGCCGAGCCCACGCCGCGCACGCCCCCAAGACAACCGCCAACCCAAGATTCGAGACAACAATTGCGACGGTGGCCGCGGCGGTCTCATCGGTCTCCGGCAGATCCGAGTTCATGCTCGCGACGAAAACGATTGCTCCGACAAGAGTGTGAACCCCCGCGAGAATGAACAACACGGCGCGTGCCCCAACGATGCGAGTCTTCATCTCGCGGAAGTCGGCACTCGCCGCTTCGAGCCGATCTTCGAGTGCTTCCTGGGCCTCCCGGCTGACGCGCGCACGACACTCTGGACAAGAATCCGCGCCGAACCGAATGGGAGCGTCGCACCGAGAACAGGGGATACGGATTTCCAGGACCATCGAAACGGAACCACTCTCTGCTGTTGCGCGTCCGCACCCACTTGTGTTTCAGCTGCGGGGCTGTGCGTCAACTCCACCATTGGCGAAGGACAGCCTCGGCTAAGGCGGATCGAGCCATCGCGCCAAGACGACGTCGTCGATGGCCGGGCGCCTCGACCACGCGACGAGCGCGCGACCGCTTGGAGTCATGGCTGGAGGCGCCATGCGGGCTAGCGAATCGTTGTCCAGATTCTCTTGCGCAAGCCACGCGCCGGATGGAGCGCGCCAAATCACGTTGGCGCCGGATGGGTGGCAGCTCAACGGGCGGCTCCCGGCGCCCGATTGCCACGTGACGACAAAGTGTCCACTTTCTCCCCCGGCGACGCCGGACAGCACAACCGAATCCCGCGGCGTGGTGATCATCGGGGTTTCTGCAACCCACTGCGCGGTTGAGCTCCTGACTTGCACGTGCGGCGTGTAGGCGCACTGCAAGTCATCGACGTCGCTCCAAACAGCGATCGCGCGACCATTGCCGCTGGTGGCGAGGGCGGGGGTCGTGACCGTTTCCGCCGACCCGAGGAGGATCGGGGGACTCCAGCTGCCGTTGGACTTCTCGGCGATTTCGACGAGCTGGATCATCGATTCGTCGCGCAGCCATGACACGAGAGTGAAGTCGGTGGTGGCTGCCAATTGGATGCTTCGACCGTTCGGGCCCGTGCCGACGCCGGGCTGCCAACCTGCGGCAACATCGAACTCGGCGGTCTCGATCGAGCCCGGATTGAGTGGCGCCCAAGCGGCGACTGCGGCTCCGTTCGGGCGCACGAGAAGCCGTGGCGCGGCGCTCCGGTCAGTCCGAACCTCGGTCTCGGCGCCCCAACCCGTCGTCGGCGTGTAGCGCCGCGCCACGATTGGAAAAGGCGGGTCGCCAAGCGTCCACCACATCGCGATGGCGTTGCCCGCAGCGTCCATGCCGACGGTGGGCTCCGGCCATGTCGGCTCCTGCCACCAACCTTCGCTCGCGGAACCAAGCACCGCGGGCGGAGACCAACCCATTGCCGGCTCGTAGACCCGCGCGCAAATCGCGGACCGTTGGAAGGTGAAGTTTTCGGGATAGACGATGACCGCGTGGCCTCCCGGACCCATCGCGACCGCTGGCGCGGTGCCGAAACGCGTCAGCGGGCTCGCGAGGACCTCGACGTCACTCCAAACGTCTGCCGAGTAGCGCCGGGCGCGGATCTCGCCATTGGAGATCCAGGTTACGATCCCATCGCCGTCTGGCCCGACAGCGACGGATGGGTCTTGGCCCAGCTCGACGACCTCGGCGGGAAAGAAGCGTGGTGGATCGAGTGGGGGCTCGTTCACGCTCAGCGGGGGTGGATCGGAGCACGTGGGTGGCACTTGCGTCGGATCGATGACTCCGCCGCCGGTCCCGCCCGTGCCGAGTCCGCCAATGCCGAGCCCTCCGCCGCCGCTACCGCCGACTCCGCCGGTGGCTTCGCCGCCGCCTTCACCTCCTCCACCGCTTCCTCCACCATTACCGGCCTGACCAGTCGGTCCGCCGCCGCCGGTTCCGCTCGCGCCGCCGTCGCCTCGAGCAGAGCTGCTGCTGACGGCGTTACCGCCGCAGGCTGCGACGAAGGCAACGAGAAGCAGCGATGAAAACCCCCTGACGATCATCCTTGGAGTAAAGGATACCCTTTCGAGGGCCACTGGTCACAGCGCCCCCCTCTCAGCTCATGCTCGAGGCGCGGAGACTGGTGGACTGGGGTCGACTGACGCATCCCGTGGAAGCACGACGGTAGCAAGCCGAGCTCGAGCTGCATGGGGCAAGCAACGCGCTGGGCTCCGCGCGCTACAATGAGGGGGTGTGGACGAACCGCTTGGGTTGCGTTGGACTTGCACTGCTCGGCTTCAGCAGCGTCGGCTGTGCCAGGTACGGATTTCCTCGGTTCCCCAGCTGGGACCCACCTTCCGCCGATCTGCCAGTCGCGAGCAATCGCGCGGCAGCACGCACCTACCTCAGCCAAAGCCGCAACTTGTGGGACCAACGGTTGCGCGAACGAGCTCGCGGCAAGGGGGCGCGACGGCAGTATAGCTACGTGCGCGCTCTGCAGCGCGATGATGAGGTCGTCGAGTTCACCGTCCTCGGCGTGCAGGAGGGCCGAGTCGTCGCGCGCCTGCTCATCGCGGCTGACATTGACGAGCTTCGGGAGCCCGATGAGGGGGTGCCCATGGAGGCGCCGCCTCGGCCGGGGCTGGAGCTACGGTGGTTGGAGCTGGGGCCGCAGGTAGGCACGCACGTGGGCGCCGCGCCCGCGCTCACGATAGAGGAACTTTACACGACGTGTGAGCGCGACGTGCTCCGGGCCAAACCAGAGCTCGACGCGCAGCTGTTCTTTCATCCCGACGGCACCCTG
>JAJDAH010000267.1 GCA_029261965.1 Polyangiaceae bacterium
GACGACCAAGAAGGCGACGACCAAGAAGGCGACGACCAAGAAGGCGACGACCAAGAAGGCGACGACCAAGAAGGCGACGACCAAGAAGGCGACGACCAAGAAGGCCGCTCCCAGACCGGGCAGGAGCCCTTCGAGAGCCTAAACTAGGCAGCGGCGCCTAGTTTCCTAACCGCTGTGTGCAGGAGGTGTGCTCGGAATTCCCGACCTTCGAGGAGACGCGCCCGTTTCCTCTCCGTGGGCCCAGCCCCCTCCTGCTTCTCGGCGAAAAAAACATGTGCCCCTAAATCCAACTGAGCGTTGGATTGGGGGGGGCTTGGACGTCCAAGTGGGTCGAAATCCAACGCTCCGTTGGATTTAGGCCGACATGTTTTTCGTCCCGCGCTCGTTCTCTCTCCGTTTCTCTCTCCGTTTCTCTCTCCGTTTCTCTCTCCGTTTCTCTCTCCGTTTCTCTCTCCGTTTCTCTCTCCGTTTCTCTCTCCGTTTCTCTCTCCGTTTCTCTCTCCGGGCGCGCATGAGCTCGCCGAGGGAGGGGAGCTGTGCCCTCGAATGTGACCAGGCACGCCAATTGAGGGGGCTTGTCTACCGAGGTGGGCCGACATGTGGCGCTCGCTCTCTCGGGCGAGGTGCCACATCGATGCCAACCGCTCCGCGACCATAGCTGGTCCAGAGGAGCGAGCGCGGGCTCCTCGCCGAGGCGGTACTTGCGTATCGGCGATTCCGCGCGGCGCTTCCGCTTGTCTGCGCCCTCGCTGTGTCGCCGCTGCGGATCCCAACACCTCGTGATGGCAGCGCCACCCGAACGTGGGCCTGAAAACCGGTATGATGCCGCGATGAGGTGGATGGGAATCGTATGCGTCCTCGCGGTTGGTTGCGGGGACTCGACGCAGGGTAACGACGGCGCCGGCGGATCGACGTCGAGCGGGGGCGCCGCTGGATCGGGCGGCGCGGTGGGATCGGGCGGCGCGGTGGGGTCGGGCGGCGGAGCTGCGGTGGGCGGTGGTGCGGGAGCCAGCGGCATGACCGGCGCTGGCGGCATGACCGGCTCTGGCGGCAGCGCGGGCGCGGGCACCGGCGGGGCTTCCGGCGCGGGGACCGGCGGATCCGCAGCGGGGGGAACGGGTGGCATGAGCACGGGTGGCACGGCCGGTGTTTCGCCGATGCCGTGTCCGGATCCGGATCCGGCGATGGCTCCGGCGGCGTTCTACGTGTGCGATTGCGCCGCTGGCGCCGACGCGGACTGTCAGCCGGGTGATGATTCCGCGGCAGGCGACACGCCGTCGACGCCGTGGCGCACTTACGAAAAGGCGCGCAACGAATTCGGCAACATCGGCGCCGGCGAGGTGGTCGCGTTCTGCCGCGGCGGGTCGTTCACGCAAAACAGCACGACGGGGAACCGCTGGGTCAACGCCAGTTGCACGGCGGCGAGTCCCTGCGTCGTTCGTGACTTCGTTCCCGGGTGGGGATCCGGCGACGAGGCCGATCCGGTAATCACCACGACGGACAACTCGCATTGCTTCGCGCTCGAGGACGGCGGCAATGCCGACCACGAGGAGGGCTACACCTTTCTGAACCTGGACCTCCGGGGCTCGGGCACGGGGAACAACGGCTTCTTTCTGTACAACGACATCGACGATGTTCTGATCTGCGGCGTGACGATCTCGGACTTCGAGATAGGCGTGCATGTTGCGGGCTCGAACATGGCCGACGCAGGCAGTGACGGCCGGAACGACCGGATCACGCTCCGGAACGCTCGGATCGTAGACAACGCCGACCAAGGGTGGCTCGGCTCGTGCGACGGCTGCTCGATCGAGTATTCGTACTTCGAGAACAACGGGTTCGCGAGAGCGAACTTGAATCACAACATCTACCTGTCGAGCCCACAGGGTTTGGCGCGCAACGTGCGCGCCGTCGGCAACGAGCTCTACCGTTCCGCGATCGTCGGCGGCGAGTGCGCTGGAGTTTCGCTCGTTGCGCACGGTTTGAAGGACGGACTGTTGATCGAGGGCAACATCGTGCGAGAGGACGTGGGTGCCGCCGGCAACGGCTGCTGGGGCATCGCCGTCGATACTGGCTACAGCTCCGGCGAGGAGTTCCGCAACGTGACCATTCGCGGCAACACGATCCTCAACGTCGGCAACACCGCGATCGGCGTCAACGCTTGCCAGTCGTGCGTGATCGAAAACAACGTGATCGTCCACGAGCAGAGCTTCGGGATCACGGCGATCGCGGCACCGAACCGAATGCGTGATGCGAACGACCTGCCGATGAGCGAGGTCACCGTCCGCAACAATTCGATTTTGATCGGAGCGGCCTCGAGAGGACGCGCGATTCGGGTGACCGACGAAGGCAGCGGGCACGTGGTCGTCAGCAACGCCATCCACTTCTTGGGAACGAACACGAATTGGAGCTGCTTCGATCTAGGACTCGCACAGTCGGCGTACGCGTCGGTCGACAACAACCTCTGCTTCGCTCCGGGCTCGTCGACGACGTGGACAGGGTCGCTGGATCTCGCGGGCTGGCAAGGTGCCACGGGGCTCGATTCGAGCTCGGCGAGCGTCGATCCAAGCTTCGCCTCGACGACTGCTCCGCACGATCTGCGCGCATCGAGCGGCTCTTCTCCTCTGGTGGACAGCGGCCATGCGACCGACAGCTCCGCCAACGAGCACGGCGGCCAACCGCGTGATTCGAGCCCGGACATCGGCGCCTACGAGAACTAGACCGCGCAAGACTCGACATCCGCCGTTTTTCAGGAGTCGGTGAGCAACGGGTTGCTCATTCGGGTGTGAGGCAACTCGCAGGTGTCCGGAATCGCTCACGCCGGATGTTGGCGCGGCGCTTGCCTGACGGAGGTCATGACGAAAATTCGGGTTGTCGAGATCTTCGCGTGCGCGGCGTTGGCCGCTTGCTCGGAAGCGGGGGCGGGCGCGAGTAGCGACGGTGGGGCCGCGGGCACTGCGGGGGCGAGCTCGAGTGCGGGGGCGGCGGGGAGCGCAGGCGAGACGGGGGCTGATGGGGGTGGGGGTGATGGTGGCCGTGCTGGTGACGGTGGCCGTGCTGGTGA
>JAJDAH010000268.1 GCA_029261965.1 Polyangiaceae bacterium
GGGCACGGGGTCCGGCAAGACGGAATGTTTCATGCTGCCGGTAGTCGGCAGGCTTGTCGACGAGGCTCGGCGCTGGCCGCCTACTCCCGTGCCGCCGGACGCCCCATGGTGGTCGGAGTCTCTTAGCCCGCGCACGCTCGAACCTCGGACTGCTGCGATTCGAGCGCTCATCGTATACCCGTTGAACGCTCTCGTCGAAGACCAGCTCGTTCGGCTTCGGTCATCGCTGGATTCGCCGGCAGCCAGGCAATGGCTAGCCGAAAGACGGGGTAACAATCGTATCTACTTTGGCGGCTACAATGGCCGCACACCGATTTCTGGAGCTTCGCGAGGCGATCGCACCACGCGACTTCGACAGATCGCGGATCGACTCGACGCGCAGTACCGGGCGATGGGTGGCAACGCGTCGCCCAATGCGGCCCTGTTTCCCGATCCGCGGGGCGCAGAGATGATCTCGCGATGGGCGATGCAGCTCCATCCCCCGGACATCCTGATCACCAACTTCTCCATGCTGAACATCATGCTCATGCGCGGGCTCGAGCAAGGGATCTTCGATGCTACCCGCCGGTGGCTGGACACCGATCCCAACGCCATCTTCACGTTGGTAGTTGACGAACTCCACACATACCGCGGTACGGCGGGGACTGAGGTTGCGCTCACCGTTCGAGTGCTTCTCGATGCGCTCGGGCTGACACCAACGGACCCGCGCCTGAAGCTGATCGCAACCTCGGCCTCACTCGGTGAGCGGCGCCGAGCCGACGATTTTCTGGAGGGCTTTTTCGGCGCCCCGCCGGGCGAGTTCGAGGTGCTCGAGGGAACTCTCGCCACCGCGCCAGGAACGTCATCTTCAGAGTATCGAGCGTACTCAGATGCTCTTGCCGATCTGGCGGATGGGGTCGGCTCCGGCGACGCCTTGGATGTGCTGCGCGTTTTCGCGGAGCGCATCCAAGCCCCGTCAACCAGTGGCGACCTCAGAATGGACTTGGGCGAGAGGCTCGCGGAACTCGGAGTTCCGGCCGCTCTACTGGCCGCCGCGACCGGGATCGCGGGTCCTGATCGGCCGCCGGTAGCGGCACTCCCAGCTATCGTTCGGGAGCTGTTCGGCTCGTCGGGTGCGCGGGCCGAGAGAGCTCTGATTGGCGCTGTTATCGCTGCTGCTGAGGCGCACCAGCGGCCGGGCGTGCCGCTTCTTCGAGCGAAGGGTCATCTCTTCTTCCGCAACGTCCCCGGCATCTGGGCGTGCTCCGATCCTGGTTGTTCATCGGTGCTCGTTGAGGACCCGACCCGACCCGTCGGCAGGCTGACGACGGCGCCCTCAATGGCGTGCGAGTGCGGTGCTCGCGTTCTGGACTTGTTCTACTGCCAGGGCTGTGGCGACGTGATCCTGGGAGGGTTCCGGATCGAACTCTCGGACGGCAATGACTTCATCATGTCTGCCGGGTTTCCGGATCTCGAGAAGGTGCCCGACCAGATCCGAAGCGATCGGATTCTGAACGAGTACGTCTTCTTCTGGCCGCAGCCCCAACCGCCCCAGCGCGACGGTTGGACCGCGATCGGCTTCAACGTCCGGTGGCGGCAGGCCTGGCTCGAACCCGGACAAGGACTGATCAACTACAATCGCCGCGGCCGATCGGGCTGGGTGCTATGGGCAACTGGCGGGCCCCAGGACAGGGTCCACCGCGCCGCAATAAAGGCATGCCCCAACTGTGGTGAGAGCTGGTCCCAATGGAATCGCGAAGAGAATCTGTGGATCAGTCCCATCCGATCGTTGCGAACGGCGTTCTCCAAGGTCGCGCAGGTACTCGGAGACCGCTTGCTCATGGACGAACCCGACGCCACGCGCAAGCTCATTGCGTTCTCTGATAGCCGCCGCGATTCGGCTCTCCTCAGCTTCGAGATCGAGCATTCGCACTACCTAGACCTAGTTAGGAACATCACGCTCCAGGCGCTCCTCGACGACCCGGTCGGCCGGGGATTCAACGCTGCCGACGGGCGCGCCGCCGGGTTGCAACTCGACGCAACAGCCGCGCGCCTCGCAGATGACTTTGAGCGCGCCCGCCCGGACATACAGATGGCGCTCGCCCTGGAGCGTACCAACGAAGCAGCGGTGCCGCAGCAAACGCGGGCCGCACTAACGCAGCTCCGGCAGCGCCGGGGCGTCGCTCTGACCTCACTATGGAACGACATCGATGTCCGACTGGCGAGCAACGGAACGAACCCGGCCGGCGTCCGCCCCGACGCGCAGTCATTCATCGCCGCGGGGGGAGCTTCGGACCGGTGGACCGCCGCGTACGCTTTTCAGGACGGGCAGGCTGCGCTCGATGCAGAGCGGTCGCCGGAGGCGGATGCGCACAGGAATCGAGCACGCGGAGCGGCGTGGAACAATGGCCTCGAGCAGCTCTTCGCCGGGCGGGGGCGGTCGGTCGAATCGCTGGGCCTCGGATGGCTTCATGCCGGGCTGCCAGTGCAGGCGTTCAACGCCCTGACTCAGCCGCAGAGCGAGGAACTGATTGCAAGCGTCATTCGGATCACCGGAGAGCGCCGACGGGGCGTGCGGTTCGTCGACAGTCCCATGCAGGCCTTCGGTGCGGACCGATACAGAGGAGCATGGGGTCCTCCCGGAGACTTGTCGCGCGCAGCCAAAGCCTACGTCCGAGCAGTTGCTGCGGCGTTGGGACCTGACCCCGATCAGCTCCTCGATGAAGTACTGACCTGGCTCGTCGGAAACGGTGTTGTTGCGGCGACGGATGATGTGCGCCTCCAGCCGCAGAGCCTAGTCTTTCGTCCCGCCCAGGACCGGGAGTGGTCCTGCGGAAGGTGCCGGACTCGACACCTCCACGCATCGGTTGGTGTCTGTGTCGCGTGTGGCGACCGACTCGGAGCCCCCCAGCCGCGCCGCGCGCAGGACGCAGAAGACTACTACCGCTGGCTGGCGACTGACCCGCGCGCCCGGCAACGTTTGCATTGCGAAGAGCTAACCGGACAGACGGACTACGATGACGCGCAGCGGCGGCTTCAACTGTTCCGCGGCATTGTCGTCCCGCCCGCTATTCGCGAGGTTGACGAAGTCGACTTGCTTTCAGTTACAACAACGATGGAGGCGGGCGTCGACATCGGCTCCCTCAACCTCGTCATGCTCGCGAACATGCCCCCGGAGCGCTTCAACTATCAGCAGAGGGCGGGCCGTTGTGGTCGACGGACCGGAGGCTTCTCGACCGTTCTGACGATCTGCAAGGGAAGGAGCCACGACGACTACTACTTCTCGAATCTAGTGCCGATGACGGCCGACCCACCGCCACCACCCTACCTGGATCTCCGAAGATACAACGTCGCGAGGAGGGTCCTAGCCGCGCACGCGCTCAAAGCTGCGTTCAACGGGTCCGGTCTGACCACGCCCGACGGAGCGTACGATTCCGTCCACGGCCGGTTCGGAGAATCCGCGAACTGGATAAATGCCAGAAATTCAATCACGCGTTGGTTGCAGGCGAACCGGAACGAAGTCGAGCGACTCGTACGGGTTCTCACCTTCGGAGCACCCGAGCTCGCTGCGCGGCGCGACGAGCTGGTGGAATGGGCCTGCGGTGGGGATTTAGCCGCGGCCATCGACGCAGTGCTCCCCAATGCAACCGAGGACCGCCTCAGCGAGGCGCTCGCCGCCGGCGGAGTTCTGCCGCTGTTCGGCTTCCCGACGAGCCTCCGTCGTTTCCATCACGCTCCGCCCCGGCGCGACGGCGGTCGAATATTGTACCGCGCGGTTGATTGGGACGGCGACATCGCTGTGAGTTCATTCGCCCCCGGTTCGGAGATCGTGAAGGACAAGAAAGGGTTCCGGGCGGCTGGCCTTATCCACTACATAGAATCGGCGGGTAGACCCACGCCTGTCCAACCGCTCGGCAACGTCGAGGACTTAACTGTCTGCAGTGCGTGCTGGGGGCTTGGTGTCGGCCGGTTCGACACGTGCCAGACATGCGGCGAACCGGTCGGCGACGGCGGTCCCGCGCGATCGTTCGCGGCCGCTTATCCGTTGGGGTATCGGTCCGACTACAGGGTGGATCGTCCTCCACGAACAGGCGACGAAGAGCGAACCTATGCAACTTCCGCCAGGCTGGTGATCCCAGGCGCGGACGCTCTACCCGACGGACAGGTCGCGGCGTCCCCATACTGGCTACTGGCGGGCTCCTTCTACAGCATCAATGATGCGAACGGAGCACTCTTCGAGTTTGCGGACTGCGGCGCTCGCGACGGGCTCCTCTGGACCGAATACCTGGACAATGAACAGCCGCCGGGCGTGCGGGAGCAGCCCGGAACTCGGCAACGCTTCGCACTGGCATCGAAGAAGGTTAGCGAATGCATACTGCTCGAACCGCGATCCGTAGCAGAAGACGGCGACGGGGCAGGCTTGAGGATGGGCGACGTCGCCGTGCGCGCAGCAACGCTTTCGTTCGGATTTCTTATGCGACGAGCGGTGGCTGCCTACTTCGACGTCGGTCAGTCAGAGTTCCGTGTCGGTATCCGACCGGTCGCGACTCCGGAGGATCGCCGACCGCGTGTGCAGGTGTTCCTCGCGGACGGACTAGCAAACGGCGCAGGCTACGCACGCCAGCTCGTGGAAACCGATGCGATCGGGGAAATTCTCCGCGACACGCTCCTTGAGGAGGACTCAAGGTTCATCCGCGGGATGAGGACGCACTTCGCGGCACCTGCCAGCTGCCAGACCGCCTGCTACCTGTGCTTGCTGTCGTACGAAAACCTCCGGCACCATCCGCTGCTCGACTGGAAACTTGCCCTCGACGTGGCTCGATTGGTCCTAGACGGTCGAGCTCCTGAATTGCCGGACGACCGCTGGGTGGACGCGGTGACCCCTGCATGGGTTGCGCTTGGCCCGGATTTCGAGCCCCGGCAGCCGGTTGGTGGGTTCCTGGCAGCGGATTTCGCGAACGAGGATCTAACCGTCATCGCCGCTCATCCGCTGACGACGCGAGTCCCGGCGTACATGAACTCCTCCCTGGCAACAGCCGTCGCGGAGATCGAGGCGGAGGGAAGAGCGGCCTTTGTGTGTAGCTATTTCGATCTTATCCATCGGCCATGGTGGGTAGTCGCCGAGTCGATCAACGCGATCCCCTGACGGCGAAGAATCATCGAGCCAAGCTGTCGCCCGATCCCCTCGTAGTATCGCGACGGCGTGATCCTATTTTCGGCTTCCCCAACCCCCCAACCATGGCAACCCACGTGATGTGTTCTTCTGCTCCGTTTGCGTCTTGCTTTCAGCGCAGACCTCGGCACGAGATGGACTGGAATGTCGCTGTCGTTCCGCCGCCACCTCGGAACCCTCACTCGGGAGCGGCATCACGAGTGAACTCAGCCAACTCCCGCGTCAGCGCATCTTCCAGGTCCGGCTTTCGTAAACAGACCCGCGCGAAGTAATCGTCGTAGTCCCGCCCGAGGCCGCTCTTGAGCGCTCGTTCGACCGACACCAACTGTTCGCCTGTCAACTCAGCTCCGGAGTGAGGAATGCGCTGATCGTCAACGTGCTGCGGGCGCAGCCGCGCTACGAGTTTGCGAATCTGGTATCCCCCCAACGCTTCGCGCCGGTAAAAAGCATGCTCAAGGCGCGCCACCTCCCAACCATTGCGCACAGATGCATCGACGAGCCACTTGGCGAAGAATGCCCCGAGCGCGCCCTCGTAGCTGGATTCCAAGAGTTCGCTTGGGCTCACATCACCGTGCAGCTCAACGAAAGTCGTCCGGAGTTGATCGTAGTCGGCTAGATTCTGCTCGAAGATTTGCTGGAGCTGACGTTCGGTTTCCGCGTTGGTGTGGCCTTGCACCGCACGAAACGTAATCATCAAGAGCCACTCGTCATCAAGGGTCCGCTGGCGTGTCAGGCATGCCTCGACAGCTTGTAGGACCTCTCCGTACGGGGCCTCACGAGGGGCCACAAGATTGCTGGTGAGATCGAGATTGACAACGTCAAACGGGAACGCACCGCGGAGTTCTTCGGCCTTGGGGTCGTCGGACTTGACAAGCGCGTCGACCAGCGAACCATTGATGACTCTATCGAGCCGTGGTTCGGCAGTTGCCAGGAGCCCGTATGCGGTGGGCTCGTACTCAAACGCAACTACATCGAGCCGCTCGCCGTGACTATCGTTGATGGTCGCGAGTATGCCCTCCTTCTCATAAAGCTTGACCTCGATCGCGTGTCGGCCTGGCAACGTCAGGAGTCTCAGTGGGCGGCCGCGGCGTCGGTGGAGTTGCCGAACGAGCCTTAGCCAGAGCGACTTCCGGACCCAGTGCTTGACTGGGTCGTCGTACTCGCGGGAACGTGCGCGCAGGGTGTCGTCGCTCGGAGCTTCGGCGAAGATCGAGCCGCTCCCGGCCACAACGTTTCGCTCTTGCTCGACCTCCTCTTGCAGGATCTTGATGACTTCGTCGATCCCGCCCTTCTTCGGCGTCGTCATTCTCGGACGGCGATCGCGAGCGCGGCCAGGAGTTCCTCGGCCTGCCTATGGGTTAAGTCCGACCATCCCGAGTAGGCCGCCAACACGGCACAGACGCGCAGCAGTCGCTCCCGCCCGTCCTTGTTCAGCTTGGAACCCTTCTCAGCCTTCCGGAGTGCGGTGGGGTCTATCAGGACCTCGCCGCTTTCAATTCGGACGATATTCTGCGGATCGTCCGGATTGAGGGTCACCGTGCGTAGCTCGACCGCCCCGCTGGACGACCTCCGCCGTACGCGGCGCGGTTCGGATGCAAGTGGCTTCGCGAGTCCGTCGACATCCTCTGGCGCATCCCGCAGAGCATTCCTGAGCGCGCGCTCGCGTTCATCGGCCTCTTGCTTCTTGCGGTTGCGACGAAACTCCGCCTGGCGACTCTTGAAGTCGGGGAAGACCCTCTCTCGCAGCAACTCCCAGATCTTCGCTCTGAGCGTAAGGTAGTGTGGGTCAGTCTCACGAAAGCTTGCTCGGTCGATGTTGAGCGCGCTCTCCAGACCAGCTCCAACGTAGACCTCGCCCACTAGCTGCCCAAACTTCAAACCTTCGTTCAGTGGGTATCCGAGCCAACTACGGTCGAATCCGCCGATCCCGACGCCACGGACGCGAACCTGGACTCCCTGAAGTTCTCCGGGGTCGATCCTGGGTTTCTGCACATAGATGTAACCGCTGAACTGGAGGCGCCGGCCGGCCACGTCTTCATCGAACGTGATCGGATAGGCGATGGGGTCTGGCCCCCCATAGGCGATCGCGTTCGGCGATGGGAACAGCAGCGGGCGACGGATGGACATGTCATCCACGGTCAACTCGAAATCGTCGATACGCTGGAAAGTGCATGCCCCGAGCTTCTCGACGGGTCGGTCGCTACTGTCGATCGGACCATCGTCAAAGTACCTAACCGGACAGATCAGCCCCAGTTCCCACAGCATCAGGTGGTACGCGTCCAGCGCAATGTCCGCTCGGTGACTCCGGCATGCCAGCTCGACAATTGATCGGAAGTCCGGAGCAGGCTGTGACACAGAGTACGTTGCGGGTGCGCCGATCGTATCTCTCAGACGGTTATGAAGCTCGCTTACCAGCCCCGCCTTCGGGTCTGGCACCGTGATCACGGTGTACTGCGTATCCGCGTCCTCCTGCAGTTGGTCTGCATATTTGACATTGCCAATGTCGACCGTCCGGTCACCCCCGCCCAGGCGATGAAGCGCCGCATCGTCACGATGGAACGGGCGAAGATCGACCTCAGCGATGAAGCGCGACGATGAGCCCTTCACGCTCGACGCAACGTAGAAGCGCTGTCCGAGCTGAGCAACCGCCAGAAGCCCGATGCCGATACGCCCGATCACCTTCCGGCCGTGTAGGGGAGTGCGCTCGTCCTTGTACTCGATTCGCTTCCAGCTGCCCCCGATGTGCTCGAAGACCTTCAGGAACCGCTCGATGGTCATGCCCTCGCCGTCGTCTCGAATGACCAGCTGCGCGAAGCGCGGAGCATCGGTGACGATCTCAACGTGAGTAGCATCGGCATCGTAGGCGTTTGCCACGAGTTCCTTCAACGCTGCGGCGGGCGTCCGGTAGATCCCAGAGCTAATATCCGCGATTATTTTCTCAGCGACCGTAATGGGTGCGGTCTTGTGAGATGATGGCAGCCGAGGTTTCGTAGAAGCCATGGTTATACTGGCGGAATGCGGCCTGACGCGTCTTTTAGACTACACCAGGTCGACCTCCGGGACGGAGTTCCTGACGGCTTGCGGCGTCAAGCAAGCGATCACGCGGACGATGCGCGCTCATCCGCTGGCGTTGCCCGGTGGCCCACGCTGAGTTCATTGCTCCGAAGCTGACGAACGTCCTTCGACTGACGAACTGCTATCCGGCTCCCGTCGAGGTGGCCGCCGACCCCTCGGCGACGGAAAGTCTGGAGCGCGCGCCATGAGTTCCCAGCCGAGCGGCCGCGAACAGCCTTTCCCATCCGAGTCCGGGCAGAATCGGATGTACCAGCAGGAACAGCTCCCGAGTCGCCATCCGGTCAAGGTCACCGGGTCTAGGAGCTGCGCTGTCGGCCCTGGCGAGGCGCCTGCTGACGGCGCCGGGTTCATGGAGATCACGTCAGCCAACATCGTCTTCCTTCTCTTTCACCTCAGCCGAGGGCAGCGAATCGACAAACTGGGAAAGAGACCTGGCGGCCGCACGCGCGCCCACCACGTCACCAGCGGCGACGAGGTCGACCACGGCATTTGCGAAGGCGTGGGCTGTGCGCGCTCGACCCGAGTGCGGACTTGGCACGAAGCTCGTCAGCAGCGCGCTTGCGTCGACACGCGGTGGCTTCCCGCCGTGGCCCACCCCCCCGCTACCCCTGGGCCAAACCTGCTCCTTCGTGCTCGTCCCTGTGTCGCAACTATGCGGAACTACGTCGTCGCGCTCGGCCGTGCAGCCCCCTGCCCGACTGGAATTCATGTGTACTCGCAAGGGTACCGAGGGTTCGAATCCCTCCCTCTCCGCAGCAATGTCCCCCCTGGGGGGACTAGACACCGCGTCGACGAAGCCGCACCAGAAGCGGCAAGAGCAATAGTCCGAGAAGGCTCGGCAGCGACGAGCCCGTACCCGTAGAACTACGGCACGCGCAGCCGCCATCGTCTCCGGAACCCATGCCGCCGTCGTCGTCGATCCCGACGCCTCCGCTGGCCCCAGCGGAACCGGGGCCGCCACCCGAGGCCGTTGCGCCGCCGCCGGTCGCCGCCGTTCCGCCGGAGCCCTGCCCGCCACCGCCCGTTCCCGGAAGGCCCCCCGAGCCGCCAGGAGTTTGCCCCTTGAAGCCAGGTCCGAGGGGGGAAGCGGGACCGCCCGCTGAATAGTGATACGCGCCGACGTGCGCCTCCCCGTTCCGCGAGGTGCCGTCGAAATCGTCGGCCGCCGCGTACATGGCAACCCCAGCGTTGATGAGGCTCGAACCGGCCGCAGGGTACGCGCCGAACTTCACCGGCGAGTACGCGAGATCCTCGAAATCTTGAAGAATGTTCCCGCTTGGATCGAAGCCGGCGCTCGGAGCGTTTCCACTGACGACGTTGCCCATCGCCGTGAGCATCGCCATGTTGCCACCCGCTCGAAACGCGTTGCCTCCTTGGCTGTACAGGGCGTTGTTGGCTACGATCACGGTGTCCGCGATGTCGTTCGTTCGAAGAGCGTCGTTCTGAGCGATGACCGTGTTGTGGACGATTTCGAGGTTGCCGGGCGTCGCGCCCTGATGCACCTGGTTGTGGATGCCGTTCGAGTTGGCGCTCAGAATGATGTTGTTCCGAATGATCGCGTCCGCCGCGGCTTGGATTCCGTGGTCACCGCAGCCCCACATCACGTTGCGCTCGATGATGTTTCGCGGGTTGCCCTCGGTGCCGTAGACGAGAATGCAGGGGTAGTTCGTGTCGTGAATGACGTTGTCGCGAATGATGTTGCCCCAGCTCCCGTGCTTGATTTCGATGCCGTCTCCTTGGTTGGTGCCGAGAGTGTCGTGAATGTAGTTGCCCTCGATGAGACTGTTGGACATGACGCAGTCCGCGTCGTTGCAGCCGAGGTAGAAGCCTTCGCCGGTACCACCGGTGTGGTGCACGTGGTTGCGCCGAAAAATCAGTCCCTCGTAGCTGTTACCTCCGATGTTCGCGCTCAGCGCGACGTCGCCAGTTTCGTGAATCTCGCAATCCTCGATGGTGATGAAGTTCGAGTCCATCATGCGGACGCCGTGTGAGCCGCCGCGGATTTCGAGCCCCCGAAGCGTCACGTAGCTCGCATTTTCGATGTTGATCGTGTTCTGGCCGGCGTCCGGCCGCGTGATGGTCGCGGTTTCACCATCCTTGGAGCGAATCACGATCGGTTGCTGCTCGGTTCCACTCACGCCGATGCTGAACCGTGAGCCCAAGTTGTAGGTACCCCCGCGCAACACGAGTTCGTCCCCCGGCTGCAAGTTGCCGACCTCGGCCCGGAGATCGTCCATCGGACCGATCTCGATCGTCGCCGCCATTGCCGGCAGCGGCGCGAGCCACAAACCCAGAAAACCCCAGAAGGATGCCAGTCGCATCCTCCCAGGGTACCAGGCTGCTCGACTACTCCGCGCTCTCGATTTCGGCGGCGAGCTTGGCCACTTCGTCGTCGACGTTTTCTTCGTCGATTTGCTCGGTGGCTTCGTCCTCGAAGTCCTCCTCGACCGGCAGCTCCGCAGTGTCGACCTGCTCGTCGCTCATCTCGGCCGGCGCCGCCGCCGCGGAACTACCCGCCGCAGCCCCGCCGTCGGCCTTCTTCTGCTCGCAAGCCGCCAAAAGAATCACCATTCCTATCAGGGCTACGTACTTCACTTGGCCTCCTTCGCGTCGCGCATCTTGGCCATCTTGGCCTGATGGCGCGCCCGCTCTTTCGCAATGAGCGCATCGATCTTCAGAGCGAGCTCTTCTCGTTCTTCAGCCTCAGCCACGGACTTGGCTCGCTTCAATCGCGCCATTCGTCGCGCGTGAACCTTGAGCTCGTTGAGCACCCCAGGGTGCTTCTTGATGTTGGGGTGCGTAGCGAGGATTTTCCGCCGCGCCGCGCGTCGACGGCTCTTCCACGTTTTCTTCAGCTCCTTGTGTCGTTCTTTGAGCTTGGCGTGTCGCTCCTTGAGCCGGGCATGATTCGTTTTCATGCGCTCGAGCTCGGCCTTCTCCTCGTCAGTTAGCTCGCCGCTCTCCGCTTTCTTCTCGAGCTCCTTGGCGCGTTCGCGCTTCTCCTTGCGCTTCTCTTTGAGCTCCCCGAGCTTCTCTTTGAGCTCGCCCCGCTTTTCTTTGAGCTCGGCCTTTCGGTCCTGGTGCTTTTCCTTGATCTCGTCGCGCTTCTCTTTGCGCTCCTCGCGCTTTTCGGCGCGCTTCTCCTTGCGGTCCTCGCGTTTCTCTTTGGCCTTTTCGCGTTTCTCTTTGGCCTTTTCGCGCTTTTCCTTTCCAGGCTGCGCGTCGAGAGTGGGCGCGATACTCGCTACCCCGAAGGTGGCGCTCAATATGAGCGCAAGACGTGCGACTTTCTTCACAGTTGCCTCCAGCTCTGTTTTTCCCCTGTGGCAGTGACTGTAACCGGCGACATCGTGAAGCGGAGCCTCTTTTTTCCCGCACCGGCTGATGCCGCCAACGGATCTGGACGACGGGAGAGACGCAACGACCCTAGATTTGCCAGGTTTTCGGCGCGCCCCGGAGCGTGTACGTTTGCGGATTCATGCCCCACCCGGTTTCGTGCGAGGCCTGTGGCGCCGGGATCAACATCCCGGACAAGATCTGGGACCGCCGGGTCAAGGGGCAGCTCGCGATCCTGAAGTGCAAGAAGTGCTCCGAACCGATCCGGATCGATGATCGAAGCGACGAGGAGAAAGAGAAGACTGCGGAAGCCGGAGCAAGCCGCGCCAACGAACCCGTAGCCGAGAAGAAGACACCCGAGGACGAGAAACTACCCGAGGACCAGAAGAAGGCGCCGAAGAACGAGAAGAAGGCGCCCGAAACGAAACGAAAGGCGCCACCTCCGAAGAAGTTGCCGGCCTTCACGCCGCTCGCACCAGCGACGAAAAAAGAGGCAGCACCCCCGAAGAAGCTACCGGCCTTTGCGCCGCTCGAATCGACGCTCGAGGGCCCGCCGGTCGAAACGCCCAAGGCTGCGGACACGGCACCGCGAGCAGCAGCGGAAAAACCAGCGGTCAAACCACCTGCCCCGCCGGTGGAGCAGACACCGCGCCCACCACCGGCGACGGAAACCAAGACACCGCCAGCAGCCGAGGTCGCGGAGGAAAAGTCAGCCCAGGCCCCCGCGGCAAAGACGTTCCAGACGGCTCCTGAAGGCACCCTGCCCGGGCCACCGGTAAAGAAGGCCATCCCGGCTGCGGGAACGCCTGCGTCAAAATCACTCGACCCGTCCCCCCCGCTGCCGAGCTTCGACAAGGTGGTCAAGCCACCCGATCGAAAGAACCTCGCGTTTCCCCTGTTTCCCGGCGCGACATCACGCGGCGCCGGCTCAGACAAGAAGGAAAAACCGCTGGCGGGTCCGAAGCCGGCGACCGTACCGAAACCGCCGATCGTCTCGACGCCGAAGCCCGCCGGGTCGAAGGCAGCGACGCCGACTACCCCAGCCATCGAGAAAAAGACGCCGGCCACCCCAGCCGCAGCACCGCCCGTGGCGAGGCCACCGAAACCAAAACGGACGCCAAAAACCGACGACAAGGAGTCTCCGCCAGCCAACGAAGCCGAAGCCCTGGCCAAGAGAGAAGGGCCCGGTCGACCCGACCGCAAACGCATGGTCACGCAAATCGGCATCGGAAACGCGACCCCAGAGACGCTCACGGACGCCGACATCAGCGTTACCCCGCCGCGTGTGCCGCCCCCGCCACCGAGCGTCGGCCAAGAAGCACGGACATCCGAACCCGACACGCTGCCGCGACCGGGCACCCGTGACCCCGCCGATTCCGTCGACGAGCCAGAACCGCAAACTCTTCGTCGACCGAAGGTCGGCTCGAAGGCGCCCACCGCAACACCCGAAACTCCGGACAATCGCACGGACCGAGATTCCGTCGACGCGTCGCGGCCGACTCCATTGCTCGCGCCGTCTGCGAATGCACGAGAAAAAAAACCAGTGGCGTCCGCCGCCGCAGCCTCGCCGACGGACGAGCCGAAGTCACGAACCGTGCTCTGGGTCGTGCTCGGCGCTGTCCTTTTGATCGGGGCGATCGCTGTCGTGAAGATCGGCGGCGGCGCGCCCGAACCCCCGCCGGCGAGCGACCCGCCGTCCACGACCAAGGCAACCAGCACGGCAGAGCCCGTCGCCAAGACCACAGAGCCCGAAACCGAAGAAGCCCCAACATCCACGATGGACGAAACCGACGCGGGAGAAGACGCTGCGCTGGACGCACCGGGCGAGGACACCGAAGAAGTGTCGGCAGACGCCGAAGCCCCGATGCCCGAAGCTCCCGTAGCGCCAAGCACGAGTGATCCCGTAAGCGCAGTCCCGCGCGACAAGCCAAAGCCGGTGGCCGCCAAGCCGAGCAAGGCGAAGTCCACCTTCGACGCAGCTCTCGCCCGAAGCGCGCTCGGGGGTGCCGCTGCACGGGCAGCCTCCTGCCGAACGAAGTCGGATCCGCCCGGGACCGCGAGGGTGGTCGTCACCTTTCATCCGTCTGGACGGGTTCTGAGCTCGGTGGTGACCAATGCGCCCTACTCCAGATCCGCGACCGCGAGCTGCATCGTGGCCCGCATGCGTGGCGCGAGAATTCCCAAGTTCACCGGGGGAGCTGGAACCGTGCGCACTTCGGTTCAGCTGAGATAGCTCGTGGTCACCTGAAGCAAGCTCGTAGAAAGCGAAGTGCTTCCGGATGAGGTAACCTTGTCGGATCTCGGCATCGAGCTAGTCTGACCGCCGAGGGTGAGGTCATGAGCATGTGGGCATCTCGAAGCGTTGAGGCGTCAAGACGCCGACTCTTTTCCGGCGTCTTACTCGCCACGGTCTTGTCGACGGCCGCGGCTTGGGCGGACGACGCGCCGGCGACAAAACCACCGGAGGGAGATGCCAAAGCATTGCTCGCCGAGGGCAAGGCGCTCTTCAAGAAAAAGGACTACACCGGCGCGTGCCCGAAGCTCGAGCAGAGTCACGACATCGAAGCCGACCTGGGTACGCTGTCGCTCTTGGCTCGCTGCAAAGAGGCCGCCGGGCAAACCGCCAGCGCGTGGCGCCTCTTCGTCGAGCTCGAAGCGAGCGCGGCCCAAGCGAAAAACGTGACCAAACGAAACTTTGCGCGTTGGCGGGCGGGCAAACTGGAAAACAAGCTCTCGCACGTGTGGGTGGAAGTGCCCCACCCGGTTGCCGGCCTCGAGGTGCGTGTGGGTGGATTCGCACTTCTCGCCGAAGAGTGGGGTACGGCGGTCGCGGCCGATCCCGGGAGCGTGGAAATCCAAGCGACGGCTCCCGGCCATCAGCCCTTCGACACCACCGTCGACGTCAGCTCCAAAGAGATGGCACGAGTGACGATTCCTGCACTCGAAGCCGAACCGGAGCCCGAAGCTCCCGCCGCGCCGCCACCCGCGCCGCCAGCGCCGCCTCCGCCACCTGCCCCACCAAAAGCGGCGCCGACCTCGGGTCCGCCCGTATGGACTTGGGTCGCCTACGGCGTCGGGGTAGCGGGACTCGCCGTCGGTGCTGGCTTCGGGCTCAAAGCGCGTTCGAAAAACGACGACTCGAAGGCCGAGTGCAGCGGAGATGTTTGCAACTCTCGAGGGTTCGCACTCCGCAAAGACGCCATCGACGCGGCTCGTTTTTCGAACGTGGGTTTCGGCATCGGAATCGCTGGCGTCGCTGCTGGAACGGTGTTGCTTCTGCTCCCGAGGAACGCAAGCACCGACGCGAGCGACTCGGCGCAGGTAACTCCAATCGTCGGACCGCGGACCCTGGGCGTCAGCGGCCGCATGGCCTGGTAACCCGGAATGAGCAGTACGCCGCAGCGCTTCATCGTTTCCGCGGCGGCAACGCTCGTGGTTGCCTGCCAGGCCGTCTTGGGCATCGACGAACCGACTCTCGGCGAAGATGGAGGGTCGAGTGGCGGAGGCACGGCCGGCACCGCCGGAGCGCGCACGGACGCCGGACCATCGGCGGGAGGAACCGGCGGCAGCGGCGGTAACGCCGGCGGCGGGGCGGGGGGAACTGCCGGCGTCGGCGGAGCTTCGGGTGCCGGAGCTGGGGGCGACGCGGGCGCAGGCGCTGGAGGTGTGGGCGGAGGCGCCGGCACGAGTGGCGCCGCCGGTACCGGTGGAGCCGGAGGCGCGACCATCAGCGCCCTCACGACCGGAGACGCGCGAACCCTGTTCGCTGCGTTCGGCTCGAACGAGCTCGGCTCTCGAGTTTTCGACGCCACGACCAGCACCTGGACCGCAGACTCGGGCGGCCCTCGGGTGAACGGAAGCGTGCTTTGGGTTCGCAGCGCCATCGCGCCCGACGGCACGGAGCTAGTCGGCGTGCAGTCGATCGAAGGCAGCAACTGCCGTATCGAGATGTTCCGTCTCGACGCCGGCGCGTGGGTCTCGGACTGGACCTCCCTCAGTCTGAGCCGGGCGGCCTGTCGGATGGCGGCCTTCGACCTCGCCATCGAGCACACCTCCGGAACGCCGATCGTCGTTTTCTCCACGGGACGCGCGACCCCAGCCGTGCGGTTCTTCCAGGGCGGGTGGACGCCGCCGGTCGCACTACCGCTGAACGACGCCGCAGGTCCAAATCCAGATCCCAACGGTGGCAACGTGGAATGGGTGGAACTCGAAGCGCGGCCAAACTCCGACGAAATCGTGCTGGTCTACTCAGACGCGACACAGAACCTCGTCGCTCTCGTCTGGGACGGGGGCGCCTGGGACACCGCGAGCGCAACGCAGCTCGCCACCGACCTCAAGATCAACCCGATCAACGCGACGGTAGCGAACCGTGCGTTCGACGTTGCCCATGAAAGCTCGAGTGGTGACGTGCTGGTGGTCTGGGGCAGCAACACCACGAACGGGGTATTTTTCGCGAGCAAGACCGCGTCCGGCTCGAGCTGGGCTACGGCGCCGGCGCCTGTCGCTGTACCGATGGGCGAGGTGCACTTCTTGGATCTATCCGCGCATCTCGGAAGCGACCGGATTGCCGGCGCGTTCCTCGACATCGGCGACGGTACCGAACGGCTTGCCGCGGGGATCTGGAACGGCAGCGCGTGGGTGGACCCGACGGAAGTCGACTCCCAGATCAATGACGTCGACGACGACGCTTTGGGCGACTTCGTCGGCGCCATCGCTTGGGCAGGCGTCGACGAAGTCGTCGCCGTGTACCCCGACAATCAAAACGGGCAACTCGATTGGGCGAGCTGGACACCCACTGGAACGTGGACCCTGGAGCCCGACGAGGCTGTCGCCGGCAAGGGGTTCACCGAGTCCGTAGTCATCGTTCGTCTAGAGCTTGCGAATCGACTGCTCACGGTTTTTTCGGATAGCAACGCGGACCTCTACTCGGCCCTGTATGACGGGAGCAGCTGGTCCACCGAGCGCTTGGAAAGCAGCCTCAGCGACCTCGCGTCGAGGCCGTTCAGCGTGCACGTGCAGAACCGCTGACCTTCTAGCGGCGGCGGCGCCGGCCGAAAAGCAACAGCCCGAGCCCGAGAGCCGCCGCCGGTGCCCACGGCCAGGTGCTGCGTTCGCCAGCGGCGCGGCACGCGCAGCCGCCAGTGTCTCCACTGCGCCGCTCGAAGGTGCCGCCACCAGCGCCTGTCACGCTCGCATCCGGACCAGCGCCACCTCCGGCGCCGGAAACGCTCGCGTCGGACGGCATCGGCAAGCCGCCGTCAGCCATGACGCACTGCCCATTGACGCAGATCGTCGGAAGCAGGCACGTGATCATGTCGCAGCTGAGCCCTTCGCACATCCCGCTGTCGGGATTGCAGCTCTCTCCCTGTGCGCAGGTGACCCCGTCGCAGTTGTCGACGCATCCGTCCTGGAGTGGGTCGCACTTCTGTCCTTGCGGACAAATCGCACCATCACAGATGTCGACGCAGAGCCCGTTGCTGCCGCAGTGCTCGCCCAGGTTGCACGTCACGTTCTGGCAGATTGGCGGCACGCATCGGTCGGTGTTGCCGCGATCGCAAACCTCACCCGGGTCGCATGAAACGTCCCCGTTGAAACAGCTGCAGGGAGCGGTGCACTCGCCGAGCACGCATTCCTGGGGGCTCGGGCACTGGACGCCCTGGCAAAGGTCGATGCACTCGCCGTCCTTGCACGCCTGAGCAAACGGACAGACCACGGCATCGCACGCCGGGCGGCAGACCTTGGTGTCGGGATCGCAGACGCTGCCCGGCGGGCATCCGCCGGTCGTGCAGTCGTCGGGAACGCAAAGCTCCCCTTGGCTGGTGTTTTCGCAGGTGGCTCCCGGGGGGCACTGGAATTCGGCGGTTCCGCACGGCGGCACACAAATGCTGTCGTTACAAAAGAGCCCCGCGCTGCACATTCCTGGGATGTCGTCGCAGTTCTTGTCGCCGTCGTCGCACGCCTCGGGGGCGCCGGGGTGAATCGTGTCGTCGGTGTCGTTGCAGTCGCAGGGCATCGGCGCGCCGGGACATTGGCAGTCGACGAAGCCATCTCGGTCGACATCCGGGCAAACCCCCGTGCCCTCTTCGGTGAGTCCAGCGACGGCATCCACCTCGCCCTCGGAGGAGTGATACGTGCACTCCGGGAATTCGGCTCCGTCGTAGCCGGCGACGATCGCGGCGTAACGAAACGTGATTCCGCACGGCAACGAGAAGACCTGAGTGTACGAATCGTCCTCGACCGAATACTCGGGCACGTCTCCGCAGCTGGCACCGAACGCTGCGGGATCCGCCGGTCGCACGTTGAACCAACCCCAAGTGTAAATGGTCTTGAGCACGGCTCGGTTCCACTTCTGGGGGTCGGCACCCTCCGTCGTCGGTGCCTGGATGATTTCTCGGGCTTCCGGGTTGTCGGTCAGAAACACCGTGTATTCGATCGACTCGCACGGTTGAGGGCCGTGGTCGTTCTGCGCAAA
>JAJDAH010000269.1 GCA_029261965.1 Polyangiaceae bacterium
CGCCCGCAGTCCCGCCGCTCGCCGCTCCGCCGCCGCCCCCCGACCCGCCAGTCCCCCCCGACGCCGCGGCCCCTGCCGACCCGGAGGCTCCTCCGCTCGAGAGTCCACCGCCGCCGGACATGCCTGCCCCACCGCCGGTCGCCACGCCTCCGCTACCACCCGCCGAGACGCCGCCTCCGCCCCCAGTTCCCGTCTCGCAGGTGCAAGCACCGAAACCCATCGCAAGCTCGTCGCAGAGCTGCAAGCCGGACACCCCCGGAGCGCACGCGCATTCGCGTTGCTCGCCCGGCGCGCACGCCGCCGTCGTCCTCGTGCTGGACGAACACGCCACCGCGGCGAACAGCACGGTGAAGAGCCAGAGCCGGGGATCTTTCATGGTCGGGCATCCTACATCCTCGAGCCCTGTGCATGCGTAAGCCGGCCAACGACCAAAGACGCCAATCCCACCGACAATAAACGACCTTTTCGGCTAAGAGCGGAGAAATGCGCCCCTCCTCCTTGACTTTGAATCGTGATTCATTAAATTGAATCATCTTTCATGTTTCTGAAGGAACTTTTTACCTGGGGCGATCGAACGTCTACGTATTTGACCATGGCGGGCCTGATCGCCGTTGGGGGTTTGCCGCTTCAGGCCTGCGGCCGGGCCCACGCCGACGACGATCTGCCCCCACCTACGGGCTCGGGCGCGCCGGCGGTTCCTGCCGTGGTATCGCCTGCCCCCGTTGCTGCGGAGCAGTCCCAGCCGCGTGGACTGACCGCCATTGGAACGGCTCGCGCCGTGCATTCCGCCGAGCTGGCGGCCGAGGCGGCCGGGGTCTTGCGGAAGATATACGTAGACGAGGGCGACCGCGTGAAGAAGGGTCAAGTCCTCTTCCAGATCGACTCTGCTTCACAGGGTCTCGACGTGCGTCAGTCGGACGTTTCGTTCGACGCGGCCCGGCTCACGCTGCGTTCGGCCGAACGCGAGTACCAACGCGACAAGTCGCTCCAGAAATCCGGTGCGATCTCCGCGGCCGCTCTCCAACAGACTCGCGATCGCTATCACGACGCCAAAGTAGCGGTCGAGCGCGCTCGCGTCGCCGTCAGCACGGCACGTACCACCGCGTCGCAGACCATCGTGCGTTCCCCACTCGACGGCATCGTGTCGGCCAAGATGAAGAACCAGGGCGAATCGGTCGGAAAACACGGTGACGCTGTACTGACCGTGCACGACAACTCACGCCTCGAGGTCCGAGCTCGTCTCGTCGAGTCCGCGCTCGCCAAGATTCGTCCGGGGGATCCAGTCCGCGTCACCTTCGACGCCGTGGGAATCACCCACGACGTCGAGCTCGACCGCATCAATCCGACGGTGGATGAAAAAACGCGCACGGTCGAGGTCGTCGCCATCGTCGACAACGACGACGGCGTGCTCAAGGCGGGCATGCTCGTCCGCCTCGAGTTTCCGAAGGTGGCTCGCAGGGTCGCGAGCGACGCGGGACGCCGCCGATGAACATCGCGGACCTCTCGATCAAACGACCGGTGGTGGCGGCGATGCTGATCGCCGCCGTCATGGTGTTCGGCCTCATCAGCTACCCCAAGGTCGGCGTCGATCTCTACCCCGAGGTCGACTTCCCCGTGGTGACGGTGACCGTCGCCTACCCGGGCGCCGACCCAGAAACGATGGAGCGCAACGTCGCAGAGCCCGTCGAAGACGCGGTCAGCACGATGGGCGGCATCCGCTCGCTCAAGTCGATCAACGCAGATGGTGTGACTCAGGTCATCACCGAGTTCGACCTCGAGGTGAGCGCAGACGACGCGGTGCAAGACATTCGAGACCGCATCTCGCGCATCGCGTCGAGGCTGCCGGAGGGCGCCGAGGCTCCCATCGTCGACAAGTTCGACATCGGTGCAATGCCCATCATGACGCTCGCCCTCGCCGGAGAGCTGCCACGGCGCGAGCTCACCCAAATCGCCGACAAGCTGGTCAAGACCCGTGTGCAGCAGATTTCCGGGGTGGGTGGCGTCGACATCGTCGGCGGGCGCGATCGTCAGATCCAAGTACTCATCGACCCGGCTCGCCTTGCCGGCGTCGGCCTCACCGTCGACGACGTCGCCAACGCGATCCGGTCTCAGAACGTCGAAGTACCCGCCGGCAGATTCAACAACGGCACCCGCGAGCTCAGCGTAAAGACCAAAGGCGAGCTGAGCACGGCGAGCGAAATCGGCGACATCGCGCTGGCAAGTGCTTCGGTGCCGAACCTCCGCGTAACGGATGTGGCCGAAGTCGTCGATGGGACGGAAGAGGCTCGTAGCGCATCGTTTCTCAACGGCTCCCCGGCCATTTCTCTCGTCATTCGCAAGCAATCGGGTAGCAACACGGTCGCCGTTGCCGACCACGTGCGCGCCGTCGTCGAGGAACTCCGAGCAGAGACGGAAAAGCGTGGCGTCACGCTGACCATCCCCTCGGACAACTCGGTGTACATCGCTCGCTCGATCCACGACGTCCAATTCGACCTCGTGTTCGGTGGGCTCTTGGCCGTGCTCGTCATCTTCATTTTTCTCATGAACTGGCGAGCCACGCTCATCAGCGCCGTCGCCATCCCGACGAGCGTGGTGGCGACCTTCGCGTTCATCAGCGTGATGGACTTCACCTTCAACAACATGACGATGCTCGCCCTGTCGCTCGCCATCGGCATTCTCGTCGACGACGCCATCGTGGTCATAGAGAACATTCATCGGCATCTCGAGCGAGGGAAGACCGCGCTCGCCGCAGCTTCGGACGCGACGCGCGAGATCTTCTTGGCGGTCGTTGCGATGACGTCGACCATCATCGCCGTCTTCGTCCCGGTCGCCGTCATGAAGGGCATCGTGGGTCGGTTCTTCCTCGAGTTCGGCCTCACGGTTTCGTTCGCCGTCGCCATGAGCATGCTCGTCTCGTTCACGCTGACACCCATGCTCGCGTCCCGGCTGCTCCAGCGGGATGTGGAAAGTCGCGGTTGGTTCGCACAAAGACTAGACCACGCCCTCGATTGGTTGGGGCGCAAGTACGGCGGCGTCATCGGATGGTCGCTGTCGCATCGCGGCGCGACGCTCGGCGTCGCCTCCGTCGCGCTGATTGCTTCGGCCGGCATGGTCACCCAGGTCAAGACCGAGTTCACCCCCACCGAAGACCGGGCGGCGTTCTCTGTCGACATCGAGCTGCCGCCCGGCTCGACTCTGGATCAAACCACACACGCCGCCGAAACCGTCGCCAGCGATTTGCGCAGTCACCTCCCCGGCGTGGAAACCACGCTGACTGCAATCGGTGGCGGGGCTCAGGGCCAAGCGGAGCGCGCGTCGATTCAGGTCGGATTGGTTTCGGCGAAGAAGCGCAAGTCGAGCCAGCAGGCCCTGATGAGTTGGGTGCGATCTCGCTACAGCGCTCTCGAAGGGGCCAAGCTCAGCGTCGGAGAAGCCAGCGCATCCGGTGGGAGCGCCGCTCCCGTTCAGCTCAACATTCGCGGCAACGACATCGACGAGCTCGTCGTTGCCGCCGAGGCTTTGCGTGCCGAGCTCACGAAGATCGAGGGCTTCGTCGACGTCGAGCTGTCCTTCGAAGGCGGCAAACCAGAGCTCGCTCTCGACGTCGATCGCGAGAGTGCGGCGAGTCTGAACGTGCCCGTCTCCGCCATCGGCAATACCGTGCGGGCGCTGCTCGCCGGCGATCCCGTGAGCGAAATCAAGGACGGCGGAGACGCTTACGACATCGTCGTCCGGCTCTCGGACGTCGAGCGCAAACGAATCACCACCTTGTCCGACCTGAAAGTTCGGGCGGCGAGCGGCGAGCTCGTCGACTTGGCGAACGTCGTTCGTGTCCATCACGGATCGGGGCCGAGCCAGATCGACCGCGAGGCACGCCAGCGGCAGGTCACCGTCTCCGCGAACCTCGACGGCCTCGCCCTGGGCGAAGCCTCACAACACGTCGAGAAAGCAGCGGCCGCCACCGTGCCCAAACATCTCACGATCGGCTTCGGCGGCAGCACGCAAATCATGGAGGAGTCCTTCGGCTACATGATCGAAGCGCTCCTGCTCGCGATCGTTCTCGTCTACATGATCCTCGCGGCGCAGTTCAACAGTTTCATTCAGCCAATCACGATCATGATTTCGCTGCCGCTGTCGGTGATTGGCGCCTTCGGCGCGCTGTACCTCACCGGGATGACGCTCAGCATCTTTTCGATGATCGGAGTCATCATGCTGATGGGGCTGGTCACGAAGAACGCGATCCTGCTCGTGGACTTTACCAACCAGCTCCGGGAGAGCGGCGCCTCGGTTCGAGACGCGTTGATCGAGGCCGGCACGCTTCGCCTCCGACCGATCCTGATGACGGCGCTGTCGATGATCTTCGGCATGCTTCCGGTGGCGTTGGCCGTCAGCGAAGGCGGCGAAGCCAGGGCCCCAATGGCGGTGTGTGTCATCGGCGGGCTCATCACATCGACTCTGCTGACACTCGTCGTGGTTCCCGTCGTGTACACACTGGTGGAGAGCTTGGGCGACAACCGGCTGACTCGGTGGGCACAGCAGCACGTACTGGCGAAAACCGACGCCGCTCCGGGGTCGGTGGCATCGTGAGCGTCCGCGCCACGGTCCGACGTCAGCTCGCCGCGGCGGTTCTGGTGACGGCGGGGGCGACGAGTGCGCTCGCGCAGCCCGACAACGAACCGACATCGGTTCTTCGAGATGCTCTTCAACCCCGGCCGGGCGGGATCACCGCCCAGCTAGCGGCCCGCCGCGCCGCGTCGTCGAGCCCCGACTTGGCGGCGAAATCCGCAGAAGCCGACGCTTCCACGGCACGCTTGGGGCAAGCCAAGGCGTCGTTCCTTCCTCGGATGACCTTGGGCGCGTCTTACACCCGCCTGTCCCCAGTGAGCTCGAACCTCGGGGGCGGAGCCATCGTCGGCGCCGCAACACCTGGGCCCCTGACGGTGGGGCCCTGCCCGACGGGCGGAGCCCAATGCGTCCTCGACTCCGGGGGCCAGCCCGTGGGTGCCGCGGGGTTCGACATCGAAACCCCGCGAAACAACTACGCGCTAACGGCTTCCCTGTCGGTACCCGTGTCCGACTACGTGCTGAGCCTCGCGAGCGGCCTCGAGGCTGCCAAGGCGAGCGAGCGCGCAGCTCGCTTGCTGACCAGGGCCCAGCGCCGGAAGGCAGCGGCGGATGGTCAGCTTGCGTTCTACGACTGGGCACGTTCGTTGGCGCAGGCCGCAGTTGCCGATCACGCCGTAGCGAGAAACGAGGATCTGCTGCGTGACGCGAAAGCACGGTTCGAACAGGGGACCGCGACGAAAGCCGACGTGCTGCGAGTGCAATCGCTGCTGGCCACGTCGCGGGTGGCGGCGGCCCAAGGTGCGGCGCTCGAACGCCTGGCCGCAGAGAGGTTGGCGATCACCCTCGGCGACGGCACCGCGATCTACACCATCGGCGAAGACGTGTTGGCGCCGACGCGAGCGCTGGCGCGTTCCGCCTCCCTGGCCGCACTATTGCGCGAGAGTCGAGCGAGCCGACTCGAGACGCGGGCCATCCGCCAGTCGACCACGGCCACACGGAGCGCAGCAAGGTCGCTTCGCGCAAGAAAGTTTCCTCGGCTCGACGGATTCTTCGACTACACGTACGCAAACCCGGCCCGAGGCTCGATAGCGCCCAGCGGCGGATGGGGCGGCAGCTGGCAAGCCGGGGCGACGCTCACCTGGACGGTCAACGACTTCCTGAGCGGCAGAAGCGAAATCAACGAGGCCGAGGCAAACGCTCGGCGGCTCGACGCCGAGAAGCGCATGATCGAAAACGCGGTTCGCACCGAGGTCACCGCGGGCTACTACGACCAGAAGCGAGCGCTCGACGCACAACGTGCGGCTGCAAGTGCCGAAAGAGCAGCCGTGGAGGCCGTGCGCATCCAGCGCGAGCTCTACACCGCCGGTCGCGCCACGACGGCGGAAGTGCTGGATGCGGAGCAAGAGCTCATCGGCGCGCTTCTCCAACGAGCCAACGCGATTCTCGACTCGAAGGTGGCGAAAACGCGTCTGGCCTTCGCCGTCGGCCGACCCATTTGATCCCTGCTGGACATGAGCAGCCACATCTCCCTCATCGAGCATCGCCTGCGCACGCCATCCGCGTTTGCCGAGTCCAACTCTGGGCTCCCGGACGACGAGTCCATATTCCAGAAGCGCTTGCGATTGTACTTCGTCGTGCTGCTATCGATCGCCGGCGGGCTGCACCTGGTCGCGCTGGTAGCCGACATGGTCCTACGCGAACGTGGCGTGTCTGCGGCCCTGACGAGCGTGGATTCGCTCATGCGTTCGGCGCTCGTCGTGGGGTTTGGTTCGGGATTCGTAGCCCTCCGCAAGACCACGTTGCCGCGGCCCACGCTGCTCGCCCTCGACCTACTCGCCGCCCTTCTCGTGGCGGCAGTCACGGTGATGATGACGTGGCTTCGCCCAGGCGAGCTCCGCCCCGAGTTGTCAGCCGTCTTCTCCGGCACGATCGTTCTCGTGACCCGCGCGGCGCTGGTGCCCAGCACGCCACTCCGCACCATATTGACCGGCTCGGTCGTTCTCTTGCCGGCGGTCGTCGCCGGTCCCTACGCGTACTCTGCGACCCAGTCCTTCGAGGGAATGCCCTTTCGCTCGATCGCCGCTGTCACCGCAGCTTGCTGGGCCATCGCCGCGCTAGCCGCGACCGCTGTCACGTCGCACGTCATCTACGGTTTGCAGCGCTCGGTGGGCCGAGCTCTGAAACTCGGACAGTACGAGCTCGGCAAGAAGCTCGGCGAGGGCGGCATGGGCGAGGTTTACGAAGCCCGCCATGCCACTCTTGGTCGCCAGAGCGCGATCAAGCTCATTCGGCCAAGTCAGCTCGATGCGGCCAGTGCAACCCGATTCCGGCGAGAGGTGGAGCTGACGGCGGAGCTGCGCCACCCGAACACGATCACTCTCTACGACTACGGGCAGACCGCCGACGGAATCTTTTTCTACGCGATGGAGCTCGTCGACGGAGTCACCCTCGCGGATCTCGTTACTCATGACGGGTCCCTCCCTCCGGGGCGCACCGCCTACCTGCTCCGTCAAGTCGTGTCATCGCTCGCGGACGCTCACGATCGAGGCCTCGTGCATCGTGACATCAAGGCGACGAACGTCATGGTGCAAGTGTGCCCAGGATACGCCGACTTGGTGAAGGTCCTCGACTTCGGCCTCGCCAAGCGAGTGGACGCAAGCGACCCACAGTGCTCTGGCCGGGTCGCGTTGGTCGGCACGCCGGCCTACATGGCGCCAGAATCTTTGGACGGCACTGGTGGGCCATCAGCCGACATCTACGCGGTCGGGGTCCTCGCCTACTTCCTCCTGACGGGCTCGCATCCGTTCGTCGAGAAATCGATCGCGGCAACCATCTCCGCACATCTCCACGACACACCAGTCCCGCCCTCGCTCCGTTGCCCCTACCAGCTACCGTCCGAGCTCGAAGAAGTGATTCTTCGATGTCTCGCCAAGGACCCGGCGAAGCGCTACGCGAACGCTGCCGCGCTGCTGCCGGCGCTCGACGAATGTCTCCGGGCTGTGCCCTGGTCACAGGAACGCTCGGAGGAGTGGTGGATTCGCGAAGGCGAGGCCGTGCGCGAGAGCGAAGGGGCCAACGCAAGCAGTGCGAGTTTCGCTAGTTGGAGATCGAAACGGCGCGGGAAACGCGTCATCGGACGCGACGCCGATGCGGAGCCGACGCTCGTGGAGTGTTCGAATTGACTCGTGCAACGAGCGCGGGCAGTCGTTGAAACCGGCCCTTCATCGCGAACCGCGCAACACCACGAATCGCGCATCACCTCTCGAGCGAGTCCTCTCGCTGGAAAACGGCGCCGGTCGTTTCGGAACCGCCATCGCGGCGTTCGGAACTTGCGCGCTTCACGCCCTGGGCGCTGTAGCGGCAATGTCAATCGACGCGCCGCAGCCCACACAGGAATCGACCCCGTACGAAGTGACGCTCGTCGACGAACCCACCAGCGAGACCGAACCCGAACCCGAACCCAAGCCAGAACCGGAACCAATCGAGCCGGATCCTGTCGCACCGCCCGCGAACACCCAAGTCCCTTCTTCGCCCGAGCCCCCAGCGGCACCCGCGGCGGCGCAAGCCGGTAACGTCTTGACGGCGGACCCGGATCCCGACGCCCCGGTGGATCTCACGAACACTTTCGTCACCGGCGCGGGCGAATACGTCGGCGGCACGACGGCGACGAGAGGAACTAGCAAAAAACCCGTTCGCGGGCCCGCCAAGTCCACGGCCGACGCAACGCGCCCCGCCGCTCGCAATGCTCGCTCGTTCGTGCGAGCCGTGGACAAGAGTCGGTCGGCGATCCCCCTCGGCGGAACGTCGTGGACAAGCTGCGGGTTTCCCGCACAAGCGGACGAAGATCAGGTGAATCAAGGATATGCGGTCATCGTCGTGAAGGTGAGCTCGAAGGGCCGACCCATCAGCGTCAGCGTGCTCAGTGAAACTTCGAGCGGATTCGGCGCGTCGGCCCGGCGCTGCGCCATGCGCGTCGGATACCGCGCGGCGCACGACCGGGCGGGCCTCGCCATCACGAGCACGACTCCGCCGATCCGAGTCAGGTTCGTCCGCTAGACGTGCGCGTGGTTGCGCCCGACTGGAACAGTTCGAGAATCACCGGCGTCGAGTCGACGAGCGGCGTCGTCCGTCCAACGGTGAGCCAAGACTCGACGAAGCCCTGCATCAGCCCCGAAAGAGCAACAGCGAGCGTCGCAGCCGGCAGATCGCTGCGAAGCTCACCGAGCTCGACTGCCTCTTCGAGTGTACCAACGAGAATCCTCCGGTATCGCTCACGCGATTCGATCTCTTCTTCGTCGCCCCTGGCGATCGCGCCCTGACTGCCACCTTCGGCCGTGTACGCGGCGAACAACGCACCCTTGGCCTCGAGGAAACCCAGCGTGACTCGCAAGATGGCTTCGAGCCGCTCGAGCGGTGCTTCGACGCTGAGCGCTGGATCGAGCGCTGCGTAGAACTCCGCTCGACCCCGGACACCGAGCGCCTCGAAGATTTCCTCTTTTCCTTCGAAGTAGTTGTAGAGGGTGCCAACGGAAACGCCGGCCTCCGCCGCGATATCGGAAATCTTGGCTGCCTGGTATTCGTCGCGAGCAAAAATGACCTCGGCACTGTCCAGGATCGCTTCGCGATAGGCGTCTTTGACGCGATCGCGAAGTGGCGGGCGGCCCCCCTTTTCTGATTTTTTCGCTTTTTTTCGCTGTTTTCGAACAGCCATGGAGACTTGCCGCCGTCGCGCGCGGTGTCGTGGATAGCGCGACTCCACCACCTCTGTGCGTCGGCCCGACCCACGTTGTCAACCCTTGGGCCTGTCTCCTCGAGCACGGTCGTCTGCCGTCGAGCCGACCGCCGTTCGGCCCGGACTGGCCAGCTTGTGCTCGAGCGCGCCGTGTTAGGTTTGCCGCGCCGTGAAGAGCACATACACACTCGTCGCCGTCGTCTGTAGCTCACTCGTCCTCGCGCTCGCTTGCAAGGAGACGCAGCGTGTGGCCGAGCCGCCGCTGACACCCATCAGCAACATCGATCATGAAAACGATCTGGTGGCCGTTCTCGCGAAGGACTCGTCGGCTCTGTGCGTGCATCCCGACGAGGTCGGGCGCGCGCTCGGGTCACTTCGAGCGGAGCAGCTTCCGGACGAGAGTTACCGCGGGTTCGTGACCGGGGCCGGGGGAGAAAAGCGCGAGGTGCGGTTCGACGTGGTCCGAACCGAGACACCTTGGTTCTGCTCGGGGCTCTATCTCGCCACTCAGCCTTCACCTTCACCGGTCAACGATCTGGTGGCCTACATGGGCGCCAATTCGACGCAGCTCTGTGTGCATCCGTCCTACGTCGAGACGGTCCTGAAGGAGCTCGGAGCCAAGCCCGCGGGCGAGGGCAAGTACTCGGGCACCGTGAAGGACGAAGAGGGTCAGCTCGTCGAGATCGTGTTCGAGCTCTTGCTCAGGCTAGCCCCCGTGCTCTGCGGCAGCGGCGACGACGATGACCGAGGGGCCCCGGCGCCGGGTGACGGCGGGTCGCCATTGCCGACCGGCGGTGCGCCGGGTTTTGCCGGCGCGCCCGGGACCGGCGGACTACCGCCGAGCGGCTCGGGGGGCACCGGGGGCTTCTCCACGGGGACGGGCGGCGCGGCGACCGGCACTGGTGGTGTTTCGAGCGGAACCGGCGGCACGTCGACCGGTACGGACGGCGGGAGCACGAAGCCCAAGAAGAAAGTAGACGTCGGCCCCGGAGCGCCCGTCGTCAACAAGGGTGTGTACGCGGTCTACAAGAACGCCGACTGCACGAACCGAGTCGCCGCGGGATCCGGTCAATGCACCCAGACACCACAATGCTCGGCCTCCCCGCCGACGATTTGCAACTACACGAAGGACACTTGGCCGGACCACATCCGCTGCGCGAAGGGTTTCGGGTTTTGCGTCGAGACGCGCCACGTGCCCGCCAAGACCGAGAGTTTTCAAACCGCCGGATGCCCTCCGCCTGCCTCTTCCTCGTACACGTACCGCTCGCTCGGTTGCCAGGTGTTCGACAACACGAATACCCCGGCGCCGGGGGACGGCGGTGTACCCGCCACCGACCTCGCGCTCATCGAGGACACTTACCGGCTCTACCGCAACGCTCACTGCGTAACGGTCGAGAAGCCCAAAGCCACGCCGTGCACAGCCAGCACGAACAAGAGCAAGGGCCAATACGTGCGCGAGGTCTACCAAGCGCGCATGGCTTGCCAAAAGGGCAACGGCTACTGCGTGGAAACCCAGCTTCCCATCGGCCGGCGCGAGTACTTCGACCTCATGAGCACAGCGGGCGAATGCTCGACGAACCTGCGAACCGAACCCATCGAGCTCGACGCTTGTCTCCCGTGAATCAAATCTTCGTCGAGACTTCCGGCAGCGGCTCCCCAAAATCCGAGACGACACGACTGGACAGACTGTGAGCTGAAGGAGATCCTCGGCGCATGCACGACTCGACGGCGTCGAGGCTGTCGCAGACCTTCGATGCCGTCATGGCAGCGGTCGGGCGAGGCGCCGACCGCCACGAAAAGAAGCCGCCGGAACCGCTTCGGTCGGGCGACGTGCTGCTCGGCGGGCGCTTTCAGGTCGGAGAGCGACTCGGCCGCGGCGGCATGGGCGCGGTCTACGAGGCCCTGGATCGCGAGCTCGGCGGGCACGTCGCGCTCAAGGCGCTGCTTGGCGACAACCCCGAGCGCATTCTGCGACTGAAACAGGAGTTTCGCAGCCTTCAGGACATCCAGCATCCGAACCTCGTGAGCTACGGCCATCTCTTCGAAGACGGCGGCCGATACTTCTTCACGATGGAGCTCGTGCGCGGGGTGGATTTTCTCGAATACACCCGCCCGCGCGGACTGCTCGACGCCTCGAGACTTCGCGCAGCGCTGCTCCAACTCGCCGAAGGTCTGCGGGCCGTTCATCGCGCGGGGTTCGTTCATCGAGACGTCAAGCCGTCGAATGTACTGGTCGACGAAGACGACCGCGTGGTGTTGCTCGATCTCGGCGTCGTCGCGAACGTCGGCACCGAGGGGCACGCCGGCTCCGTGATCGGAACGATCGAGTACATGGCGCCGGAGCAAGCGGGAGGCCAACGCGCCCGCGCCGCCGCGGATTGGTACGCGTTCGGCGCCGTGCTCTTCGAAGCATTGAGTGGCAGCCTCCCGCAGCTCGGTGACCGCGCCCAGATCCTTCAGGACAAACGCGTGTCGCCGACGCCGCCGAGTATCCCGATCCTCGACGCTCCACCCGACTTGACGAGGCTCGCGCTCCAACTTCTCGAACCGGATCCCGGCAAGCGGCCGAGTGGTGCCGACGTGGTGCGGGAGCTCGCGTCGAACCAGACGCCGAGTGACACGAGTGACGGAGCGAGCATCGCGCCACGCCCGAGCGTCCCGTTCGTCGGCCGGCGGAGAGAGCTCGACGCACTGACGCGATGCTACGAGCAACTCGCTGGCGGACCCACGACCTGCATCCTCGCGGGCGAAGCCGGTGCGGGAAAAACCGCCCTCGCCGGGGAATTCACTCGGGGGCTTCGACGGACCGGTTCGGCGCTCGTGCTCTCGGGCAGATGCTACGAGCACGAGCTCGTTCCGTTCGGCGCGCTCGACGCCGTCATCGATCGGCTGAGCCAATACTTGTCCGGACTCGACGACGCCGAACGCGCGCGCCTCGTTCCACCGGGGCTACGGCCGCTCGTGAATCTGTTCCCGGTCTTGTCGACAGCGATGCGTGAGATCGTCGTGGCCACCCCAACAGAACCGCTCGAGCTTCGGCGCCGCGCCGTTGCCGGCCTGCGCGAGCTGTTGCGTCGCCTCGCCGATCGACAGCCGCTGGTCATCGCCATCGACGATCTTCACTGGGCGGACGACGACAGCCTCGCATTGCTCTCAGCGCTGCTGGCGCCGCCGAGACCGCCTCGCCTGTTGCTGCTTTTGACGTCGCGTCCCGAGGGGGTGGAACGCGTACGCCGTGAGCTCTCCGGGCAAATCGAAACCGTCAGCCTCGACGGGCTCGAGCCCGAAGACGCTTTGCTGCTCGCCAAGACGCTTCTGCCGACGAACGAGTCACGCGCCCGAGAGATCGCCGAGAGCTCGAAGGGCAACCCACTGGCCATCCTCGAGCTCTCAGAGCCCGACGCGGCATCGGCAGCCAGCATCGAAGACGTGCTCCGCGAACGCATTGGCGAACTCGACGCGACCGAACGGCGCATCGTCGAGCTATCGGCCATTTCCGTCGGACCCGCTGCTCCGGACGTGCTCGCCCGAGCCTCGGGAGTGGAACGAGCGGCGCTGGCGACCGCGGTCAGACGACTGCAATCGAGCCGCTTTTTGGCCACTCTGGGCGCACGAGAAGATCGACGCATCGTCCCTTTCCATGACGGCGTGCGGAGCGCCGCGCTCTTTGGGCTCGACGACGACGCCCTCGCGAAGCGGCACCGCGCTCTCGCCGAAGCGCTGCAGGCCTGCACGCCCGACGACGCCGAGGCGCTTGCCGTGCATTGGCGAGGCGCCGGCGAGCGCGTCCCGGCGCTTCGATGCGTGCAGGTGGCCGCCGGACGGGCGGCGCACGCGCTGGCCTTCGAGAGAGCTGCCCAACTCTATGGGTGGGCGGTCGATGTCGAGGAGGACGAAATGGCTCGGGCGCAGCTCCGGCGTCTGAGAGGCGACGCGCTCGGCAACGCCGGTCGAGGCGTCGAGGCCGCTCGGCAGTACGATCTCGCCGCTGCCGCCGGCGATCCATCGGGCGAGCTTCGTCGCCTCGCCGCCGAGCAACTGCTCCGCGCGGGCGAAATCGACCAAGGGCTCGCGGCGCTCGACCAGGTGCTGCATCCGCTCGGGATCCGACGGCCGCTGACCCTCGGGGATTCCATCAAGAGCCTCGTCACCGAGCAGCTCAGGACCACCGGTCTGTTGGCGCGGTTCGATCCGGATCGCCCGAGAAGCTCGCGCACCGACCATCCGAAATCGCGACAGCGACTCGACGCGTGCCGTGCCGCGGCGGTGGGCCTCGGACAAGTCGACCCACTTCGGAGCGCCGTCTTTCAACTACGCTTCCTGCGTTTCGCCCTAGAGCTGGGCTGTCCGGGTCAGGTTTCTCTCGGCCTCGGGATGCAAGCCATGCCCGCATCCTCGACCGGGCCTCCAGCGAAAAGAGCGCGCCGTCTGTTGTTGCAAGCCGCAGCGCTCGCCCGTCGCACCGACGATCCCATGGTGGCCGGTCATCTCGCCGTCAACCAGGCCGGCGTGAGCTTCCTCACCGGCGCGTGGCAAGAAGCCCTCACCCACAGCGAACGCGCGATTCGCATCCTGCAGGACGAATGTGTCGGCGCGTGGTGGGAGCTTGCCACCGCGCAACGCTTCGCTCTTGCTTGCCGATGGCACACCGGCCAGCTCCGAGCGCTCCGCGAAGAGCTCCCGGAGGTCTACGAAAACGCGCTCGTGCGAGGCGATCGCTACGCGGCAACGCAGCTTCGAACGACGCTACTCCCCGTCTTGCACCTTCTCGACGACGATCCGAAAAAAGCTCGGCGCGACCTCGAGGACGCCATGGATTCGTGGTCCCAACGTGATCTGTCGCTGCAGCACTGGCAGTACATGCAAAGCAGCTCGCTCGTCTCGCTCTACGAGGGGCGCGGCCGCGACGCCCTACGGAGCATGGATGAGAGGATCCCCGGCTTCGGGCGGGTGCTGATGATGCGCATCATGATCGTGCGCATCTTCACCCGAGCCATGCACGCCGCGGCCGCGATCAGCGCCGCCACCGAGGGCGGCTCCGACCGCCGGGATCTGCTCCGGCAAGCCGAAACCGACGCGCGCCGCCTCGAGAAAGAACGAGTCGTGCCGGGAGTAGCGCGGCACATTCGTGCGCAGGTGGACTATCTGAGAGGCGACCATCGGAGCGCCGCGCAAAAGCTCCAACGCGCCTACGACGAGCTCACCGAACAAGGCATGGGCTCGCTGGCCTTAGCGACCCGCTGGGCGCTGGGGCTGGCGACCGGCGGTCCACGCGGAGAGCGCATGAAAAGGCACGTCGAGAACCAGCTCGCCGAGCAAGGCGCCTCGGATCCGGCGCGCTTCCTGGGCATGCTCGCCCCCGCGTTTCAGCGGAGATGAGGGGCCAAGCCCTACTTCAAATACTGGGCGAGCGGCGGCAAACAGGGGTGCACGTCCTCGGTGGGTGCACCCTCGCGGGTCTGCACCGCCTGACCTTCGTTTTTCCACTCGATCATGCCGCCGGTGAGATTGTAGGCGGGCCGCCCGAGCTTTTTTTCCAGCGCCAACGCGCAAAGCCCACCGCGCAGCCCCGCCGTGCAATACGCGACGACCACGGCGTCACCGGGGATCTGCTCCAACTTGGCATCGACGGAGCCAAGCAGCTCCACGCAATCGTCGACACCGAGCTCGAACGGGTTCTTCTCGACGACCACCTCGATCGCGTCCGGCAGGACGCTCATGTCCTGCTCCACTTTCATGCGCGCATCCACGAAGACGACCGGCTTGCCGCTCTTCTGGGCCGCAACCACGTCGGCGACGCTCATTTGCTTCGCTTCGGTGTGGGTCGGAAAGCTCTCGTAGAATTCTTGGTAGCTGTCGGGCAGGTCGAGATCCATGGCGGGCGAGTATACGGCGAGTCCTGGTGGATAGGTCCAGCACTATCCGCTGGTCGGCTCGCTGTTCGCTGCTTCACATCGTGGGTCCGAGACACGCGGTAGCGCAGAGCGCCTCGATGCCGCCACCGGGCCCGGCGTCGCTTCCCGCATCGGAACCGGTGTCGCTCCCGGCGTCGCCTGCCGCATCGCTCGCGCCACCCCCCGCATCCACCGGCCCCGGATTGAACGGCGGGGGCGGTAGCTCGACGCACGACAGGATCGCGGGGCGAACGGCCAACCCATAGACTGGAAAATTGCAGCCCGCGGGCCCCGGGTCGTCGACCAAACACTGAACGTAGCTCTCGACGTGCTCCCGGCACCCGAACTCGTTCTCACAGGCCTTCCACTCGGGGCAGCACTTTTCCTGAAGGCACTTCTGGCACTCGTCGAGAGCAGGGTCGTCGGGCTGGCACACCGGTGCTGGCGCTATGCAGGGGCGCGGCGCCGGCTGCTCGCCTGCGGAGGTGAGATCGATCTTGGTCGGGTCGAAGCAGCCGATACCGATGTTCGAATCGTGCAATCCGCACATCCCGGTGGAATCCGCGCAACAGCCGAGCAAATCGATGCCCGGCGCCACCGTAATCCCTGGGCAGCCCGTTTCGATCGGCCCCGGCTGACGTGCCTCCACGCACTCGGAATGAACGATGTCGAAGAGAAACCCACAACGCTCCTCGCCGTCGGTGCAGCACTGCGTCGGCCGACCAAAGAGGTCGAACACGAAAGTGCTGGTGGGGCACAGCTCGTCTCTGCACGAGAGTTGCGCGCCGCTATCGGCGCCGGAGTCGTTCTCGGTCGGGTCGCGGGTGCCGCCGTTCAGCGGGCTCGCACCGGAGTCGGCTTGTTTGCTGAAGTCGTTCAACGTGCAGGCCGGCGCCAACAGCAGCACGGCCGCCACGAAAAACCTCGAACGTCTCATCAAAACGACCCCGACAAGCCGGCCGACCGCGGCCCGACCCAAGCCCCAACCGACGGCGACGACTCGCCAGCGGTGAGCAGCAGCGTCGTCCCGAGCCCCGCCGCAAATGCTCCCCCCACGAGTCCGGTGACGGTGAGCGTTTTCATTCGTTCGTACGAGTCGATCTCCGAGTGTTGCTCAGGGCCGCAAAGCGACCCGGCACACCCCGACTCGAGCTCGTTGCGCTTGCCCACGGCGAGCCCGCCAGCCACGGCTCCGGCTAACAGCCCGGCGCCACCCACGCCGATGCCGGTCCAGGCCACGGTGCGTTGTCTCGACGCGCGGGCGTGAGTGTCGCCCTCGGCGTCTCCGGCAGTCCCGACGAGCAAAGCCGTGCCCGCCCCGACACCCAGAACGCCGACGGTGAATCCCGCAGTGGACACGTTGCCGAAGCTTCGCAGCGCTTTCAGCTGCTTTCGCTCCGACGTCGTGCATTGCGCGCCGTCGGGGCCGCAAGCGTCGTCGAGACCCGATTTTTTCCCGAGGGACGCCACACCGAACCCAGCGCCGAGCGCCAAACCGCCAACTCCCAGTCCGAGCGCGGTGTACCCCATCGCGCGGGTGGGCGGACCGCGGTCTTTCGGCGGCGTTGGGGCGGGAGCTTCGGGCGGCGGAAGGGGCGTCGGCCCCGCGGGCGGGGGCAGCTCGGCCTCCGCGCCGAGCTCGAGGGCCGTGGTCGATCCCGGCTCGAGCTTCGCGTTCGTTACCACGTCCGGGCGGCCCGCCCGAGAGACGACGAAAATGTGAACCCCGGGATCGAGCAGCAGATCGAAGCTACGAGCCGGCGGCGGTTCCGGCGCCCCCGGCTCGCGCGTGCCCGCGACCATGAGTGGCCGGCCGCCGCCTTCGTCCGCGCGCTCGAGTGGCTTGCCGTCGACGGCCAAGAGAGCGTCCGGCCCCATCATCGTGACGCTCGCCCGCGCGAGCTTTCGATCGATGTCTCGCAAGTGATCGGTCGCCTTGCCCGCGTTGCTCGCCGGTAGAGGGTTTTCGGCGTCGGGGCTGCCTTCTCTCAGCGCCGCGAGCAACATCTTTCGGGCGCGCGTGTACCGTCCGAGCGCGCGTTCGCAATAGCCGATGTTGTATTTGGTCACCGGGTGGTCGTGCAGCCGGAGCGACCGCTCGAACGCGGCGAGCGCGTCCGTCCATTGGTTCATTCGCGCCAACGTGGACCCGAGATGAAAGGCTTGTCGGGCCTGGTCGCGGCGCTCCTGCTCGGCGGGGTCGAGCGCGGGCGGTTCTTGTGGAGACGCCGCGCCCGGCGGTGTCTCATCGGACGAACCGCTTTCGGGGTCCCCCTTCTTTTCGGGCGCTGCTGGACCGGTGGGTGGCGGCTCGGCCGGCGCGGCGGGCTGCGCCGCTGCGGCCAATGGCAAGAGGAGGCCCAGCCCGACGATCGACGGGAGGAAAATGCCCCTCACGGGATGACGTCCCCCGTCGTCGGGTCGCAAGAAACCGGAGGCAGGCCAAAAGCGGACACCTCGATGCAGCCAAGGCCCGCCTCACCGAAAACAGACCCGGATTCAACTCCGCATTCACCGCTCGCCGCGCAGCAGGAGAGATACCGTCCGTTGTCGGCGACGGGGCAGGTGGACGGGAATCGACCCGGTGGACGCGGTGCGACGCACGCGCTGGTCTCCGGGACACCAAGCGCGTCGAACAGCGGAAATTCCACCCCGCACTCGCCCGTGTCTTCGGTGCAGCAAATCGGAAGTCGAACCTCCGCCGCCGTCACGTCGCAAGTCACGCCACCGCAACTCGGCGGAGTGCAAGCCACCGACGGATGCCCCAACACCGATCGCTCGACGCACGCGCCTCCGAAGTCGAACCCACACGTCGAATCGGGACGACAGCAACCCAGGAGCTGTTCCGCGCCCCCCCCGAACTGGGCGATGCTGACGACGCCAAGGGGACATTCTGGATCGATGGCTCCGGGGTCATCCAGCGGCACACACGCTCGCTCGATGCCGTCGATCGAAAATCCGCACGTCTCGTCCTGCGTACAACAACTCGAGCTACCAGCAGGACAGGCCACACCCCCACATCGAATCCTGCCCTCGCAGGTCTCGATGAGGACGCTCGGAAAGGTGAGCTCGACGCACACGCAGTCGCTCCCCTCGCTACACAGCGGGCCCGGTCCGAGAGAGGGCTCGCTCATCACCTCTTCGCATTCGCCGCCGCAGTCATCGGGACCGCTGCAGGGATCACCGGCAGATCCCGCGGGCACCCAGGTCCCGGAATCGTCGCATCGGGCTCCGGGGGCCCGATTCGGGGGAGAACACGGCATGCCGTAGATCGAAACGCACGAACCAGACTCGGGCCCCGAGCACCCGGGTTCGCAGGGGAAGGACCCGGGCGCGGGCGGCTCCTCATCGGAGCATCCCGGCTCGCAGGGCGCCCCCGGCACCGCGCAGAGCAAGGCTTCCCCGCAGGCGTCCGGCTCCTCGAAACCGCACGGCGCTCCCTCGGATCCCCTCCTGACGACAGCACAAACTTCGCGCCGAGAATCACAATACGCCCGGATGACATCCGCACCTTCGGGCAAGCGGCAGGCGGCGGTCTCTTCGACTCCCGCCGCACACTGCTGTCCCTCCTCGATCGTGCCATTGAACACGCGCTGACAGGCGGGCGTGCTGCCATTGCCAGCGCAGCTCTCGAGCGCGGCGGAAAGCTCGACCTCGCACTCGGCGTGTCGTTCCGGATGAAACGTGCGCATGCCAGCCCGCGTGGCCGCTACGTCCGACTCGCAATTCAGCCGATACTCCTCCTCGCACGCTTGACGGTCGAACCGCGCGGTGAGCCCACCGCCGACGAAAGGGCCGACGGGTCCGAAAGCACCCGCGCCAGGTGAGCTGGTGGATCGGTCCACGCCGTCGCTCTCACAGCAAGGCCGATGCATCTCGCACCAACGTGGCGCGGTCACCTCGCAGTAGTTCTCGAGAGTGAGCTCCGGAAGCGGCGGCAGCCCGGCGTCGGCACCTCCGTCGTCTCCCTTGCCGTCCTCCGCGGCCCCGCCACATCCGCCGGCTGCCGCGACGACGGCAACCGCCGTGACCACGACGAGCTGAAGATACTTGGTCCGCACCGGAGGTACTCCCGGGGGAGAGCTAGCGTAGTCTCCGCCCCACATCCGCGATATGAGAGGAATGGTCGGCGGGAGACAAGTAGTTTTCGGCCTCGCCGCGCTCCGCACGACCAGGTGCGCCGATCTACTGCGAGGGACTGCGAGCTCAGCCACGTCGGCCGCGAGTGTCAGGGACTCGTGAAAAACTGTTGCGAGTGCTCGTCCGCGGCGGAATCACATTCCGCGGGAAGGCCGTCGGGCTGCCAACGCGCTCGATTCCAACGCCACGCATCCGGACGATATGCAAACGAGAACCGGAGGGACATGCCGTGCAGCGTGTAGCGGCGAGCCGAGCCCACGGCGCGGATCGTCATCGATGAGGTGTTCCACGGGAGAGCTAGCGTAGTCTCCGCCCCACATCCGCGATATGAGGGGAATGGTGCGCGGGAGACAAGTAGTTTTCGGCCTCGTCGTGCTCGGCATGAGCGGATGCGCCGATCTGCTCGGCGCAGGGGACTACGAGCTCGGCGACGTCGGCACGCCGGCGGCGACACCGAGGTGCGGCGCGGCAGCCGTTCCCGTCGGCGGCGACTGCGTCGCCGTCGGTGTGCCGTCCGTCGATTGTCCCGTCGAAGAGGACGGCTTCGGCAGTTGCGAGCACCGCATCGTGCAACTCACCGAAGAATGCACCGACCCTACCGACGTGACTTGGTACGTCGACGGCTCCCACGGGGGCGCGAGCGACGGAAGCGAGGAGCTCCCCTTCATCAACATCCAAGACGCCGTCTCCATCGCCGGAGACGGCGACGTCGTCCTCGTGCAACCGGGCACCTACGCGGAAGCTGTCCGCGTCATCGACAAGCACGTGAAAATTTTTGGAAGCTGCGACTCGACCGGCTCGGGCTTGGGCGTGTCGACGACCATCATCAACTCGAGTGACGACGTCGCGGTGACGGTGAGCAACGCCGGCGCGCAAAACACCGAGCTCCACAACCTCACGGTGCTCGGGATCGGTGGCGTCCAGGTCGAACTCGCCGACGGCGTCGTCATCGACCGGGTTCAAGCGAATCAGACTGCCGGCACGGGAATCGTCGTGCTCAACTCGAACGCGACCCGCATTACTTCGACGACGATCTCATCGGCTGGCGGCGCAGGCCTGGTCTTGGTCGACACCGAAGGCACCACGATGGAAGACTCGACCATCACCGACACGCTCGCCATTGGCATTCGCGGCCACGGAATCGAAGTCTTCAGGAGCAAATCGCTGGTTCTCCGACGAAGCCGCGTGCTGAACACGCCTGGCACGGGTTTGTGGCTCGCGGACACCGAAGCCACGCTCGAGGAGGTGCTCGTCGAAAATTCTGGCACTCGAAGCGACTACGCCAGCGGTATCCGAATCGACGGACGCCCCGGCGGCTCGAGCGCAACGGTCCGCCTCGTCAAAAGCCTCGTCGTCGGCAGCTCCCACACCGGCATCGAAGTGCGAGACACCACCCTCGAGATGGATCTCTCCGTCGTCGCTGACAACGGCGAAAAAGCGCCGGCGCTGCCCGACCAAGATCGCATCGGCACGGCGGGCCACGGGATCCGCGCGGTCGGCGCGAACGTCGACATCCAGCGGAGCGTCGTCGAACGGAGCCGAGGTACGGCGATTCACGCCGCCGACAGTGGCCTCAGCATCACCGACTCGATCGTGCGAGCGACCGAGCCGCACGACAACGGCTCCTTCGGCGACGCGATTGCCATCTATTCGCTTTCCGGCCCCGGCAACGAAGCCGCCATCCTGCGGCGAGTGCTGGTCGAAAACAGCGCTCGCGGCGCGGTCGTCAACTTCGGCAGCGTCGTCCAGCTGCAAGGCGTTCTGATGAGCTGCAACGCGCGCGACGCCATCGGCGAGGACTTCGCGGGCCAGGTCCTAGTCGCGAACGGGCCGTTCCCGATTCGCACCACCGTCGAGCGCGAGTTTCTCTTTCGAGATCAAGGTCAGAACGTGTGTGGATGCGAAGACAGTTGGTTCGAGTGTGAGCGCGTGACCCTCGGACTCGAACCATCGCCGTCACCTCTCGACGCACTGCCGCTTCACTAGTGGTCCGTCTCAAAAGTAACAATCGCCACTGGCTCTAGACAGACCCTTCTCCCGTTTCCCGTGCGTTGTTTCGCACCGCGAGTGGCCGCGGCCCGTCGAGCGCGCATCCAACCGGCACCCAGGGCGAGAGCCAACAGCGCCGCTCCGATTGGGTGGTGTCGCGGAGCTCCCACAGCGCCCACCGAACACGCCGGCCGACATCGACGATACTCGCCATCCCAGGCGGGCCCGGTCACTTCGTCCACCAGCTCCGCATGACGTGAAACGCGCGTGTAAAACTCGCGCGCCCCGTACAAGCCGATGTTCTTTTCGGCCCCAGCTTGCCAAGAGCTCACACCGGCGATTCTCGGCCCATCGCTCGTCTCGACGAACGCTGGACCCCCACTGTCGCCATCACCGCTGATCCCTTCGAGAGCCGTGACGCTGGGATCCTCCGGCGACTCGAACACGAGTTCGAGCCAACGTTTGCTCGAATCGTGCACGCGGTTGGTGGCCCGGCGGGTCAGAAGATCGAGCACCGCTCCGCGTTGTCCATCGAGCCCGGTTCCCGAATCGCCGCGCCCGACGAACGTGACCAGCTGCCCGACTTCGTCGCGGTCGCGATAGATCGGAATCGGGGCGACGCCGTCAACCGGAGGGTCGATGTGCACGAGCGCGATGTCGTTCACGTCGCCATCGTAGGCTCGCTCGCAAACCACGCCCATGACGTCGTGATCCTGACCGGCTACGCGAATCACGTGGGGAAGCTCGACATGCTCGGCGCAATGCGCCGCGGTGAGCAACCAGCTCGGGGCGATGAGGGTGGCGAGGCAATCGCCCGGCTCGAGAAGATCGACCACCGCTGGGTACTCTTCGGCGGCTACGACGTATTGCGCGTCCGCTACGTCGTGGCGCCGCAAGATCGCGTGCGCTTCGGGGCAAACCGCGACCCCTCCGAGCGCGAGCGCTACGGCGACCGTGACTGGCATCCGGAGTTGCACCGTCGTGAGCCTAACAACGGTCGGGCCAAGCGACGACTCAATCGCGAAGCGACGTCAATCGAACGCTGCAAGAACGTCGCGGCTCGTCCGGATCCGAGTCTGAACGCCGTCGCCAATCGCCAGATAAGCGCGCTCGAAACCTCCATCGCCCTCGGCCCGTGCGCTGAGCTCGGAAAGAGCGATACGGTCGCCGTCCACGAGCGCAGAGCCGCGCAGGCGATAAACCTTCACGACCGGCTGCCTGCCGGGCCCGCGAACGGTCACGGTGAGGCTGGCGTCCACTGGCGTCTTCGTGGGAGACGCCACGCTCCGCAGATCCGTCAGCAGCCGAAGGTGAACGTTGGCGTGATAGACGTCGCCCGCGTACTCCACGGAGCCGCGGCTTTCGACGTCGCCATCGGCGACGTCTCGCGGGTCGAAACTCACCTGGATGATGCTCGACATCGGCGTCGTGCGATGCCGACCACGAACGATTTCCGCGCCTCCGACCACGATCCGATACTCGAGCGCTGGCTGAATGCCCTCCGGCAAGAGTCGCGCGCCATCACGAGCGTGCAACGTCTGCAACGCTGGCCCCTTCGCTCCGGCAGCCTTCTGCTTCGCCCCGGCGAGAACCGCCGCGCGCACCCGAGCGTCGCGAGCCGTAGCGCCGAGCCTGAACCCGTCCCGGAGGTGGGCTCTCCCACCGTTGTCGACGGGCAGCTCCACCCAATATGGCGCCGGCACTCCAGCTTCTTGGTCGCGCGACTCGACGAATCGATGACGCGTCGTCTGCGGCGAGGCCACGATCTCCGAAAAATTGCGATTGACGTGCAACACCGCGCGCGTTCGGGCCGAACTCGGCCGATACGGAGTCACGTCCACGGGGATGACCTCGTGAACGACCACCTCACGGTAGGAGCCACGAAAGTCGAGCACCGATCCCGCGGGGAACTTCGACCGCACTCGACGTGCCGCATCCGCGGCCGCGGCGGACGGCCGCTCAGCCTTGACCGACAGGCGACCCGTGGACGCGTCGAAAACGAGCCTTTGGCCGAGGTGCACGGTGTCCGGATCCCCCGCGGCGTCCACCCACACCTTGTGGATCACTTTTTTCGACCCTTCGAGCTTCACCACCTCGAAGTGATGAGCAAAGTCGCCGACTCGAGAAATCGAGACGTAACTGCGAAACGGCCGAAGCTCGTCGAGGGCGAACGGGTAGGCCCGCGCGTCGGGCGCCGAAGCGACCGGCACGCTCGCCTTCGAGCAAGCCATTGGGAGGGTTCCCAGAATCAGGGCGAAAGGCAGGGCACGGCGTAACATGACGGAGACAGACGGTCGCCCGACGCCGAATATTCTACACTTCACGCCAGGAATGACTCTGACGTTCGACGGCGCCGAACGCGTCGGCACTGCCGAAGGCTGCTTCTCGACTGGAGGTGCCGGGACTAGCGGTGCAGCCGGAGGCGACTCCGGGCCATGACGACCGCGGCCACGAGCGTCGGCGCCAACATCCTGGCTTCGTTCCGAACCCTGCCGACGTGGGTGCGCCTCTGGGTAGCCATCCTCGCGACCACCAACATGGCGTGCGTCGCCTTCCTGCACACTCCAACGGGCGTGGCGACCGCGGCGGCGGGCATCTTCATTCTCGCGACGAACGGACCAATGCTCTACCGGTTCCAAGGTTTCTCGCGACTGATGTCGGTCCCTCACCTGCCAGCGTGGGGCGCATCGACGGTCTACGTCGCCATGCGTCTCACCGGACAGGCTGGCGCGAGCGACGTCTCTTCAGCGGAGCTCGCCTACGGTTGGGCCGTCGTCGTGGTCAACGGCATCTCGCTCTTGTTCGACGCGGCCGACACCGTTCGGTGGGTGCGCGGCGAGCGTGAGATAGTTCGGCCTGGGGCCTGAGGCGAACCGATGGCAGGACCCCTCAGAGCGCTTCGATGTCTGCCGAAGTGCAGTCCGCCGGCGCGTTGAGCGGATTACAACGCGACGGAGCACCCTCCGGAATCGAAAACGCTTCGATGCCGCCCCAAGTCACGGGGTAGTCCGTCGTCAGGATCTGCGCACCGCTCGAGAGCGCCATCGGACGACGAGTCGCCGCATCCTCTCCCCCGAGGCCGTCCGCCCGCGTGCGCACGATGAAGCCGGCCTGCACCGCAGTCGGGATCTCGGTGCTTTCGGGGCCGTTGATCACCGTCACCGCGGACAGGGCATGGTCCGTTCCAAAGTCCGGAAAGATGATTCGCCCGGCAACGCTGTCGCCGGTGTTCGAGTACGCGTCGCGGAAGGGGCCGCCTTCGTCCAGGTAGAAGAGGATCTTGTTGCGCGCCTCGCCGAGCGTCGGCCAACCGTTCGTCGTCACGGCTTCCCTCAGCGTCGCCGCGTCGCCCTGAACGTCGTCCGGGGTGATGATCCGCTCCCGCGGCCAGACCTCGAGAATCTTCGCATCGACGGCGTCGACGTAGGTGTCGAAGGGCGTGCCCGTGGGATCGAACTCGTCGTCCTTCGGCTCGAGATGAATGAAAATCGGCTGGTGACCGGGGTTGTCATCCGACCAGGTCTTGATCACCTGAAGGCAATCGGTGAAGGGGCTGCACGTGCTCTCGTTGTCGATGCCCGGCACGTGGAAGACGTCGACCAGTCCGTTCGAGTAGTTCGTATCGAGCTCGAAGCTCCGGACCCCGTACTGCTCGAGCTGAACCTCGAGCGGCTCGTAGGTGTACATCCACTGAGGGATCACGTTCCCTTCTTTTTCGACGTGATAGCTGTTGTGGGTCGCGAGGGCCTGCAGCTGATGCATCCCTATCTCCGCGTCGCGCGGATACGTGGACCCGGTGGCCGCGCCACCCGCGCCAGCAGTACCTCCGGCGCCCCCGGAGCCGTCACCACCACTGTCGGAGCACCCAGTGGAGACGACCAGCAACGCGGCCGTCAGACCGCTAAACTTCGAAACACCAAGAAAAGAACGTTGGCTCACGCCGACATTCTACTTCATCCGGGCAGCTTCGCTCGTCTTCTTGGCCGCATGCCGGAATCGCGCTTGATCGAACGATGGCGGACGCCGGCGTCTCGAGTTGTCGCGAGAGAAGCAGTACGGCTCCGTCGGCAGACCGAGGAACTTGTTCATCGCGCCGCTGTCGTCCTCGTCATGGAACGCGGCGATGGCGTAGTCGCCAAACGGAACGCCGGTGAACACGCACTTCGCAATCCGCCCCTCGATGCTCACGGCTTTGCGCGCCACACCCTTCTCAAGCCAGCCGCCCTTCTTGAACAACCCGCACAGGACCTTGCCCTTGTCGTTCTTCAATCCGATCGGCGTAAATACGATCGTCCCCTTGTCCTCGCTGCCGAGTTCGGTCAAACCACTGGAACTCGCCGGTGCCGGGGCGAGCCAGAGCGCCACAGCGCTCGATGCAATCAGCAGCCTCCTCATTGGGTTTTTTCTTGCTCCTGTCGCACTCGAGCGTCAACCGCCAGCGTTCTTGGACCCCGTGTGGGGCTCGCCCCGAGAGAACGACAAAAGCCGGCACTGTGCCCAATTTTCATGAGGTTATGCCGACTTGGCCCCGCCCCGGCGGACCCGGAGCGAGCCGCCGTCGACCCCGTCAATTGGCGCAAATGCACTGTGAGCTCCACGTTTGCTGGAAGACGTCCCCGCATTCCCCGGTCCGCACGGGGTTTTCGATCCCGCAGGCGTCGAAGCTCGCCTGAGCCGCCCGGTGGCTGCAGCCCGCGAAGCCGAGTGCGCAACACACCGCTTCGCAGGTCGCGCCCGGCGCCATCGCGCTTTGCCCGACGCGACCACCATCACCACACGGCTCGAATCTCGAGCGCAAGTCGTCGACGTCGGCCCCGCCGCATTCGGGAGCCGGCACGTCGCTGCAACCGAATCGGCGAAGGCGGACCTGGTTCGCCTCGAACGTTTCGGGCGGCGTGCCGTAGATGACCCAAGTCGACCCATCACGAAACGCCACGTGGGGGGTGCGTGCGGAATCGTCCGCGGGCCCCACCCAGGTCGCTTCGAGCGTGCCGTCCGCGCGCCACCATTCGATGACCGGCGGAAGGGCGCGCGTCTGAGACCGACGCTCGATGCTGACGTGGCCACCTCGGGGACGCGGGAAGAGCGAGTAGCCCGCGGTGCGCTGGTCGAACCGCAGTGGCGACTCGTCACCGACGACGCCGTCACGCGAGATCGAAACCTGAAACGCCCCCCCAACACCCCACGCGTAGACGAGCCAACCGCCTGGCACCGCGACCAGCGCGGAATCCTGAAAACTCGTTAGCCTGGGAATTTCCACCGGCACGCCAATCGGTCGAGCCAACGCGTCGAGCCGGTGCAACACCAGAGTCGTGCCGGGCGGAGGCAGAGCCGCCGCGGTCAGCAGCGCCACTTCGCCGTGTCCCACGGCCGCACGCACCGGATTTCCGCCACCAACATCGAGCCGAAACGAGTCTTCCAAACGGCTGCCCGAGGCATCGAGCACCTCGACGACGACTCCGAACGGCGGCGAGGCGTCGCTCCAACTCAACACGAAGCGCTCACCGGTCCACGTGACGTCGACGTCACTCACCGCGCGGCACGTGCTCGTGTCCGGTCCGCGCCGTAGAACGGGCCCCGCCGAAAAACCGTCGTGGGTGAACGACACCGCACGGTCACGGCTCCCGTCACGTTCGCAAAACGCAGCGAGTGACGAATCCCCCGGCGAGACGGCGAACCGAAGCGTCTGCCCCGTCCTCGAAGAGAACGAGCGCGGCGACTCGACGGGCCTGCCAGCGCCATCCAAAACCACGCCAAACAGGTTCGGCATCGGAGCCGTGCCATTGAAGGACAGGTGCCAGGCGGCGAACAAACCGCTTTCTGAAGACGCAAGAAACGGATCCAACGCCCATCGGCAGGTGCTGCAGTCGCCGGTCTCCCCCTCGACGTCGCGAAGCACCATCGGTCCACCGATCGGTACGATGCCGAGATCTTCGTCGACCCACCCGTCGCAATCGTCGTCGACGCCGTTGCAAACCTCATCGCGAAGCACACACGGCGCCGCGTCGACCACCCCCGCATCCTGAGCGCCGCCCCCCGACCCTGCGAGCGCACCGAACCCGCCGCTCCCCCCGGCGCCTCCGTTGGCCATGGCGCCGCCGCCAGCGCCGCCGGTCCCCGCGCTACCGCCCGCGCCAGGATTGCCGCCACCCGTGCCGCCTCGATCCGGTAGGCCGATGAGAAGATCGCTCTTGGCACCGCATCGCACACCGGTGCCGAGCAACGAGCCCACGAGTAGGACTCGTGCCCAACCAGCGGAGGCCCCCATTTGCCCGCAATCTTAGCGTGATTGGGACCCGGCGCCCGTCGGCGTCCCTTTTTTCAGTCAAGGTGCAACTATCAACCGGGCTCGATTTCGATGCCGATTCGGCCCCGTTTCGCTGTGAGCGTTGGTCCGCGATCCGGACAATGGCTGCCTCACCGGAGGATCGACCATGCATGCTCTCGCACGCGGCGCTCTCGCCTCGGCTTCGGCCCTAGTCATCACATTGGCTGTCGCGTGCGGTGGCGGTGGCGGCGATGGTTCCCCCGCTTCGAGCTCATCGGCTTGCAATGCGGCGACCCAGTGCATGACCTGCAGCACGTGCCTCGAGCTTTGCGCGTGTACCCGGGGATCGGTCGACGGTTGCTTCGCGGCATGCGACCTGTCGAGCGGCGCTGGCGCCGCTGCCGGAACCGGCGGTGCTCCCGGAACCGGCGGTGCGGTTTCAACGGGTGGTGCCCCGGCAACCGGTGGCGCGCCGGGAACGGGTGGATTGCCCGCGACAGGCGGCGCTCCTTCGACGGGCGGCGGACCGGCGACGGGTGGTGCGCCGGGAACCGGGGGCCTCGGTGGCGCGCCCGGAACCGGCGGCAACGCGGGGAACCCAGGTACCGGAGGAGCGGGCGCCGGCGGCATGGGTGGTGTGCCTGGCGCGGGCGGCGCCGGGGGGATCCCCGGAGCCGGGGGCCGGGGACAAATGCCGCCGACGACACCCGTGCATCGCATCGAGCTGAGGATCCACCGACAGAACAGCAACCTGACCGACACTCAGCTCTTCGACGTGCTCGACGAGATGAACTGGATCTGGTGGTCACAGGCGGCGGTCTGTTTCGAAATCCACACGGTGACCAACGATCAGACGATGAACACCGGGTTCGACATGTGGTTCCACGCGAACGTCATCCCCTGCGCGCCGGGGAGCAACGGCGTCTACTGTGGTGACCACGACATCCACACGCTCGACCAGCCTTCACTCGGCCGCGTGAACGACCCCGCGTGGGACACGATGTTCAACGCTTCGCGCACGAGCGGACACGAGCTCGGTCACGGACTCACGCTCAACCACTACAACGGATTTGCCGACTCGAACGACAGTCTGATGTCGAGCGGCAGGCAGGGTTTCAAGCTGCACCAGTTCGAAATCGACGACGCCCGGCGCCGCGCCCGCCAAAAAGCCTTGCCCGACGATGTCCCGCTCTTCTGCGCGCCGCCGAACGTGATCCCCTGAGCGTCGCTCAGTACGGCTTCTGATTCCCCGCGTTCCCGGGCGGGCTGTAGTTGCACACGATGGTGCTTCCGAAACGCAGCCCCGGGCAGTCCGCGATCCCGCAACCGAGAAGTCTGCTGTTGGCCCACACGATCTGGGTGTAGTGGCCGCACGATTTGCCCGTCGCACACGAGTTCGAGTCGTAGTCGTAGTCCGCCTCTTCGCTCGCCCACGATTCGACGGCCCGTGAGGGCGTTGCCGTGCCCCCAGCCCCGAAAATGTTTTCTCCGAGCGGTGAGCCGTAGTCGGCGTGGCGGTTCATATTGTGATCGACCAGCCCCTGCGGACTGCTGTTGTCCGTGCAGCTCTCGGCCCAGGCTTGGGCCACCGCTGCCACGCCCGGATCCCAAACCAAAGGAGCGACGTTCACGGTCGCACGAACCTGATTGTGAAGGTCGGTCATCCCCATCAACGCCGCCGGCTCCCCGGCGCCGTTCGAGCTTCCACCCGTGCCCGGCCCTCCCCCAGCTCCGCCCGTTCCGGTCGAGCCGCCGCCCGTTCCGGTCGAGCCGCCGCCGGTTCCCATTGACCCGCCACCGGTCCCGGTCGAGCCGCCGCCCGTCCCGGCAGAGCCGCCAGCGCTGCTGCCCGCACCGACCCCCGCGGAGCCGCCACTCGACGCCGCACCCGCCGAGCCGTCGGAATCTCCACCGTCGCCCCCGCTACAACCGAACACACAAACCACGAGCATCAAGGAGGCAGTCTTCATGCGCAAATCATAGCCCGTTTTCCACCGGCGCGAGTTTTCATCTGCCCCCGAACATGGCCACATACTCGTCCGCGAACGCCGAGAACGCTTCGCTGGCCATTTTTTCGTAGACGGCGCCGGGCTCGGCTCCTCCCTCTCCGAGCATCGACAGTGGTGGGACCTTCCAAAACTTCTTGGCGTGCTCGAACGTCTCGGTTTCTCCGGGAACGACCAGCGTGCTCTCGAATACGATGCCAGCGCCGACGAACGCCGCTCGGGGTTTCATGCTGACGAACGAGCCGCTGAACCTGACGCGGTAGGCGACCAGCACCGTCGGCACCTCGAGCGCCGACGTGTCCACCTCCGAGGTTTCAATCTCGTCCGCGAGATCGAATGCGAGTAAGCCGCGCGCGAAAACCGTTTGTAGCCCCTTCACGAGTCGGTCCCCCGAGGACCGCGCGATCGGCGTCAGACTGCGCACGGTGAAAAACTGCGAGGGCAACGAAACCTTCCCCATGTAGTACGGGCTTCGGCGAACTCTGCTGTCCGCCAGCTCGTGAGAGGCGTCGTCGCGGTGAACGAACCGAACGGCCACGGTGGGACCGTGTTTTTCGGCGCGGCGTACGAGCCGGCCGACCAAGTCGACGAGCGCGGGCTCTTTCTTCGGCGGACCGGAGCGAAACTTCTCGAGGGCAGCAGCGAAGAGCTGTCGACGTGCCTCGCCGAGCTCTGGGAGAAAGGTTTCGTACCGCGCACGGCGCTCGGAGAACCGCTCGAGCGCGTCGAGCGTGCCTTCCGCCTTCGCCTTTTTCAGCTCGTCGAGGAGCGCCGCCCGCAAGGCCGCGTCGACTTCGGGCTTGATCTTCGTCGACGGAAATCTCTCTCGAAAACCCTCGATGGCTTCGACGGTACCCTTGGCCTGCTCCACGCGCAAAAGGGCACGTGGCAGCAACGTGTCGCGCACCTCGGGGCGGTTCCCACCACGCTCGAGATAGGCCTCGTAGGCGGCCGGCTCGTCCCGGGCGACGGTTTCCGAAAAGATCTTCTCCTCGCTCATCGTATTTCGCCCCCACCACACGCCCGCTCCTAAGGCGCCTCCGACGACGACGAGAGCAAGCGCCGTCGTGACCCGAGAAGGAGCAGCCGGTGGCGGGATGGTCTGCGACGGGCCGAGGGGACTGACGAGCCCGGTATCGAGCAGGGGATCGAGCTGCGCCAGCTTCGTCGTGTCGTTCCTGGCGCGAGCCTCTTCGAGCTTGGCGCGCGACTCTGGGATCTCTCGTTCGATTTGCTGCGCTCGTTCGGCCGAGTCGGCGACGAACGAAAACGAGGCGCCCGCACCAAAGGAAAGCTTCACGCACTGCCCCTCGACCGCTACCGACGCGAGCTCCGTCCACGGGAAGGTCGACAGCTTCCGGCTCGGAGCATCGACGACGCCGATTGGGAAAACGTATGTGCCGAGCACGAACGGGGACTGGCCCCCCGCCCGGCGCAAACGTTGGGCTCGAATCAAGCAGACGCCGGACAGAACGAATGCTCCGGCATACGCTCCGATCGCCAACGGGGGCTCGATCGCCAGCGAGCTATCGAGCTTGCCGAACCCGAGCAACGCCGATGCGAACCCGACCACCGCGAGCACGATCCCGACGGCAGCCCACATCAGGTGGGTTCGGCGCCGATGCGGCTCCAAGAGCCATGGTGTCGGCTCGAATCGGCCACGGCTGCAGTCGAGGAACCGTTCCTGGACGGCGCGGGGCAGGCGGTAGAAGTCCACACTCATCTATCGAGGCCGAGAGCTTACGCCAGAGGCGATTTGGTGCTCTCCAATCGACAGCGCCCGCCGCGGGAAGTGGAAAAGGTGCCCCGTGCCGACGCACGGCTCAGCCGCAAATTCCCCCAGTACACGTTCCTTGCACGCAGTCGCCATCGTCGTCGCACAGGTCGCCGAGCAACCCGTCTTGGCAGATGTCGCCGGTCTGAAAACCGCCATCATCGACACAAAAGCCCTGTTGGCAGTCGTCGTCCGCCTCGCACTTCGCCCCGCGTGCGCCCGAGGTGCATTCACCCGAGCCTGAGCCACCGTTGAACGCGCAAATGCCATCGGTGCACACGCCCTGATTGCCGGCGCCGTTCGCGCACGAGTTGGATTGGCACTCCTCGTCGGCGCGACACTGGTCACCGGGCAGGCCTTCGGTGCACTCGCGCGAAAACGCGAGATCGGCACAGAAGCCCGTCTCACAGTCGGAGTTCATCCCGCAAGAATGTCCCAGCTTGCCCTGACTGCACGCCGACCCGAAAAAATTACCCAGACACATGCCGACGATGCAGTCGGTCTCGTCGTCGCAAGGCGCACCGATCTCTCCGCTGGCGCACTCGTCCCGACTACTGTCACTGTCGTGCACGCAGAACCCGGGATTCGTGCCGACACCCGAAGACACGCAGTCACCGTTCTGAAAGCAAGGGTCGCCCTCCTTGCCTTCCGAGCAGCCACCGATGAACGTGGTCGGCGGCACGAGACACACTCCGACGACACAGTCATCGTCCGCGTTGCACTCGGCTCCGTTCTGGCCGTCTTCGCACGTTCTCGTCCCGTCGTTCTCGACAGCGACACAAAAGCCATCGACGCAGTCGCCATCATCGAGGCACTTTGCACCGTTCAGACCCGACTCACACGCGCCCACCGTCGCACCCGCTCGCTGGACACAGACTCCGGGGCCACACGCCGTATCCGAGCTGCACGGAACGAAGCCAGAAGCGCAATCGAGCACCTCCCCGAGGTCGATCTCGCAGGAGACCGCGCAATCCAATCCGGTCAAGCAGCCCGAATCCTCGTGACAAGCGATGATGCTTTGCGGAAAGGGATCGCAATCGCAGGCCACCGGGGAACACGCCCCGGTGCACGCGGCACCGTCGTAGGCGAGGTCGAGCGTCGTGCAATCAACGTCCTCGGGCGGCGGTGGAATCGGTGGTCCCCCGCCACCGCCACTCGAACCGCCGGTTCCGCCGCCTGCGCCGCCGCTACCAGAGCTGCCACCGCCACCCCGAGCTCCAGATCCAGCACTGCCGCCCGAACCCGCCGAACCCCCTGAGCCTTCCGCACCGCCATTGCCGCTCGAACACGCCGCAAACGCCCCGAGCGCGAGGACGATGCCCCCGATTCGAACCCACTTCGCCATGAAAACATCCTAGCGCGGATTGACGCCGCGCGTAGCCGCGGCGTTCAGAAAGCGCTGATGTCGATCTCGAAAATCTTGAACGGCAAGTCGAACGCCGGGGCACGTCCCATGATCTCAGCCAACACGAATTCGGTCACCTCGCTCTTGATGACGTACAGGCGCCCCTCGGCGGCGGCGCCGGTGCTGAGCCCCGTCTCCGACGTCATCATCCGGATGACCGTGCCGCTCGTGAGCGAGCTGTCACCAAAAGTCACCTGCTTCACCTCGGCGTCCGACACCGAGTAGAGGCGTTCTTCGAGCATCACCATGCCGTCGGGATTGCTGAAGTCGTCGCCGGTCAGCGCGACCTCGCTCACCTGTGTGGGGTCGGCCACCTCGATCCGCACGAGCTGCCCCGCACCGAACTTCCCAGCGAGGATCAAGGTTTCGTTCGCGGCGAGCACAATCCCATTGAGGCCGAAGATGCCGCCGTCGAAGAGCGGATCGCTCGCGAACACCGTCGGTGTCGAATCGAGCTCGACCCGATAGATGTTCGGGTTCTGCGAATCGGTCACGTAGGCCACGCCGCTCGAGTCCACCACCAGATCGTTGCAAGTCGCCGCCACCGCCGCATCGCTCAACGCCAAAGTAGCCAGCTGCTGGCCGGTATCGACATCGAAAACCCAGATCTCCGTTCGTTGGCAAGCCCACAAGCGGCGGCGCTCACTGTCGACTTTGATCCCTGCCACTCTGCCGAGGGGCCGGGCCGGCACAAGCTCGGTCTCGGTACCGTCTGCCGCGATTCTCGTGATGCCGCCACCACCGAGCGCCCCGGCAAAAAACGCCCGCCCATCGAGATCGAACGCCACGCCCTCGGGCACGGATTCGGTGCTAGAAAGAGTGTACTCGCTCGAAAGGGGTACATTTCCGCCCGCACCAGCAGTACCGCTCGCACCCGCAGTGCCGCCCGCACCCGCAGTGCCGCCCGCACCCGCAGTGCCGCCCGCACCCGCAGTGCCGCCCGCACCCGCAGTGCCGCCCGCACCCGCAGTGCCGCCCGCACCCGCACCATCGCTGCCGCCGCCGCCACCACACGCGATGGCCCCGACCACCATGGGTAGCGCGAGGCAACACGACCACGAACGAAGCATCAAACGCTCCCATACCACGGGGAGAACGATCGCCGACGGGCAACTCAACATCTATTGGGCCGGCTGTCGACTGACGGCCAAACCCGATGGCAATGTTTCAATGCAAATCGACGCGCTCCCGCAAGCCAAGTACGCGGGCGAGACGTACGACTTGCTCCGAAAAAAAGTGTCCGACTCTGCGTGGTACGCCGCCCAGGTCGACGCCGACTCGATCATCGCGTCCCCAAAGCAAGAAGCGGCGCTCGAAAAAACCGCCTACGACTCTGCCATCAAGGCCAACTCCCTCGACGCGCTCAAGGCGTATCTGTCGGAGTTTCCGAACGGCGCCCACCGCAAGGAGGTCATCGAGCGAGCTGTGAACCTGGCCAAGGCAGATCCCCAAAAACTCGTCGCGCTTGCCTCTCTCGCCAGTGTCGCTCCCAAAGCCCTCGATCTCATCCCGGTATCGGAACGGGTGCTTCTCATCGGCCCTGAAGGGCTGCGGGTGCAAGACGTGCTCGCCCTCCTCGAATCAGGAGTCGTCGAGGGTGTTGTCGCCTCCAAGATTAAAGGCGCCGGAAAGGCGTACAAGGACTTTGCCGTGGACGAGCTGGCGATGCTCAAGCAACTCGAAGTCCCGGACACCATCGTGCAGGCCATGCTCGACGCCACGGCCGCCGCCAAGCGAAAGAAGGAGACCGACGACGCTTCGGCCGCGCTTCGCGCCGAGATCGACGCTCTCAAACAGCTCATCGCCGCGCAAGCGAAAGCACCTGCGGGCGGGTCGGGGGCGTCTTCGAAACCGGCGCAAACCGTTCAGACCAAAGAGGGGCCGATGGACATGGCCGCGAGCTGTGCCAAACGCCTCGCCGCGCTCAAAGGCTGTGGCGCGCTCCCAATGGGAGCCAGCATCTGCCAAACCGCGGCGAAGTCTAGTTTTCCCTGCGCCCTGCAGTAGAAGTCCGCGTATGCTGTGACGATTTTTTGTCGTCCACGTGTCGGCCAGACCGACCACGCAACGACAACTACAAGGTGATGCGACGAGCACGATCTCCCTCAGACATCGCAAGATTGCTTTCTCGGTGCTGCACAAAAACCATGTCGGACGCCACGATCCCCTGCTTTCCGCTTCATCCCGACAACTGTCCACCGCCCCAGTGCGACAGCGACGGCACCTGCGCCGGGGGCGTTTCACCTGACGACGTCGTGCGAAATCATCGTGCAGTGATGGCTCCGGTGCCCGGGTCACTCCGGCAACAACGCCAAGCCGCGGGGTAGCTCTTCGCCGAAGAGCTCAGCGAGCTCGGTCGATTCGACCTCGACGACTTCTTTGACCGACTGAATCCACTCGGGACGCGCCTCGACTTGCTCGAGACGTCGAGCCACCTCCTTGCGCACCGCCTCCGAAACATCTCGAGCGCGGTCTCCCGTCATGCGGACGAGCATCGTGGCCGCGCGGGCCGCCGTCGGGAGGTCCTCCCATTTCTCCCGGAGGAGGTGATCGAGCCACCGCTCGACGGCCTGCGGGGACACGACGTGGTGCACGCTCGCATAGGCGGGCACCCGAGCGCCCAAGCGGCCGATGGCTTCCCACAGCTGAGGGTTGCGGTCGGTCCAAGTCCGGTCGAGCAGCCAACCGCCGAGCTGGACGCGCTGCTTCGGCGGAACGCGCTCCAGCCACGACGCCATCTCGAGCATTTGGCGAACGGGCTGCGGCTTGAACCCCTTCGGTTTCTTTTTTTGTTGGTCTTCGGTCGCGAGAAACGGATCGACGAGCTTTCTCATGGCGACCTGCCGCTCTTCGTCGAGGCCGCCGGCGACGCGGCGCCAAGCGATGAAAAACATCTCCCATCCCCGGGTTTCGCCCGAGTGCGCGAGGCCTTGTTCGAACAGCGGGGCGACGAGCTTGACCCGACCGGGATCGAGCGGATGACCAAAACCGGGTCGCAAGCAAAAGCCGGTGATGAGCCAGTACATGCGCTCGTGGTCGGCCGAGCGACGGCGAGCTTTCGACTTCGGCCCGATGACGTCGAAGAGAGAACGGCAAAGCTCGGTGTCCCACGCCCGCCGCTCACCGAGCAGTCGTTCGAGCTCACGCAACAGGTCCCTGCTCTCTCGGTCTTTGACGTCTTTTCTACCTTTCCCGAATACGCGCTGAATGGCTTCGACCGCGTCGTCGAACCGTTTGCCCCGAGAGCTGGCCGGCGCGACCGACGCGGGCGGCAGGATCGAAGCCTTCGGTGGCATCGTCGGCTGCCAGGCGGCCGTCACCTCCGTCTCGGCGCCTCGAAGCTCGAACGCAAGCGCAAATCGCCTCGGCTCGCGCCCTTCAGGCACGTCGACCTCGACACACGCGAGATCGACGGTGCCGACGGCGGTGAGCTCGCCTTCGAGAACGACGGGCACGAGGTTTTCGTCGTCGCCCCCATCGAGCGTCGCGGCAACCGGTGGAAGGAGCTCGAAGGGGGCGTCCTCGGCGATGGTGACGATCTCGCCGGGAGCGTGCACCGCGGGATCATCCGACGCGTAGAGTTCGAAGCGAACCGGGCGACCGACGGTGAGCGCGAGCCGCTTCGACTTGGCGGAGTGCCGCTCACCCTCCTTCGCCCCGCGGGGCACGACACACACCGCGCGCGGTCGACCGCTGCCCGGCTGACGTTTGGCTTCGATGCCAACGTAGTAGCCATGCGCCGTACCGCCACCGATTCGAACGCCGTAGCCGGCCAGAGCGAGCCCGTACACGACGGCGCCATGAGCCACGGCGAGATCGGGATCGGCGCCGTCGAGCACCCGAGGCTGCCGACCGCCCCAACCGCGCAAGACCTCGGTGATTCGTCCCGCTGCGGGCTCGGCGTGAAACAAACCGCCGTTGAACAACACCGCATGTGGTGCCGTGATGGTTGGTCCGCCCGTCGGATCTCTCGGCGCGTGGGTCGAAAAAAAAGCCGCCAAGTGTTTCGTGATGGCGGGATCATGCTCGTAGGGCAAGCCGAAGGCGACGAGACCGCTCCGGCCACGCTTCGGCCGAGCGTCCGCCGCGGCCAGGGGAAGAAAACCATCGATGACGAGCGATTCGACCTCGGCGCGGGTGACTTCGGTGGCGAGGGTGCCGCCCACGAGGCTCGAACCCGTCGAGAGAATTCGAATCGGGACCTGTTCGGGTGCGGCGGCACCGAGAAGTTGCTCCTTCGCACTCCGACAAGCGAGCACGAGCTGGGCGAAGCGTTGGGAGTCGAGCTTCTTGCCTCCGTCGACGAGACGCGGCTCGCAGAGGTGCGCCAGCGCGAGATCGATGTTGTCGCCACCGAGCAACAGATGCCGACCGACCGCAACGCGCGACACATCGACCGCGCCGTCGCCGCTCCTCGCTATGCTGATGAGAGAGAGGTCGGTGGTGCCGCCGCCCACGTCGCACACGAGCACTAGGCTACGCTCGGCTTCCAAGAGTATGGCGCCGAGCGCGTCCTCGCCGGCGCGATGCATGTAGGCGTAGAACGCGGCCTGCGGCTCTTCGAGCAGCCGCACGGTCAGGCCGGCGTCACGCGCCGCCGCCAGTGTTAGCTCACGAGCCGCCTGATCGAACGACGCGGGAACCGTGAGAATGACTTGTTGCTCGGCGAGCACTTGGCGCGGATGCGCCAGATCCCACGCTGCGCGCACGTGACGAAGAATACGCGCGCTGGCTTCGACCGGAGAGATACGGTGTAGGTCGCGCGCGTCGTCCGCCGCGCCGTAAGGAAGAATCGGCGCGTGGCGGTCGACGGCCGCGTGACTGAGCCAGCTCTTGGCGGACGAGATGAGCCGGCCGGGGACCTCTCCACCGCGCTCGCGGGCGTAGGCGCCAAGCACCCATGGCGCGTCGCCCCAAGGATCCTCGGGGACCTCGCCCGAGAGCGGCGCGTACAGGAACGACGGCAAGAGCGGCCGTGTCTCGCTCTCGGAGCGGCTGACATATTGCGGGATGCGGAAGATCTCCGGCTCGGCCCCTTCGCCGATCTCGGCGGAAGCGACCACGGTGTGGGTGGTCCCGAGATCGATGCCAACGACCAGACGAGCAGACACGATTACTCCGTAGCGCGAACGCCGAGCTCGATCTTCCAACGCTCTCCGGTTTCGAGCGGCTCGAACGGCTCGGCTTCGAGAAGAAGAGTCCCAACCGCGGTCACCTGCGACCGCAGCCGCACGGGCACGACGTCGCCTTCGGCGCGCCCCTCCGCTGGCAAAGTGACTTCGATCGGAGAGAGCTCCTCGAGATGTTCGCCGGGATCGTCAATCGACGCGCCCGCCTCGTCACCCCGGCGCACCGAGGAGCCGAAGAAACGAAACTGGACCGGCTCGCCCACCACCACACCGAGCTCGTGAGGCGGAAGCGCCGCCTCGGTGCCCTCCTCCATCCCGAAGGGAGCGACGCAGAGCGCCGTGATGGGCGGGTCTATGCCGGGCACCGCGGGCATCGGGCTTTCGATGCCGACGTAGTACGCGCGCGCGGTGCCCCCCCGAATGCGAAGCCCCTCGCCCTGGCGAACCGAAGCGTAGTAGGCAGCCCCGCGCGCCACCGCGAGATCGGGATCTTCGCCGGGAAGGATCCGAGCCGGCGACGCCCCGGCCGACGTGAGCCAGCCGTTCAACGTGTCGAGCAGGCGCGCTCGAAGCGCGGTCGCCTTGACGACGCCGCCGTTGAACAGGACGGCAGTGGGCGCGAGCAGCGCCCCGCTACCTGCCGACCGGAACCCTTCGAGACTCGACGCCGCCTCGGCCTGCCGAGTCAAAAACTCCGCCAGGTGCTTGGTGATCGCCGGATCGGACGCGTAGGGCAGCCCGATTTGTGTCAGCCCGCCGCGAGCCCGCGCCGCTGGCGCAGCCGCGGCATCCACGGCGGGGAAAAATCCGTCGACGAGCAACCGTTCGACGTCGTTGCGGCGAAGCTCGGTGCGGATCGACCCGCCCATGAGATCCGACCCACGACTCGGGACGACGACCGGCACCGACGCGACGTCCGCATCGGACAAGAGCCGCTCTTTGGCGCCTCGGCACGCGTGGGTGAGCGCGTTCATCTGCCACCGGTCGAGCTTCTTTCCATCCCTGGCGAGCGTTTGGTTGAGCACGTGGGCGAGGGTGAGGTCCATGTTGTCGCCGCCGAGCAGAATGTGGTCGCCGACCGCGATGCGATGAAGCTCGAGCGCGCCGTCGCGTTCGAGCACGGCAATCGCCGAGAAGTCCGTGGTCCCGCCACCGATGTCGACGACCAAAACGACGTCACCAGGAGACAGGTGCTGACGCCAATCGTCTCCCGACGCATCAATCCACGCGTACAGCGCTGCCTGCGGCTCTTCGAGCAGGGTGACGTTCTCCATGCCGGCCGCGTACGCCGCTTCGATCGTCAAGTCTCGCGCCGCGGCGTCGAAGGAGGCGGGCACCGCGAGGATGACCTCGTGCTCGGCGAGTGGCGCGCCGTTCGGATCGAGCTCGGCCTCCCAAGCCTCGGACAGGTGATCGAGATACTTCCAAGCCACCTCCACCGGAGAAATCTGCTCGACGTCTTCTGGCGCCGACTGAGGCAACACCGGAGCGCGCCGATCTATCCCGGTGTGGGACAACCAACTCTTCGCACTCGAAACGACACGCGACGGAGACTCCGCACCCCGAGAGCGTGCGTGCTCGCCCACTGAAAAGGTGCGATCGGCGTCCCAGGGCAACGCGAGCGCGCCCTCGCTCTCGTGAGCGAAGTAGACGAAAGAAGGAAGGAGCGGCCGCGCCTCGACCGATCCCCGCGCGACGAGCTGCGGCACCGCGAGGGGCCGCGGCCGTGTGCCTTCCCCTTCGAAACCCACGCGCGCGATGGCCGTGTGGGTGGTGCCGAGATCGATGCCGACCGCTTTGGCGGTCACAGCTCCACCTCAGCGGGAGCCAGGACGTGGCTGTCGTTTTCACCCACGGCTTCGGGCAACTCGAGCGAAGTGGCGCGCCACCCCCGGTGCCGAAGCACACCTCGGTAGGGCGCCGCGCCCCGCACGTCGCCGGTCAACTTGATGCTGGCCGGATCGAAGCCGCTCTCGACGCTGACGTTGGCGCCTTCGTCCTCGGCGCGCACGGGCTCGATCTGCGCGTGCGCGTCGAGCGCTTTCCTGCACCCCTCGTGAACTACGCGGGCAGCGGCCCCGATTTCTGCGTCATCGAAGGACGCGACGTCCTGTTTCAGAAAGTCCACCAGGCGCCCTTCACGTTGAAAGAGGGCGAGCAGCTGCAGCGCGGCGTGAACGCTCGGAGGCTGCTTTTTCTCCGGCTTGCCTGCCGGCTTTGGCTTTGGCTTTGGCTTTGGCTTTGGCTCTGGCTCTGGGTCGGGCTCCTCAGGCGCCGAGTCCTTTGGCGGCGCGGCCGGCGCTTCTTCGAGCGCGCGCGCTGGGCTCGACGCCGCCTCTACGCGGGCCGCGAAGCGCCCGTCGAAAAGCACCTTGAAGAAACACGACCAGGCAAACCAGATGCGGGACCCAAAGGACATCGTTTCAGCCACGCGGGAGTTAAATCGCGTTCCCGGCGGCGCTTCAATGCCCGAGCGCCACTGTGGTTTGTTGGCGGTCTCGACCCGTGATAGTTGCGGCCCCCATGAAGCTTGATGCCAAAGGGCTCGCATTGGTTGGCGTGACGTGCCTGCTCGGGTGCAGCAGCAGCTCGGGCAGCGACGGTGGAAGCGAGGGCGGTCGGTTCGAGTTCGAAACGAACCAAGTCGACTTGATCACTACCCCGACCCTGACCGACTCCAACGGCAGCCCCCCATCGCTTTCGTTCACCGGTACACGGGTGAACATCGAAAACGTGCCCGACGAGCGAGTGCTCGCAGAGGTCGAGCTCGTCGGGTCAGGGTCGTCCGGATTGGCCTTCAGTGGGGGGAGCCTGGTGCTGCGTTTCCACCCCGACGTGCCGGTGGGTCGAGATCTGGACCTGCAAAACTTCGGCCCTCCGCCCGGACCGACCGACGCGGCGATCCTCTACGCTGCGCCCGACGGGGATTCCGTGACCTCCGACGGCGCGCTCGTCATCGACGAATACACGTTCACCGCGACGGGGAAGAACGAGGGCCATCTGACGATGACGGCGTTCTTCACGAACGTGGAGGTCGGCGGAAACGGCGTCGTTCCGTGGACCGTGGACGGCGAGCTCGCGATCTCGGCCAACAACGCGAAGTAGCGGGCGCGCTAGTGGGGGTCGTCGTGGCCGTGTTCGTCGTGCCCGTGTTCGTCGTGGCCGTGGGCATCGTGATCCGGCTTGCCGTGCTCGTGAGCATCGTGGCCGGCTTTGCCGTGCCCATGGGCGTCATGCCCCCCACCGGGCTCAGGCGGCTCGTGCCTGGGTTTGCCCTTCAAGAGCTCCCCCAGCCGACGCCGCACTGCGGCCTCGTCGGTTGCCGTCAGCACGTCCACGCGTTGGCCGTGCTCGTCGAAAATCCAAACGATAGGCAGCTCGATCTTGTCGCCTAGAGGTTTAGCTGCCGGAGACTCATCGTCGACAATTTCGACGCGCCGCACCGCGAGCCCCGGATAGAGCGATGCGAGCTCCCGCAGGCCCTCGTCCACGTGGATGCAGGGGTGACACCACTCTGCCCAAAAATCGATGACGGTAATCTTCCCGGGCACGAGCGTGGCTTGCAGGTCGAACGCCTCCCCTTTCACCGCCGCGTCCGCCACGTCGCCGCCCTCGAAGTGTTTGTGCTCGTCGTGGTGCTCGTGCTCGTGCTCGTCTTCCTCTTCGCCGCCGCCGAGCTCCACGCTGAGCGAAGCCTGGCCGGAGAAACTCTCGACGATCTGGGTGCCGTTCACGTCGATGAACACCGGACGCCTCGCTTCGAGCGAGATGCTGACTGGACCGGCAAAAATCCCGACGCCGGCGCGAACCGCGAACAGCCGTGCCCCGGAGTTGACGAGCACACCCATTCCCTCGCGCTCGGCGCGGCGCCGGACGTCGTACTCGCCGCCCAGCTTGATGGCGAGCCAGTCCACCGGAACGACGAACAAGCTGCCGGCAGTCTGGTTATAGGCACCGAAGCGCACGCCTTCGTCGGTGTCGCTCAAGGGTTGTCGATAACTGAGCCGGGTGTTGAACCCGAAGCGTTCGTGAACACGCTGCGTCAGCGAAATCTCGTTGGTGAGGCTGAAGGCTGCCGTGCCGATGGTGAGCACGCTCGGCGGCACAGGATCGTTCGGATCGCCGATGGTGCTTTCTTTGCCGGTCGGAAAGCCGACGGCGAGGCGGAGCGACAGCCTCGGCCGGTAGAGCTCCGAGCCCCAGAGGCCGGCGAAATCGTAGGCGCCGCCGAGAGTGAAGTCTCCAAAGCCCGCGAGACGTCTCGACTCGACGCCGCCGCCAGGATCGAGCCGGATGTTGCCCGCCGGCAGCGCCGCGTCCGCGCTCCAGCCGCCGCCGAATGCGTGCCGCACCGACAGGGTCGTGATGAACGACTGAAGCGAGGGCGTGGTCGCGCTCGAAACGTCGCTCTTGCCGCGGCGCTCGTGGTCGAACAAAGCGAACCCGAGACCGAGACCGATGTTGGTGACGTGCTCGGGGAGCTTCGGCTCGATGCCGAGACCAAGTGCTGACCCTCCGACCGGAAGGTTAGGGCTCGTTCAGGCCGCTCATTGTGAGTACGCCGGTGACCACTCGAGGATCACGGCGATGGCCCACGCAGAAATCAGGAGCTTGCGCTTCACGAGGCGGAGCTCCTGGTCCGAAACACGTCGAATAGTCCGCGCGCCCGACGTCTGAAGCCGCCGTAGGTCAACCGAATCGCGGCTTTCGTGCGTTCGTAGTCACCGGTCTTGGTGGGGAAAACCTTGTTGGCGAACGTCATGGGTAGCCGGTCGTCGAGAATCGATTTGGGGTGGCAGAGAGCTCTGAGCCCGTCGCGGCCGTTGAGCCGCCCGTAACCCGAGTCCTTGATACCACCGAACGGCAGATCCTGAACCATGTAGGCGGCACCTCCAAATTCGTTGATCGCCGTCGTGCCCGCCTCGAGCCGCGAAGCGATGCGCCGGGCTTTGCCGAGGTCTCGCGAGAAGACGGACGAGGACAAACCATAGCTCGTGGAGTTGGCGACGTCGATGGCGTGCTCCTCGTCCCGAACACGGCAAAGCAGCATCACCGGGCCGAAGGTCTCCTCACGCATGATGCGCATGTCGGGGGTGACGTCGGCGAGAATGGTCGGCGCGTAGAACTCGCCGGACTCAGCAAGCACCCGCTTGCCGCCAGTGACTACCCGAGCGCCCTCTTTCACGGCGCTACGCACGAGGCGCTCGACGATGTCGAGCTGAAGCGGTGTAGCCATCGCGCCGAGATCGACCGTCCCCGAAGAGGGGACCCCTTGTTTGAGCTCTCCAGTAAGCGCCGCGAGCTTCGACTCGAACGCCGGGTAGACATCGTCGAGCACCAAGATGCGCTCCGCGGCCACGCAGTTCTGGCCGCAGTTGATGAAACAGCCGCTCAGCGCGGCGTGGGCGGCCTGCTCGAGATCGGCGTCCTCGCAAACGATGAACGGGTCCTTGCCGCCGAGTTCGAGCACGACGGGCGTGACGTTCTTGGCGGCCGCTTCGAGAACTCGCCGACCGTTGCCGAGCGAGCCGATGAAAACGATCGCGTCGACTCTTGCTTCGATGAGCGCGCGACCCGTCTCGCCGTACCCCTGCACCACCTGCACCAGATCCGCCGAGTGTCCCATCGCCTCGAGGGTTTCGGTCACGAGCGGCAGAAGCCTCGACGTCGACCACGCCACCCACTCGCTCGGCTTGATCACGACGGCGTTGCCTGCCATCAGCGACGGGATGATCGGGTTCATGAGGTTTTGGAACGGATAGTTCCAAGGAGTGATTCCCGCGATCACCCCGCGAGGCACGTATTCGATGCGCGCGCTCTTGTGCAAAAACAGGCCCGACGACACCGATTCCGGCCGAAGGTGCTTTTCCCCGTTGTTGATCGTCCACCGGAGCTTCTCGCACACCGGCCACACCTCGCCCATGACCGCGTTCTCGCGAGTTTTTCCCGAATCCTGCACGACCTCGTCACAGATGAAGTCGACGCGGTCGAGAATGGTCTCGAGCAGTCGTCGGAGCACGCGCTTGCGCTCGGCGAAACTCGTCTCCGCCCAGCGCCGCTGCGCCGTCCGAGCGCGAGTCACGACGTCGCGAACGTCGTCAGCGCTGGTGACATGGACGGTGCCGAGTTTCTCGCGAGTTGCAGGGTTCGAGCACTCGATGCTCGATGCCGGCTGCGCGATATCGCTGGCCGCATGCGCCATGGCGGGAGTAAAACACGAAAATGGCATACGACGAGAGGCTAGCGACGCGAGTGCGCGTCGCTGTTCAGAAGCGCGCCAAAGCCGTTGAAAAGAAGATGTTCGGTGGGCTCTGCTTCACCGTGAAGGGGAACATGGCCTGCGGCGTCCAAGACGACCGCGTCGTCGTCCGAGTGGGGCCGGAGGCCTACGAAAAAGCGCTCGAACGACCGGGCGTCGCGCCGATGGACTTCACCGGCCGGCCGCTCAAGGGGTTTGTGTACGTCGACAAGACCGGCATGAAGGACGCCCGCAGCCTCGCAAAATGGGTCGACCTGGGCGTCGCCCACGCCACGTCACTTCCGACCAAGAAGAAGACCGCCAAGAAGAAACTGCCAACCAAGAAGAAGACCGCCAAGAAGAAAACTGGCCGACGCTGACACCGCGCAACTCCCGAGACCGTGCACTACTACTACTTCCCCCAGTCGCACTGGTCGCGAATCATCTCGCTCTGCCTCGCGGAAAAGGGGCTCGAAACCACACGCCACGTCGTCGACATCCGGCGGAACGAGTCGATGGATCCCGACTACATGCGGCTCAACCCCAAAGGCGTGGTTCCGACGCTCGTGGATGGTGAAAAAGTCGTCTGCAACGGTCCCACCATTGCCGCCCACCTCGACTCGGTCACCGAGACCACTCTCGTCCCGACCGACGCCGGCACACGCGCCTGGGCCACGCGCCTCGAGGACTTCCCGACCATGCACCTCAGCTATTCGATTTGGGTGCTCGGTCTTCACGGCGAGCGGTCCTCGGAAATCCTGGATGACAAGGTGGACCGCTGCGCCCGCTACGCCGACGAGTACCCGGACCTTCGGTCGGAGTACTTGCGCAAGAAGGCGTTCTTCGAAGAGTTCCGCGCCGGCGTCTACGACGCGAGCTATCGCGAAAAGATGCTTAGTCACTGCACGGAGACCCTCGAAAACCTCAGTAGCGTCGTGTCGAGCCGAGACTGGATTGGGCCGCAGTATTCATTCGCCGACGCGATCGCCACGAGCATCCTGTACCGCCTCTCGGATCTCGCCCTTCTCGACTTCTGGCGCGAGTCCCACCCCCTCGCAGATTACTTCGAGCGACTGAAAGCCCGCCCGAGCTACCAAGAGGTTTGGGTCGAGGATCCGCTCATTTCTCGCTGACCCAGCAAAAGCACCGCGCCCCGCGCTGAGGTATCGTCGCTCAAGTCCTTCTGTTCGCTACCGTTCTGGTCGTTCGTGAGCAGCTTTACGATCCGTGAGCCCCGAGGCGAGGCGTATCCTGAGATGGGGTTCCGGTTGATGCCGATCATGCAACGGTATTTCAGCTACTTCATGCACCCGTCACTGTTGGCGCGGGGGCCGGATATCGTGCTGAAAGCCAAGCTCTGGCTCGTCATCTCCGCGGCGGCGTTGGGGGCAAGCCTGGTGATGGGAACGGATCACATGCTCCGCGGTCCGCGCGAACAAGGCATCGCGCTCTTCGCGGTCAGCGGCGTCGGCGCTGCTCTTTTGTGGGTGCTCAGGCGTACGGGTCGTCTCGAGCTGGTCGGCAACGTCACCGCCGGCCTGGTGTTCATCGCCCTCACGGGCGCGGTCTACATCCGCGGCGGCGCCGGAGCGCCGGGCCAGTTCGCCTATGGCGTGATCCCCATGCTCGCCGTCTTGTGCGCGGGTTGGCGGTCCGGGGTGTTTTGGAGCGCCATGGTGTTCGCAGAGGCGGTGTTGTTCGCGCTCCTGCACGGCTTGGGAGTCAGGCTGCCGGTGCGCGTGCCTGAGGCTTCGCGTGAGTTCAGCGATATCACCATGGCGTTTTTTGTCACCGGAGTGTTCGTGGGGTTCAGCTTCGCCTACGAGTGGTACCGCAACGCGGTGTCTCGGGCGCGGGAGAGCGCGGAGCATGAACGCACGGACGCAGAGCTCAGACGCGCTGAAGCGGAGCGCGAACGCGAGCGCGCCGTCCAAGAGGCGCGGCTCATGCAGGCGTCGCGCCTCGCGGCCGCGGGCCAACTCGCGGCCGGCGTCGGCCACGAGATCAACAACCCACTCTCCTACATCACCGGCAACGTGGAATACGCCTTCTCCCTCTTGGAAGGACCACGCGGACCCGATCAAGACGTGGAGCTACGCGGAGCGCTCTCGGACGCCCTCGACGGGGCACGGCGCGTCTCGCGCATCGTATCGGACCTGAGCACATTCGCCCGACACGGCGACGAAGACGTACGACCCATCGCGCTTCAAGACTCGATCGAGATAGCCGTCAAGATGGCCCAGCACCAAATCCGCCATCGCGCTCGCCTCGAGCTCGAGCTCGGCGAAAACATCTTGGTGCGGGCGGACGAAACTCGACTCACGCAGCTTTTCTTGAACCTGCTCATCAACGCAGCGCAAGCAATGCCGCTCGGCGAGGCCACCGACAACTTGGTCTCGGTCGTCGTGAAAGAGCAGCGTGACACCGTCGTGGTCGAGATCAGCGATACCGGTGCCGGTATCCCCGCTGACATCGTTCATCTCGTCGCGGACCCGTTCTTCACGACGAAAAAAGTCGGCGAAGGCACCGGGCTCGGTCTTTCGGTGTGCAAGAACATCGCCGTTCAGTACGGCGGAGACCTGGAGATCCAAAGCACCGAAGGCCAGGGCACCAAAGTGTCGATCGCCTTGCCCCGCCACCACCCCGGCGCCGAGGAAATCGCACCCGAAGCTGCGTCCGATCGCAGACCCTCCGTGCAGCGGGCGCGTGTGCTCGTCGTCGACGACGAGCCGATCATTCGACGCACCCTCGAGCGCACGCTCCGAGACTTCGACGTGGACACCGTTTCGAGCGGTCAAGCCGCGCTCGAGAAGCTCGACACGGAGACCTACGACGCTGTCCTCTGCGACATCATGATGCCCGACTTGACCGGTCTCGGCGTCTACCAGCACCTCGAGCAGAAGGGCTCGAGTGCGATTCGGCGCTTCATTTTTCTCACCGGCGGCGTATTCAGCGACGTCATGGCGAGCGAAATCGAGGCGCTCCCGGTGCCGCTCCTCAAGAAACCTTGCACCAGGAACGAGTTGGAAAAGGCCATCGTCGCAGTGATTGGATCCGTCGAGAGTGCCGGGCAAAGCGCTGCGGGCTGAACCCATCCGCCGGGAATTCGCTCGACCTACACGCGCACCGCTCTCAGAGCTTGATGCCGACCTCGAGCGCGGCGTCGAGTGAGAACACCGCAAGATTGTCGTTGAACCACCAGGTCGGCGCGATCAAGTCGAGGGTGATGTCGACACTCTCGCTCACATCGAAGCTCACTCCGGCCGAGAACCGCACGAACGGACCGTTGTTGGTCAGGTAGCCCGTGGCGTACCGGAGCGGGAGACCCACGGCGTCACTGAGAAACGGCCGCGGCCGATACTCCAGAAGAAAGTACGGCAGCACGTTGCTCGCGCGGCCGTCTCGACCCCTCAAGTTGGCGTAACCGACGTATCCACCGAAACTCACGGTCTCGGTGAACCGGTAGTCCAGATGAGCACCGACGAGGTGGTTGTAGAAGAACCGCTCCTGGAGACCGAAGGCCGCTTCGGTTTGGAACGCGAGGCGCCACCGGGCAAAGCTGGGCGCGAGCCCCGCGTCGTCTGGGGAGGCGAGTTCCACCCCATGCGGGGAGGGCACGCTGGCGCCCGGCGACGGAAGCGACGAGCGGACCAGCTGATCCACCGTGCTCGGCAGCTGCTCGGCGGTCGCCTCGCCCGTGACTTGCCACGGCCCAGCCCCATCCGCGCTCACGACGATGACGGTGACCGAGTACCGCCCAGCGCTACGGCCGAGCGTCGCGTAAACCCCGCGCGCCGCACCCAGCTCGCGAGCCAACGACAGGACGTCCCTCGCGTCGAGCCGACGCGGGCCGAGCGCGGCAACCGCACGCGCGACTTGTCGACCGAACAACGGCGAGTATCCCAACTTCTCGACGGTCTTGTGGATCCGTTGGTTGACGAAGACCGACAGCGCCGCGTCGGCGCCGACGCTCGCCGTCTCGACGACCATGGCTCGCGGCTTCGGCTGCGCTACCGAAACCGACGGCCAGGCCCAGAAGATCGCGAGCACGAGAAGGAGAGCTGCGCGCTTCATCTCGTGACGACCTCTTCGGCGGCGTCGAGCAGCTTCTTGGCGTATCGCGCGTTGTGCGCCGCTGCGCCGCGGTCGCCGAGCACGAGCATGACGTCGTAGGCCGCGCGTCCTAGCGCAGTCCCTCGGTCGATCTGTGCGACGGCGTGAAGCGCACGGTCGCCGGACGGGACCTTCGCGCCGCCGCGGGCGACGAGCTTCGGCCAGAGGGTTTCGGCGCGCGCTCGAATCGACGGGTCCATCACCCGGCCGGGATGACACTCCTTGCACTGGCGACTCGCCCGGAAGTCGTGCCCTTGGTGACACCCACCGCAGCCACCGTCGATCGCCGTGTGCGGAGATTTTCCGAGCAGTGGTGCCCCGGTGTTCGGCGCGATCCCGCCGCGCCCCGCCCACAGCGCCGCGGCACTCGCGCTCGGCACCGACGCCTCGGGATCCGGCGTGTGACAGTCGAAACACACCGCGCTCGCCTCCCGAGCGTCTTTCGGCACGTGCGCAAAACCGGCGGGTAGCGCGATGCGCCTCAGCAGAAACTTCGGCCCCGACGCGTCGGAATGCGGCGCGTGGCAAGTCGGGCAGCTGATTCCGATCGGCTCGGCGTGCTCGGGTGCGGTGCGAACCGTGGCGCCATGTCGCGCGAGGAACCCCGATGCCGTGTGACACCGCGCGCATTCCGGATCGCTACGGGCCTCCGGATCGGCATCGGCGCGGGCCATCGCGGACGTTTTCCACTCTTGCACGTGCGTGTAGCGAGGAGGGGAGTCGTGACAATGCGCGCAAACGTCGGACCGAAGAATGCTCCAACGCGCCGACGGCTCGGGGATCGCCCCCGGGCCGTGACAGGCGAAGCACCCCACGCCACCCACGCGGCGGAGCGAGCGCGGCAGATGCTGCCAGCCGTCGATGGACGCCAGATCAGCGCCGACTTCCTCGACCGCGTGAACGAACCCACCGTCATGCAGACCTGGCTCTCCGACGGCGTGACAAGCCACCGCGCATTGTGGGTAGCTGCCCGGGCTCGCCGGCTCGGCGCCGTCGGCAGCAGCGCCCAGTCGTCGACTGAGCACCGTCGTCATCGCCGTCCGTGCGGACGCACGGGTCTCTTTTTCATGGCATCGCCCACAATCGAGCGGGATCTCGTCGTAGCGCCCAGAGTGGATCGTGAGCCGACGCCCCTCGCCGTCCACGAGCGCCCAGATCCCCGAGACGTCGGGGGTCAGCGAAAGCGCGCCGGCTTCCCCGTGGAGCTTGGCCTTCGCCCCGGACGGCGAATTTTCGAGCTTCCACCCCGACGGCGACAAATGAAGCTCCGCGCCGACGCCGACGTTGGGTAGCCCACGGGACCGACTCGCTGCTGTCACCCGCACGCGCTCGGTCATTTTTCGGCCGCGCTCGGTCCACGCCGCCTCGACGACGATCTCCCCTTGGGTGCGCGGACTGACCGGCACGATCCCCCAGTCGAGCTGATCGCCGAGCAGGTCGCCACGCTTGGGCGTCTTCACGACCGCCCCTGCCCCGTCGGAGTCGCGAAGCTCGCCTTCGCCGCTCAATTTTTTCCATTCGATTTCGGCGGACTCGGCGTCCGCGCAACCCGGTTTGGGTTCCAAACGCACTTCCGAATCGAATCCGCGCTGAACGTACGGACCGCCGAAATCGAGCCACGGGCTCATTTTTCTCCGGATGACCTCGCCCCGGCGAAGCTCGGCGACCGGTACGGTGAGCACGCAGGCCCCGGTAGCCTCGATCCGAACGGCGCTTTCGGCCCGACGCATGTCGACGGCGATCACGAGACGCGAGTCGAATCGGGTCACGTCGAGCACCGAGCCTGGAGTCACGAGCGCCTCGGCGAGATTCGACCTCGGCGGCGCTTCGACCACGAGCCACGCCAAGTCGGCTGGCGCAGGCGAGGGACTCGAGCTGGCGCAGGCCGCCGCCATGCAAGCGAACAGCATCGCTCCCCTCACGGTTCGGCCCTTCGACAGCTGCCGAAGCGACAAGCCCCACTGGCGCAATCCGCGTCGAGCCAACACTCCGGCGTCGGCAGCGGAGGCAGGCACCGCCCGTCGACGCAAACTGCGCCATCGACGCAAGGCTGTTGGGCGCTGCAGACGTCCGCCAGCTGATGAACCGATGGGTCCCTCTTGCAGATCCGTTTCGCGACCCCTTCGAGCTCGTACCGGCAGCGCCATCCGGTAGAGGCTCCTCCCGGAAAGTCGGGAGAAAAATCGATGCACAGCTCGCTAGGCCCCGCGTCGACCTTTCTGACGCCGCAGAGCCAGCCGCTGTCGGCTGCCGCCGGAGCGACGCCGGCCGGTGGATCGGCTCCCAAGCACACGGTAGCCCCAGCCATGTCCGCGCACATCCACTCGCCGTCGTCGGGAAACCGAAGATGGGTTTGTACGCATTCGCCGTCTCGGCACTCGAACGCGCCGACACCACGACTTCGGTCCGCACACTCGCGCTCGCTCCCCTCCCCAACGCATCGCCAACCGAACTCGCTCGGCGCCGCCAGCGGCGGCACGCGGCGCTCGACGAGGCACGCTCCCACGGGGCACGCTTCGCCCCAGCACGCGCGCACATCCCCAACGTCGCGGCACTTGGTACCAGCGATGTCTTCGGCCGGCGTGCGCGGCTCGAGCACCTTTGGCCGCACCGGCGCCTCGTCCCGCGAATCGCACCCGAGCGAAAGCACCGCGAGACCCAACACCATCCGGGCGCCTCGCTCAGACCACGCCATCCGCAGGCCGCCGCGATTGCCGTCGTCGTGCCCCCACCGCGAACGCGACCAGAAGGCTCAGAAACGCGCCGCCTCCCCCCGAACGCGAGCCCGATGGCGCCGCCACCACGCACGACTCGAAAAACGGCGGCTTGACGGTCCGCACGCACGTCTCTTCGTCCGCGCCGAGCGAGATCTCGTTCGTCAGGTCGCGCACCAGCGCTGCAAAGCAGATCCGACCGGCGCCGTCGCCGATGGTGCGGGTGATTCGAACCGGTTCGTCGTCCTCGGGCAGGCGGCCGACGTAGACCGGCTCCGGCGCCCCCGAGCCTACGGTGGGCCCGGAAGTCTGGAAGATCACGAGCGTCAGCGACTCGGCACCACCATCATCGGTGGCCTCTCCGAGCGACAGATCGAACACGAACCGTTCTTCGACCGCGTCAGTGCACTCGTCTTCTTGGCGACGCAGATCCCACTCCACGTCGACCAGCCCAGCGAACACCGGCCGCTCGGTATCCGGGCCGTCGCCGACGGTGAACCGTGCCTCCGCTCCGACGCCGAGGGTCGCCGAACCGATGCCCTTGAGCCGTGGCCAGGTGACGATGAAGTCGTCGCCCGGCTCGAGATTGTCCGGCGTGATGGACAAGATCCCCTCGGCGGCGTTGAAGTCGGCCACGGGAATGCGAGCGTCGACCCCGACGTGCTCGAGCATGACTTCTTCGTTGGCGTAGTCGGCGGATCGAACGTAGAGCGCGCTCAGCGTCGCATTCGTCGGAACCGCCGTGGCGCCGTCCGGCGGGACCGTGTCCCGCACGTCCGCGCGACCACACGGCTGTGCCAGGGCGTCAGCGGGCCAAGTGCCCCAAAACAACGCCAGCATCCCGAGGCCGAGCCGGCGGGTCAGTTCCGACACTCGACCTCATCGCACTGACCGATCATCTCCCGCTTGTTGCCGTCCCCGTCGAGATCGAATTCGTCGACACAACAGTAGCCGTTGTCGAGGCAGCATTGCTCGAGCTCTGGGGAGTTGCCGTCCTCGTTCACGACGGAGCGGCACACCTGGGGCGCGTCCTTCTCCCGGCAAGCGCTGAAGGCGCGGCCATCCGCGGCGCAAGTCTGAACGCCCCAATAGGTGCAGTAGGAGATGAAGCAGACGCGCTCGGTGCCAGGCATGCAGGTCTCGCATCGCGAGGGGCATTCGCTGAATCTGCCGGCAACGCAGTAGCGATCTCCCCCGCCGGGACAAGGCAGCGGAGCTACTTCGTCCACCTCGCCATTGCAGTCGTCGTCCACCCCGTTGCATACCTCCTCCGTGGGCTCGCAACCGGGCACGATGGGGGGCGGCGGCGGCGGCGGATCGACGAGCTGCCCGTCCTCGCCGACTTCAGCGTCCGGAGGAAGAATCAAAGGAGCGTCGATTCCGACGTCCGGCCCGACGACGCCGGCGTCCTCCCCTGGCAGGAATCCCTCTTCACCCTCGGGGATCGACTGGCCGCCGCGGGCGAGCCCGCAGGCCGTGAGAGAAAAAACGACACCGAGAGTGCCCACTTGGAACGCCACGTGTATTCGGCGTCTCGTGGTCGATTGTCTGGGCGTCGGTGGCAACATGTCTGGAGGGGCTCCGGGATTCGATTATCGGGGGCTCGGCTCACGGTGGCGAGGCCGTTCGAAGGGCCTTCGCGCATCCTTTGTGGTGGCCATTGCAGCCTTCGTGCTCAGCGGCAGTCTAGCAAACCCCGCGTTTTCTCAGCCCGCAAGCACTGGGACCTCGGCGGATCGTGCACCTGGCGTCACACCACCGCCCTCCCCCGGGTTCACACCCGCACCGGCTCCCGGATTCCGACCTGGTCCCGCCCCAGGGCCGCCAGTGCTCGCGCCGGCCCCGAGCTACACGCTGGCTCCCAGCCCGCCGGACCCGCTCTTGCCCCCGCCGGTTCAAACGGAGCCGCGCGAAGTGCTCGATCCGCGTGTCGGCGACGACGCCAACGCGGACCACGTGTTCATCCTGCCAACCGCGTACACCCACCCCAAGGGAACGTTCTACTTCTCGAGCACCGAAATCGTACTGCTGCAGGCCGGCTACGCCTTCACCGACAACGCGCAGGTCACGCTCACCGCCACACCACCGCTGTCCGAAGACATTCTCATCCCCATCGATGTGAGCGTGAAAGTCGCACTCGTCCAGGACCCGATCGTCCGCGCAGCGTTCATCGGATCGGTCACGGGCCTTTTGGGCCTCGACGAGGGCAACTTCGTCATCGGCCGCTTCACTGGCACGACACAGCTGTGTTTCTCCCGAGCGTGCCACTCGAGCATCACGATGGCCGCGACGATGGTGCTCGCCGGACCCGGGACGCTCATGGGCACCGGCGCGGGATTGACCCTCGAGTTGACTGACTGGCTGAAGCTGCTCACCGAGGTGGATTGGTTGATTCCGCTCGGCGCCGAGGTCGGCGAGTTCAACGGCCTGGCCGCGATCGGGGGATTCAGATTCCCATGGAAACGATTCGCGCTGGACATCGGCGCTGCAGTTCCACTCAGCACTTCCGACACGCCCGCCGTCTTGCCCGTCCTCATCATGACCTACCGACACCTCCCCTGACGGTTGGTCGTAGCCGCGAGCCCCGGTAGTCTCCGGCGAAGGAGACCAGCCATGAAAATCGAGCTTCCCGAGCTGTATTGGTACGGAAACAAGACGACGGAAATCCTCGTTCCCGACGACTGGCAGGTCTCGATGCACCGGATGAAAGGCGCCGACGAAACCGCGCTGACGCTCGATCAAATGGCCGCCGCCATCAACGACCCCATCGGAGCTCCGCGGTTACGCGAGATGGCACGCGGGAAGAAAAAAGCGGTCATCGTCTTCGACGACATGACGCGGCCGACCAGGATCGACCAACTCGGGCCCATCGTCATCGAGGAGCTCATCGCCGGCGGCATCACCGAGGACAACATCACCTTCGTGTGCGCCTTGGGCACCCACGGGGCACTCACGCAGCACGAGCTACGCAAGAAGGTCGGCCCCGACATTCTCGAGAAGTTCCGAGTCTACAACCACAACTGCTACGAGAACTGCGTCGACGTCGGCACGACCACCCGCGGCACGAAGGTGCAGATCAATCGCGAGGTCATCGACGCGGACCTGAAGATCGGCATCGGATGCGTCACCGCCCACGCCCAGGTCGGCTTCTCCGGCGGAGGCAAGATCATGCTGCCCGGCGTCGCGCACATCGACAGCATCGCGCACTATCACATCGACGTGGAGAAGAGCGCGCCCAGCACGACCGGGCTCGGCAACTTCGACGACAACGTGATGCGCTTCAACATCGAAGAAGCCGCCAAGCTCGCTGGTCTCGACTTCAAGATCGACGTGATCGTGAACGAACGCGGCGAGTGCTCACGAATCTTCGCTGGCAGTTTCCTCGAGGAGCATGCCGAAGCCGTCGAGCACGCCAAAGAGCACTATTCGACAAATCCCAGACCACAAGCCAAGGACGTCATCATTTCGAACGCCTTCGTAAAACCGAACGAGATGGCGATCGGCCTGCTCGTTGGCATCATGGGGCTGAGCGGAATGGACAAGTCGATCGTCATCCTCGCCAACTCGCCCGAAGGCCAGGTCATCCACTACCTGCTCGGGCGCTTCGGCGGCACGTTCGGCGGGCGCCAATACCCCATCAGCGGCATCCCACCGTCGCTCGACCTCATCATTCAAACCCCACATCCCGACAAGACGTTCGGCGACTGGTTCATGAACCCGGACATCATCCGATTCAGTCACAGCTGGGAAGAAACGATGGGCATGCTCCGTGAAAAACACGGCGCCGGCGCCGAAGTGGGCGTCGTGCCCAGCGCCACGATGGCCTATCACCGTTTCAATTGACGACAGGCTACGGCAGCACGACCGGCACACGCTCGACGAGATCCACCCGGCGAGCGGTGATGCGTACGCGATAGGCCAGAAGCTCCACGCCGGCTTTGGCGGCCCGCCTGAGTGCGGTCCCATAGGCGGGATCGATTTCGTCGGCCGGCTCGACCTGTCGCGTGTCGTCGCGACTCGCACAGAAGAAGAGCACTGCACGATGACCTCGGCGACGGATCCGAACGAGTTCTTCGAGGTGTTTCCGCCCACGCTCGGTCACGGAGTCCGGGAATGCGCTCCGCCCGCCGCCGAGCGCCAGCGTCACATTCTTCACTTCCACGTAGCAGCGACACGGTCTGCGGCCTCCCTCGAGCAGCATGTCGATACGGCTCTTTCCCCACGGGACTTCCCGCCTGAGCCCGTCGTAGCCGGCAAGCTCGGCGATCGCGCCGCTCTCGATGGCTTCGGCCACCAGACGGTTGGCCCGAACTGGATTCACGAAGATCTTCGATTTCCCGATGTAGATGAGCTCCCAGGTCCACGGCAGCTTCCGATTCTTTCCGGGGGCCGCGCTCAGCCACACCCGCGCGCCGTCGCGAAGGCAGGTCTTCATCGAACCGGGATTAGCGCAATGCGCCTTCACCACCGAGCCATCGGCGAGCTCGACGTCCGCCAAAAATCTCTTGTAGCGACGCAGCAAGCGCCCCTTGTGAAGCGGCCCGTCAAAGCGCACGTCCGGTCAGCTCTCCGTCCAGTCGCTTGCTTCGCGACTTCAATGCGGTTCAGCGACTCCTACCGTCAGGCAACTTGGTGCATGCCGCTCACGCGACAGTGTGCTCGGACGGCGAGCTGAGCGTCTCGATCGAGGTCGACGAATCGCATGCCGAGCACACTGCCGTCCGCCCGGACGACCTGGGCATGTGTCTCAATCGCCACACCACTGGGTAGCTCAAAGTACACTTCGACCGTCGTTCCGGCCGGCAGCTCCTCCTCCGAATCGACAGAGATACCCCCCATCGAAACATCCCGACACCGCCCGGACTGCCATGAGCTTTCAGCGTCGACCAGCGCCGGCGCATCGAGCGGGGCTCGACGGTACTCGCGGCGATCCGGCACATTGCTCGTTCCCGTCCGCTGCACTACGGATTCGGTGGTGTTCATGTCCGAAAGTACGTGCAGTCTTCGTACCAACTTCCCCGCGCGCGCAGTTTCTACGCCGGTTGGCACCAGCGACGGATATTGGCTCTGCAACGTTTGCGTGGCTACGACTCTGGTTGCAGGATCGGGGTGTGGGCAGATGTGGGTGCATGACCCACGTGATCCCGACGCCCGAGGTGTGCGTGCCGCACGCAAGTCGTGTCCGCGTTTGGCACACCCGGCGTCGTTGACTACACGCCGATGAAGAGACGATTCGCGAAGTTGCGCTCGAGCTTCACGCGGTGGACCTTCTCCGCCGCCGACTCGACATCGTACTCGATTCGCTTGAACTCGAACCGACGCTCCGCCGCATCGAACACCGTGTAGCTGGCGCGATTGTCGTAGTCGCGCGGCTGGCCGACCGACCCATCGCTCACGATGTACTTCTTGTTGGGATCGAGCACGAAGTCCACGGGGGGGAGCTCTTCGACGGTGGTCGGCGTCAACGCGAACACTTTGCACAAGTGCGAATGGCCGATGACGGTCAGCCCACCCAACCGGTCGTACATGGGCAGGCATTCTCGGGCCTGCTCTGGAGCGAAAATGTATTCGAATTCTTCGAGCCGAACCGGAGATCCATGGCAGAGCGTCAGATTGGCGTGCTCGATGTGTGTCGAATAGGGCAGCCCACGAAGCCAGTCGAGATTCTCCGCGGACAGAAGCGCAGAGTGAGTGTCGAGCGCCTGGCGCGCCGCTTCGTAGTAGTAGGCGTAGTCCATGCGACCGGCCACGGCGGCGTCATGATTGCCGAGCACGGTCTCCTTCGCGGTCTTGCGGACGAGGTCCGCGCACTCGTTCGGGGACCCGCCGTACCCCACGACGTCCCCCAGGCAGTAGTACTCGTCGACCGACTCGGCCCCGTAGGACTCGAGCACGGCACTGAGCGCCTCGTAGTTGGCATGGACGTCGCTGAAGATTCCGAAGCGCATGAGAGTGTCCAGCTAGCTTACGCTAGATCTGCCGGGGTGAGCTGCAAGTTTCTTGAAACCCGGCCGACTCGCGCCCAAACTTCGGGCAGAAGGGCGCCGCGACGCCCCCGGGAGGCTCGATATGGACGAAGCAGAGCGCCGCAAAGTCTGCCAACTCATCGCCGGCATCGTGATCACCGACGAAGATTTGGATCCCACCGAAGAAGCGTTCATCGACAAAGTACTCGAGCGGTTCGGCCTCGACGCCGACAATCGCGACGTGATCTTCCCCCTCGTGGATGGTGACGACGCCGCCAAGTCGATTCGCGAGCTCCCCGAGGAAGCCCGAACCGAAGCCTTTGCGCTGCTCATCCAGGCCGCCGCGGCCGACGGCAAGGTAGTCGAGGAAGAACGAGTGTATCTCGAAAAGGTGGGCGAAGCCGTCGGGGTCGACAGCGAGGAGCTCGAGCGGCGCCTCGAAGAGGCCCTGCGGAACAACTGACCCGCGCGCCGATGCCGGGTACTCGAAGCGGCCGACATCCGGCTCAGCCGAGGTGGGCCAAGTGGTCGGACGAGCAGTTGCTCGAGACGCGGATTTG
>JAJDAH010000270.1 GCA_029261965.1 Polyangiaceae bacterium
CTGGTGATTCGCGGCGTTTGTGTGGAAACGGCTGCCGCGAATTGCCAGGGTCGCATTCGTCTCACCGTCAGCTGTCGCCCCGCTGACGTGATGACGGCTCACCGAAGGTCGAAGGACAGAACGCCGAGTTGCACCCGACGACGGCATCGGTGGGGATCTCCGTTGGCGGTTGCGTCGGAGGCGGCGCGTCTACCGTCATGCGAGCGTCTGGGCGCGTCGCGACATCGGGGGGCGACGAGGAGTCGCCCGCGGAGCTCCCGGCGTCTCGCGGTGGTGGGCCGTCGCCGAAGAGCTGGCTCTCGCTCGCGACAGGCGCTGGCCCCGACGAGGCCAGCGACCGCGGAGACGACCGTTCCCCGGGCAACGACCACTCGAATCGAGTTGTGCATGAGGTTTGAGTCGCCCCAGCGCCCGAGAACGATGGCATGGTCAGGGCGCGGTCGATGGGCGACGAAACAAAAGGGGTTGGCTACATTCGGGTATCGACGGAAGACCAGCATCTTGGCCCGGAGGCGCAACGAGGGGCCATCGAGCGATGGGTCGCGGTGACCGGGGTCGAGGTGGTCGAGTGGCACACCGACCACGGCGTGAGCGGAGCGGCTCCGCTTGAGAAGCGGTCCGGGCTGCTCGCTGCCTTGAACGCTATCAGGCTCCATCGCGCCGGGCGCCTCGTCGTTGCCAGCGTGACCGCCTTCTGAGGGACGTGGACCTCGCTGCAGCCTTGGAGTCGGCTGTCAGGGCGGAGGGCGCGACTGTTGCTAGCGCAGCGGGCGAGGGAACCGAGAGCGATGACCCAAACGCCGTGTTCGTGCGTCGAATCTCTGACGCGAAGAGCGAGTGGGAGCGCGGCATCATCCGGGCGCGGACCCGAGCAGCGCTCGCAGTGAAGCGTGCGCGGGGCGAACGTGTCGGTGCGCTTCCGTTCGGATTCCGATTGGCGGTGGACGGGAAGCACATCGAGCCGGACCCCGACGAGCAAGACATCATCGCGCGCGTGCGCTCGCTTCGGTTGTCGGGTCTTTCGCAGCGGTCGATTGCGGGTGTTCTCCGGGCCGAAGGTGTTGTTTCGCGTGCCGGTCGACCACTCTCCCAAACGCAAGTGTGCCGCGTTCTCCGGTGGTGGAGCCGGCTTGATGCCAGCGAAGAACGTGAAGCGCGCGCGAAAGCGGAAGCGCCCCGGTGGGAGACCACCCAAGGCGCCGGAGCGCCGCCTGGAGACTCAGCTCGCGCTGAGGGCGGACGCAGAAACCGTCGGGCGGCTCGAGTGCCTCGTGGAGACCTACTCTGGCGTGGTGAACCGAGCCGTCGTCGCCAGGGTCGCCCTGAAGCTCGGTCTGGGCGTGTTGGAGGGCGACCCGAATCGCCTATTCGCGCCACCTTCCGAGAGCAAGAAGGGCTCCGCGATGGGTTTAGTGAAGGCCGGGCGGAGGCGGCAGCCGTGAACGCAGCCAGCATCGACTTCACGAAGCGCGCACAGTCCGTCGAGCGCGTTTTGAGCGGCGGGGCCGGTACCGTGTGGGCGCAGTGTTCGGTCGGAACTTCTGGTGGCGTCTCCCGCGCTACCACGGGCGGGCGGAGGCGCGTCACGTTGATGACCCGCTGCGCCCCGCATCCCGCTCGGCGGGGTGCTGTCAATGAGCGCTTCTCGGAGGGCCGGCGGCGACGCAGCTCGCTCAAAACGCCCGGGACGATCGCATCGGATGACTTCTCCTGAACCGGAACCTAGGGTTCGTGCGATGCGAACAACCGACCAGACCGCGACCGGCAGGGGCAGCCAGCCCTTCCGGACCGAGGCGAGCATGGTTGAGCACTTGCTCGAAGCGGTTTGGCCCCTCTTCAGGCGAAGAGGAACGCAGTTGCGTTTTCTGTCTGAAGTACCCATCGGTGGGGAGCGTCCTGACCTGCTGTTGGCCCACTGGAGCGGAAAGCTCCGCGCGCCATCGGCTCCACTGTCAGCCCAAGAAAGCACGATTCTGGCTGTCCTTCGGGGCTCGGGAAGCACGCGCATCGACGTGCTTGAGCGTCGCTGCTACCTGGCTCCCGGAAGCCTTCGGGACGGTCGCTTCGATGTTCTGTTTGCGGACGGTCTCATCGACAGGGGTCGTGGCGGCGCGGTTTCTCTCGGCAGTAACTGGGCGTCAAAAGCCGTGGTCGTCGCGATAGAGGCGAAGCTCAGCAAGTTGCACCGAGCGCTCGATCAAGCGCGCTCGTACACCAGATATGCCAATCGAGCGTATGTGGCCATGCCCCTAGGTCGCGAGGACAGGCGTCAGGCGTGGTTCGACGCGGTCGAACCCTCCGGCATCGGCTACATCCACGTATCAGCGTCAGGAGTACGCGAGACCGTTGCACCCATAGACTTCATGCTTCACGACTGGCGCAGGGAGTACGTTCTTTCGCGTCTTCTGACGACAGGAGAGAACCCAGGTGCCTGACCCGCTCGCGCAACTTCGCGCGATTCTTCCACCCGAGTTCACTATCGAGCGACCGCTATCAAAAGGGGCTCAGGGTGCGGTGTTCAAAGGCGCCTTCAATGGGAGCACCGTCGCCATCAAACTCTTCGGGCAGACCACTGCAGAGCGCCTGAAACGCGAAGTGGCGCTATTAAAAAAGATTGTCTGCCCATCACTTATCAAGCTCGTACACGCAACAATCCTGCGGACAGTCCACGGGCCTATCCCGTTGCTCGCGTACGAGTACGTGGAGGGGCTCGACTTGCGGCGCAAGTGTTCGAATGGGTGGCAGGCAACCGAGGACGAGCTAGTTGCCTTGGGTTGCCAAGTCGGTCTCGCAGTGGAGGCTCTTTGGAGTAACCGGATTGTGCATCGGGACATCAAACCCGAGAACATCATGTACAGGGACGACGGGTGTTTCATCCTAGTTGACCTGGGCCTTGCGCAGCATCTCGACCTAGCCACAATCACCGCTCTCGGGCGCCAGCCGGGCACGCCGGGGTACCGATCGCCAGAGCAGATTCTTGGGCGGAAGAAGCTGACGGTTAACACGGACGTTTTCGCGCTCGGTGTGACGTTGTATGAGCTTGCAGCTGGTACGCACCCGTGGGGTGGCGATGAAACGCGGATGGTGTCGCAGGCGGCGCCATCGTTGGCTTCGGTTCGCCCAGACCTAGAGCCGAGCTTGACCCAGCTCATCGACGATATGCTCACGAAGAAGCCGGGCCTGCGACCAAGGCGGGTGGGTCAGCGCTTCGAGGTCTTAAAGAATGGAGGGGAGGAATAATGTTCCTGTTGAACCTGGGGTCCCGCTGGGGCCTCGTCGAATTGGAGAACCTCGGCGGGGTGGTCTGTCTCCCGGCGTCGATTTCATGCGCCAAGCTGGAGCGAGGACTGCCGGACGTGGGGACGGTGCTCATCGATCCGCAGATGTACCTGGCCGGTCTCGACGCGTCGAAGTGTTCGAAGGTGTGCGGTCGCCTCGCCGGCTACTCGTGGTTTTGCGTGCCAAACGTCGTTCCCTTCTCGGAATCTGGGCAAGGGCAGCGCGAATGGGAGAAAGCGGTTCGCGAGACTATCGAGACGGAGTGGCCTGGCGAGGCTCCTTCTTCTGAAGAGGAGATTGCCGCCGCGGCTAAAGACGCGATTGAGTTCCAGTGGGGATGCGGGGCGACGAGCGTTCTGATTCCGTGCCCTTTGTTGGAGGAGCGCGAAGATGAGGCAGAGTCCCTCGGTGCCTGGCTGGACGCCGGCATCGAGGCCGCCGAAGAGATGGAGTGCGATCTGCCTTTGATTGCGAGCGTCGCGGTCCACGCTCAGACGCTGAACGATGCCGCCTTCGAGGACGGTGGGCTCCTGGATGCCATCGTGGACCAGGTTGCCAGCCGCGAGTTCGATAGCGTCTACGTAGTATTCGCGGAGGACACGTCGAATAGACATTCGTTCGACATGGTCAGTGCATCGGCCAAAGGCTACCTTCAACTTGTCGAGCAGTTTCATCTCGCGGGAGTGCCGAGGGTAGTTACCAACTTTGCCGATCTCGTAGGCTATGCATGTCTTGGTCTGGGGGCCACCGCATTTGCCTCGGGTTCTTCAGCGAACCGGCGGTTTTTGAACCTGGACATGCTCAAGGATGACGGGTTCGGTACGGCCTTGCCGCACTTCTACTCGCATCGTTCCGCCACCGAGTATCGCTCTGAGCGGGACCTGCAGAAGATTGTTGACGCTCGGTTGGTGCGACGCATCGAAGATGAGACGGAGGCGAGTGCTCCGTTGGTGGACGCCATGAGAAGGGGTCAAACTGGCCAGCACGTTCCAGCATGGGCGGAGAGCAAGAGCAACATTACCGCCTCAGCGCAACACTACGTGGAGGTTCTCGTCCGCGAGGGGCATGCAATGCGAAAGGTAAAGCCGAGTGGCCGCCGGCAGCGGATCATCGACTGGATAAATGACGTCGACGCGGTTTTGACGCAGGTCGACAAGCGCGTCGGCGCTGCCCTCGGGCGGAAGCCCGATCCGGTTGCCTGGCTGAACGCCCTAATGCCTTAGATCGTGAGCGAAGTCAGTTGCACGGAACCGCGGCATTGTAGTCGCAAACCCGCGACCGGTACAGTCGTCCGCACGCGTAGCGGCCGCTGGCACCGATGGTCACCTTGGCGGATGGCACGCGGAAGCGCGTCCGGCAACCGGACGCCACTCCCCTGTCGTTCAGCTCTAAGAGCGAGGCGCGCAAGAAGGCCGCGTTCTTTGCAGAGCAGGCGAAGACGTTGCGACGCCGGCAGGACGCGAAGCCGCCGCGTCCTGCGCTTTCCGACGAGGGCGAGCAGTGGTGGGCCGACTACTTCGAAGAACGTCGGCGACGCGGAGATAGCGACTGGAAAGGCGAGTTTGGCAAGTACCGAAAGCACATCCGTCCTGTCGTCCCAGCCGACATGGCGAAGGTCACGCGCGAGGACTGCGAACATCTTCGAGACGTGCTCGACCGGAAGATTCGGTCAGACGAGATGGCGTGGAAGACGGCGTGGAACGTCTGGAGTGTCTGGACGACCGCGTGTGCTTCTTTGGTGACGTAGTCTGGGAGCGGCTTGTCGTGCTCGGCGTTGCACGAAGGACAGGCGCCGCTGCGGCGAGGAAGTCATCGAGATTCTCGCGGACGATGCGATGCAGAACGGTGTCTTCGGGTCGATGGCGCTCGCGGAACGAACGGTCGGAGTCCCTCGTCGACGGGTGCGGCACCCCCTGGTGTTTGCGAAACACATGCCGCCATGAATCCCCGAGAAATCCACCCGCAAGCGGGGTGACGAAGGTGGCGGCCAGGCGGCGGCGGCCACCCGACGGCCGCCACCACGGCACGTTCTGCCCGTGCAGGGTGCGCGAAGAAGGCCGCGGCGGAATTAGCCATCGATGACTACTTTTGGCTCCCACGCCTACGGGAGTTGACCTCTGAGCCGTGGCAAGGAAAGCAGCGGCATGGCGAGGATCCAATCATCGCCTAGGCACGGGAGATCTGACGATGGCGGCAAAGAAAAAGGAACGGGGCGAGGAATAACGTGGGCTTGGCGCTCTCGCGGCTGAAGCAACACGCAGCGTATGCAAAACGACGCGCGGGCGCGCGGTGGCACCGAAAGGAGCGAAGAGGCCGAACTCAAGCTCGAGGGTATTCCGTTCTCCGGACTGGGCGTCCTATGCGCCGCGATTTGCCCGTGAGACCTCCCCATGCGGGAGTGGTTTATCAGCGCTGATAAGTAGACTTATCAGCGCTGACACTTGCGGCGCGCTGCTGTGGCGTCGAACATTGTGGAGCTGAAGTGATGCAGTTGCGTTCGCTCCAATTCCTCCTCGAAAGAGCCCGAACTGTGACGTCGAAGATCGCGCGGGAGCTTTCAGCGCTGGCCGCGCGTTTGGCGTTCGTCAAAGCTATTCAGCGCCGTCACTCGCCGTCACTCGCCGTCGCGGGGGTCGTCGCTCAACGTGCTCAGGATCTTTTCGATGCCGGCCTGGGCGGCCGCGTCCTTCGCGGCGAGCTCGAGAGGGTCTGGGCGGAGTATTCTTTTGATCTCGCGGGGGTAACCGAGCATCGTGAGAAAGATCTTGGAGGTGTCCTGAACGAACTCGCGGTTCATGACCATGATGTTCGCCAATGCCCAGCGCAGCTTGTTTCGTTGCTCGCGGCTGAGCTCGATGTCGGAGGTGAGTGGCGAAAACGCGAGGATGGAGTTGAGCCGCCGCATGGACATCTTTTCCACGAGGAAGTTGTCGTAGAGGAATGCGGCGAGCACGGTCCACGCGATGGGTTTGAGTCCGTATTCGCTCACGAGCTCGCCGATGGCCTTCTTTCCCGGGATGCGGTGACGGTAGGAGTTGATGGAGAAGAACCAGTCGTGCAGCGGACCCGAGACGCAACAGGCCGCGAAGTATTCGGTTGTCATGGCGTAGGCTTCCCCGAGGATCACCGACACGAGTCGGTCGCGATCAGCGAGGGCGTCGGTGACGCTCGCGGGCCGCCCGAACAGCGCGTCGAAGGCGACAGCGTGTGCGGACTCGTGCAAGAGGTAGTTGGGAGCTGGGCGGTTGAGCTTGAGGTCGGCGAGCTCGAAGAAACATGGCCGAGAGTCTTCGAGCTGCGTCAGACCGGCGAGGTTTGCCCGATAAGGAATTCGTTTTTCCGCGAGGATGGTCTGCAGCGAAACTAGCGGGAACGCGAAGTAGTCGCGCGCCTGCTCCGACGTGAATCGGTATCCCGACGCCAGCGCAGCGTCACGGATCCGCCGGTAGACGGGGTTGTGTTCGTAGAGATAGGCGTCGCCGACGCAGTCGGGGAGGACGCCTGCGGGGCCGTCGTCGTCGTGGAGGGCGATGAGCTCGCGCAGTAGCACGGTCGAATCCTCTCGACGGGGTACCATGGTGGCCCATCGCCCTCCACGGCGACCGCTGGTCCGACGGGCTGCGGGCGCGTGGTATGTTCCGCCGCGTGTCGCCGACGAGGTCCGTTTTGTTGTGGGCGATCCCCCTCGTGGTGCTCGGTTGCGACGACGAGAAGAGCAAGAAGACCGCGGCGTCCGCGAGCGCGTCGAGCGCTGCCGAGGCGCCGAGCGCACCGGGTCTGAGCGAGCCGTTCGTCGACCCGGTCGACGGCGACGCGGCGGGCAAAAAGGTGCAGCTGCGGTTCGCCTGGCCCGAAGCGGTCGTGTCGAGGATGGACACGATTCGCAAACAGGAAAGAAGCGGCAAGCGCCAGTCAGCCAAGGCCAGTTGGGCGATGAACGTCAGCCCGACCGGTAAACGTCGCGTGATCGTGATGGAGGACTACAAGGAGGAAAAGACCAGCAAGGGGCAGGAGAGGAATCTCGACCGGGGCACACTGGTGCTCGGCACGCTCGTCCCGGACATGGTCGTTTCGCCCGAGGGAAAGTTCATCAGTGTGGAGAATCCCGCCCGGTCGGTGTCGAAGATGCACGACTACTTCTTCGAGATCGTGCCTGGAGTGGACCGAGTCCAGGCGAGCCTCCAGCTCGACCAGGTGCTGAACCCGAAGACGCTGACCATCAAAGGACAATCCGAGTGGGCGTGGATTGTCGAAAACTGGATTGGCCTCGACGTCGTGCTCGACGAGGAGGCCGAGACCGACGAGATGAGCCCACCGGGCATCGGTGGCATTCCAGAAATCCGATTCGTGACCACGTATCGCGCGATAGGGATGGTGCCCTGCACACGCAACAAGAACGCCCCGAAAAAATGTGTGCGCATCGAGGGTGTCAGCAAGCCTCCGCAGGACCAGCTCGAAAACTTCGCGAAGCTGATGTTCTCGCAGCTCGCCGGATCCGCGCAAATGGGGGGACAAGTCAACGTCGACAACGTGGCTCTCGAGACGACGTTCACCCTCGTCACCGAGCAAGCGACTCTCGTGCCGCACTACATGAGCTTCAAGCGCAAGATGAGCGCGGACGTCTCGGCCGCCGGCAAGGGCAGCATGCCCATGCGTGAAGTCGACGAACAAGAGCGGCGATTCCGCTACCCCGCGCCTTGAGGCTGGCGGTCCCGCTGCTGACGGGGCTTCGATGTTGGTGTGTCGCGGGCCTCCGCGTAGACTAGATGCGGTGGCCAACGGCTCGAAGGTCGCAACGGGGATGCTCATCGCGGGGGCGGTGTCGATGGTCCCCGTGATCGCGATGATCGTGTGGAGCTTCATGCCGGATCCGCCCCGGACCGAGGCTCCCGCTCGGACGTCTGCGGACATGGTCGAGCTCGCCCCACCGCCGGTCGTCAAGACGCCCCCCCGCCCAGTTCTGCGGCCTCCCGTGCCAAGACCGGTCGCGACCACTCCAACCGTGGCAACCGAAGCCGACGAGATCGAAGGATCCGAAGACGAGGAAGAGGCCCCGGATCCCGAGCGGCATCCGACCGTCCAGCAATGTCTCGCCCACGACGAGGTGGCTTGCGAGCAGGCGGGACAGGCGTTTCGGTGGGGTCGGAGTGGCTTTCCGAAGTCCCCGGAAAAGGCACGTGAGTATTTTTCGAGAGGCTGCGATCTCGACCATGCGATGGCCTGCATCCAGCTGGCGTTCATGGTCAAAAATGGGGACGGCGGCGAAGCGGACGAGGAAGAGGCGGAGAAGCTGTTCACGAAGAATGCCACGCTGAACCAGTCGGGTTGCGACGAAGGGGACGTGGTGGCGTGCGTGCGCCTCGCTGACGCGTATCGACACGGGCGAGGTGTCGACAAGGACGTCGACAAGGCGGACGAGATCATGAAGTCGGCGACCCCGGACCTCGAGGCCTACAAGAAGAAGCTCGAGGAACGTCGCAAGGCCGCCGCGACACCATGAAGTCGAGGGCGCCACCGCCTTTCCCCGAGCGCCTCGAGCCAGACGAATACGGTCAGGTCGCCAGTGGCGGAGAGGTGCGGCCCGAGGTGCTCGTGGAGGCATACCAGCGAGGGATCTTTCCTTGGAGTGGAGAGGACCCGGTCCCATGGTGTGCCCCCGATCCTCGCCTCGTGCTCGAGCCCCGCGCTTTCGTGGCGTCGCGCAGTTTGAGGAAGCTCGAGCGGCTGGCGCGCTACGAAATCGCTTTCGACCGCGACTTCGAAGCCGTCATGCGGGCCTGCGCAGAAACGCCCCGCCAGGGACGCGTCGATACGTGGATCACGCCGAACATGATCGAGGCGTACTGCGAGCTCGAAAAGATGGGCATCGGTCACTCCGTCGGTGTCTACGCCGGGGACCAGCTGGTCGGCGGCCTCTACGGGCTGAGCTTTGGGCGAGCATTTTTTGGCGAGTCGATGTTCTCGCTCGAACCTGACTGTTCGAAGCTCGCGCTGTACAACCTCTGCAGAAGTCTCGCGGAACGCGACTTTCATTTCATCGACTGTCAGGCCGTCACGCGGCACCTGATGACGCTCGGTGCGACGCCGATCCCGCTCGATCGCTATCTCGCTCGGCTCGCCGTAGCGCTCAGACACTCGTCGTTTCACGGATCCTGGGCGTCGTGGCGGGTAGAATGAGCCCGCGATGACGAAACCAAACGCGATGATGAGCCACGCGCGATGACGAAGCCACAGGCGCGGCTATCGCCGCTCGTGCGTGCCACTCGGCAGCTCGCCAAGCGCGTCGACGCGCTCTGCTTCGCGCCACCGACCACACACGTTTACAACCCCCTCGTCTACGCACGGCGCGCACACGAGAAATTTCTCGACCGGTACGGACAGGGCCGAAAGGAAATCGTGCTGCTCGGGATGAACCCTGGGCCGTTCGGAATGGCACAGACCGGGGTTCCTTTCGGAGACGTGCTTCTGGTTCGCGATTGGCTCGAGATCGAGGCGCCGGTGGGCAGACCGGAAAAACCGCATCCCAAACGGCCCGTCGAAGGTTTCGACTGCCAGCGCTCCGAGGTCAGTGGCACGCGCCTCTGGGGTTGGGCGCGGGAACGTTTCTCTCGGCCGGAGCGGTTCTTCGAGCGATTTTTCATCGTGAACTATTGCCCGCTGGTGTTCATGGAAGAGTCGGGCAGGAACCGGACGCCGGATAAGCTCCCGGCGGCGGAGCGGGCACCGCTTTTTTCGGTGTGTGATGACGCGCTTCGGAGGTTTGTGTCGATTCTCGAGCCGCAAATCGTCGTCGGCATCGGTGGCTTCGCCGAGCGTCGTGCCCGCGAGGTGCTCGCCGATACCGGGCTCGAATTCGGGGCGGTGCTGCATCCGAGCCCAGCGAGCCCCAAGGCCAACCGCGGCTGGGCAAAACAGGCGGAAGCGGATCTCGAGAAGCTCGGCGTTCTGTGAGCGGCCGAGCGTGATAATTTGGGTGCGGCCGACCGTGTCTCTTTTTCGATGCCGTGCTCTGATCCGCGTGCTCGCGCCCCTGGCGTTCGTGCCGGGCACGCTTGGCTGTCAGCAGATCATCGGGATCGACTTCGACGATGCCGAGCCGCGCCCGGAGGCCACGGCCTGCGAGCGAACCTTGCCGCCGGAGCGCCCTGACGTCGTAGGCGCTGGTGGGGACGTGTCGTTCGCGGTCGTCGTCGCCTCGCTCGACATGAGCGAAGACGAGACCGCCGACGGGACACCTCAGCACCTGGTGAGCGGTTTCGACATCGACGAGAATTGTGCGAACCGTGGGGAAACGCCGATTTGCCAGCCGCAGAGCTGGACGAGTGGCGATCCGACCGACGGAGCGGGCGGCGAGGACAACGCCGTCGGCAAGCTGCTTTTCGATCAGGTCAAGTTCCTGGGCGCGAAGGCTCTGACTAGCGAGCTGTTGAATGCACGACTGACCGAAGGCACCCACGCGCCTCTGGGTGTCATTCGCGTCAGTGACTACGGTGGACTCGCTGACGACGACCAGGTGACCGTGGATTGGTACTCCGCTCATCAACCCGAGGTGGTCGGGCTCATGCCCAAGTTCGACGGTACCGACCGATGGCCCATCTTCCAGGGCGCGGTTGACGGCACGGCGACTCCCGAAATGGGTGATCCTGATGTCTTGGATTTTCCCCCGGCGCGAGAACGCGACGCGAACGCGTACGTCAGTCGGTTTCGGCTCGTCGCACGAATGGGCCAGGCTACGATTTCGTTCTCGAACTTCTACTTTCAGGCGTTCGGTGTCGTTCTTTCTGGGAATCTCGAGCGCGACACCGTGACGCTCCAGTGGAAGATGACTGACGCCGTCATCTCGGGTCGCTCTCGCGCGGACACTCTCGTCGAGATGCTCCCGGTGGGTGCATTCGAAACCGCCGGCGTGACCCTCTGCCCGGGCAACCCGAACTACGAACCGGTGAAACAGCTCGTCTGCTCGGTCGCGGACACGGTTCTCGACGACCAGGTCGAGCCAGCGGGCCAATGCGGTGCCACCAGCTTCGCGATGAAGTTCGATGCCGTGGCGACGACCCTCGGCCCGGTGCTACCGGATGCTCCTCGCTCCCAGCCTTGTCCGCCGGATCAGGATCCGGCGGACGACTCGTGCCGTTTCCCGAGCGAGAATCCCATCGTTTTCGGAGACGACGCCGGGCCCTGAGCGCGCTTCTTCGTCAGCCGCGCGGTGGTGGGGGGGATGCCGCCACGCGCTCTTTCTTTTCCTTCCGCAGCCGCAGCTCCGCCAGGCGATCTTGAAGCTCGATGCGACTCGTCAGCACTTTGCCTTCGAGATCGGTGACGTCGATCGTTGCCTGCTGTAGACGCTCGCTGATTTCCTCCATCTTCTTGGCGAGATGACGCTTGAGCTGGGTGGCGTGCGTCACCTTGCGCAACGTGACGAGCTGGACGTTGATTTCGTCGACCCGTTGTCGATAGGCGCTCATCTGCTTGTGAACGGTGTGGATGCGCTCCTGAAGATCGACCATGTCACGGTGCATCTTCACGATTTGCTTCAGCCGATCCTGCAGGTCAGCGTGCAGCTTGGACGACGAATCGAGGAACAACGCCAAGTCCTTCACGCCGGACTCGGTGCGGATGTCCACGGTCTTCTGTATCGGCATCGACTCTTCGATCAGCAGCTCTGCGGCGCTCCGGGCAGGCACGGTGAGCGGGAAGAGGTAAGCCCCGCGGAGCTTCTCGAACTTCACCAAGGTGTCGCGCAGCTTCCAACCTTTGGCGACCGAGTGGCGCACGTACACCGTAGCCGGCGACGTGCCGCGGTTGTGTAGGCTGAGCGCGGTGCGGCGAATGCGTTGCGCTTCGGCCGTCACGATTCCGCGTTCGATGGTCACCAAGCTGTCGATCTCTTCGCGCGAAGTGTTTTTCGGTTCGACCACGAGCTTCTTGTCGAGCGCGAACGGAATGAAGGCGTCGCTCTTGGGAGGGATTGGCTCGCTCAGGCCCTCTCCGAGGAACTGGCCTTCGGCGTAGACGGTGAAAGGCCCACCGTCGAGCGTGTAGTTCGACGGGTTCGTCAGATGCACGGCCTTGAACGCGAACTTCTTGCTGCCGCGAGATGAGATTGGGTCGTAGTAGTAGACTTGCTCTGCTTCAGCCTCGGTGGCGAGAAGACTCACCATCGCCGAGTGACCATCACGAATGCTCATCGGCGCGTTTGCCAGGAAGTAAGCGCTCCCGATGGGTTCGTCGCTGCTGCGCCCGGACTCGGACTTCTGAGCGGGCTGGGCCGGTTTGTGGTCGACATTTTTCATCAAGACGCGAACGCCGTTACCCCGGGCGACACGACCCGTGCCCACCGCTTCGAGCTGGTCGGCTTTGACGCCCTGGTTGATGAGCTCGTTGCGAACGGTGTTCGCGCGGGTGAGCGACGCGTCCCGCGGATTCGAGTCTCCCGCCTGCGCGTAACCCTCGATGACGATCTTCTTGCCGCTCTGGGCGAGCCGGCGAATGCGCTCTACCGAGCTCTGGGCCCGCTGGCGCTTGCCGACGGCGGGGTCGGTAGCGGGTTTCATCGGACGCGAGACGTTCGCCCCGCCGAACGAATCCCGACGTTTCTTCGAGAACTTTCGCTGTCTTTGGTGCGACCGAGTCGATGCGCCGCTGCGGGCGGAAGCTCCACCAGGCGCATCGAGCGACTCGTCCCCGATGCCGGCCGCCTTGCCGTCTTTCGCCTTGTCGAGCTCGGCGACTTCGTCCACGTCCAGATTGCCGATGAGCTGCACCTCGCCGCTGGCTACGGCGTAGGGCGAGCCACCCGTCGGAGGCGCGAGAGCCACGCCCGAGTTGTCGCTGAGCGTTTCGCGTTCAACGAAACGCACGCTGTGAAGGTCGTATCGGAAGGACAACGCCGACGTCGAGCCCACACCGACGGTGACCTTCTTCCAGTCCTCGCCCGAGACGTTGTCGACGATGGCCCATGCTTCGAGCTTGGACGGCTTCTTGTCCCGCAGAATGACGCGGTAGCTCGGTTTCCAAGCGGGGCTCTCGGTGACGTAGGAAATGCGTAGGTTCTTCGAGCTGGCTTTGGGCAGCTGAATCGTCATCGCTGAATCGTCGCCGTCGGTTTCCATCGTCGGAAACGACACGTTCAACGACTTGCCCGTGTTGGCATCGACGATCGTCAGCGACTTCAGAAAATCGTCCACGCGCTCGGCAGGCACGCGGATCGTGAGCTCGTCGCCGCGAACGACGGCGTTTCTCTCGAAGTAGGCGACGCCGTTTCGGTAAATGACGACGCGCCCGAGCGCGGCGTCGACCTGAACCGGTGGCGGAGTCGCCGCGGCGCAGCCCCCCAAACAGACGGCGGAAAGCAACACGGCGGCAACAGAGTTTCTGAGCATGGAGATCTCCTTCGGGTGAGCGGTCAGCGGCGTCGACGCACCCTCGTATTCGTCGCTGCCCTCGCGTTTGGATGGAGCAGCGGCGTGGTCCTTGGGTACGAGCTGGACTCGCGAAGGATCTGAAAAAACGCGCTTCGGCCCGCCGGGCCGGGGAATGCCCGTTCAGCCCTCGAAGCTATTGGGCGACCAGGTCGGGTTCGGTGCGGCGCCCCACCGCCGAACGAATCTCACTCCACAGGGCCCGCACGCCGTCCCTTTTTGCGACGAAGGTGCTGCCGTCGATGCGGTTGGTGACCGCGGCGAGTTCGGTGGCGCTGATGCCCGAATAGAAGATGATGGGTATTTCCGGGAGCGTCTGGCGCAGGATCGTCGCGAGCTGGCCGCCGTCGAGGCCGGGCATCGCCACGTCGAGCACGATGGCGTCTGCTTCGTGCTCATGCAGCAAGCGCGTCACGCCGAACGAAGAGGCGCTCGTGACGATTCGGTAGCCTTGGCGGCGGAGGAACCGCGAGGTCGAGTCGAGGATCTCGACCGTGTCGTCGACGAGAAGCACGACAGGCGCCCGATCAGGTCGAACACTCGGCGGGGCGACGCTCAGGTCCACGCCCCGAGGAACGGCCAGTCGCGGGTTATCTTGAGGCCCCTGCCCGTCGAAATGGCGCCGGTTTTTGGCGCTAGCTCGTTAGGCGGTTTTGGGACCGACATAACCGAAGGCGTTCAGCACCAGATTCACCAACGGTTTCGCGGCTTCCATGATTTTTTCCTCTTCGCCGCGGTCGATGTACCGGAGCGCGACGGTTTCCATCGCGCCCACCAGCGCGAAACACGTGAGCTCGTCGGCTGCTCGGGTGAGCAGTCCTCGCCGGTGGGCTTCGTCGACGCCCTCCATCATGAGCGCCGCGTACCGACTGTACGAAGCTTCCCGTCTCGACGCGTACTCGCGGCCCACACCGAGGATCTCCCGGTTGAGCACGAGCGCGAGCGGCGCGTTTTGGCCGACGATGTTCAAGTAGCCGGCGATGCCGAGCTCGAGCCGTTCGACGGGATCATCGATTCCGCGCAGCTGACTCGACACGTCGCTGAATACGGTGGCAATGCCGAACTGGTAAACCTCGATGAGGCAGTCGTGCATGCTTTCGAAGTGCTCATAGAAGGTCTGCCGACTGATTCCCGCCTGCTTGACGACGTCCCCGAGCGTGGCGTTGGCATATCCGGTGGACGCAAAAACTTTCGCCGCCGCCTGGATCACGCGGCGATGTCGCTCGTCCCGGCGCTCGGCGGTGCTCTTGTTTCGGTCGTATTTTCCCGGGCCCGGGCCTGGCGCGCCGTCGGCGTGTCGACTCATGGTCTCGCACTATTTATCACGGAGAAGAGGCTTCACCCGGCGGGGTAATCGGGCGAACATGGCGGTTCGGTGACCGTAGAGCGGTCATTCAGGGGAGCACCATCCAAATGACGATTTCCACCACGGCACGAGCTGGCGCGCTAGCTGCGCTGCTCGTCGCCACCGCCTGCGGCGGGGGGCCCGCCACGCCGGAGACCCCAGAGTCGAAGACCGAGAGCAAGGTCGACAAGGACGGCAAATCCGCCTCAGCGGGTCCGGGCGCGCACGACATCCCCGACGACGGCCGCGTCCCGAGCGTCAAGCTGCTCGACCGGCGCGCAAGGACCGCGCTCGCGTCGAACTCCGCCGTGGTCAAGGCGGCCCCCGCGCCGAAGTCTTCGAGCGAGGTCTACCGGGATCTCGCCCCGGCGACGGTGATCATCCGCACCCCCGACGGGCTCGGCAGCGGGGTGGTCATCGACAAGAGCGGCTGGGTATTGACCAACCACCACGTGGTTCGTGGTGGTGAGACGAAGGACTTCAACATCACCGTGTCCGTCCTTCTGGGAGCGATATCGAAGAAGAGCGGTGCGATGGAGCGTGTGGGCAACGCCTACAAGGCCACGGTCTTCAAGGCCGATAAGCTCCGAGACATGGCGCTCATAAAGATCGAGAACCCCCCGAAAGATCTCAAGGCCGTCAAGCTCAGCTCGAAGAGCCCCGTGCCGGGCGACTCGGTGCTGGCCCTCGGTCACGCCGGCGCGGGCATGTTGTGGGCGCTCAAGAGCGGAGAGATCTCCGCGCTAGGCAAGCTCAGCGAGCAACTCGCGCTACTCGCGAAGTTCAAAAAAGACGACAAGGACAAAGAGGCGGCGGACAGTTTTCGCAAGTTCCTCGACAAGCAGCATCTCGGCTACGTCATTCAGTCGACGTGCAACATTCTTCCTGGCGACAGCGGGGGACCGTTGGTCAGCCGTCAGGGGGAGCTCGTCGGCATCAACGCGTTTTCGCGGAAGGACGGGCGGACCGGTGGCCTACTGAGCTTCCACGTCCACTTGGACGAGATCAAAAAGTTCGTCAAAGACCGCCCCAAAGAAGCCACGCCCATGTTGCCGAGCCCATGGGAGGACGGCGGCGGTGACGCGGGCTTCGCCGATGCGGATCTCGATGGCCGTATCGACGTGCTCTTGCTTCGAGGTAGGCGCCCGTGTCTGTGGTGCCCGCGCCAGAGCACGGCGATTTTCGTCGATGCCAACCAGGACAGCTACACCGGTCGCGCAGTGCCCTCGCTCACCGAAGCGTACGACAAGAAGGATTTCGACGCGGAGCTCGCGTTTCTTCAGCTCAAGAAAGACACGTTCATCTGGTACGACCGAAACAACGACGGCATCTTCGACGTCTTGCTCTACGACAAGGGAGGGACGGGAAGGGTCACTGCCGGATACAAACTCGGCCCGATGGGGGGCATCACGCGGGACGATTCACTGGCCGGCGGCCGGCCGGTTCAGGCGGCTTTGATGCTCGACGACGCGCTCAGAGAGCGGCTCGAGCGCATCGCTGCGGCGGCATTTCCTGCTCGGTACACGTCGGGAACCAGCTCGGTCGCCAACACGCTGCCCGAGCCCATCGGGCGTACCGGGGACGGTCGCTTGCGCGATCTCAACAAGGACGGCCGCTCGGACTCGATCTTCGTGCAGGCGCCGTTCAGCTCACGACTCATCATCGACGCGGACCAGTCCTTCGTCCCGGCGCTGCGCTCCCCCGTCAAAATGGCGGAGCTCGAGCTCAAACCGGACGCCGAAGTCGTGTCGGTGAGTCAGGGTAGCCACGTCTGGGTCTGGTACGACACCGACGACGATCGTCGCTTCGACCTGGTGCTCCATGCCCCGGGGATTCGTGACTACGTCGCGGTCGATGCCTGGTCCGTGGATGCCAGCGGCAACAAGACCCGCATGCCGGAGCACGAGGGTCGCAAACTGATGCGCCCGTCGCTGATGCAGACGACGACCATGAGGACTTCTCTGCTCGACGTGGCCAAGGGCGGCATGCTGCCGATCTTGTCGGCGTTGGAGAACGACGGCATCGGATCGTTTCCGGATCCCACCAAAGATCATCGTGGTGCTGGATTCACTCTCCGAGAGAGCAAGGAGCTGCCGAAAGGCATCATTGCCATTCAGGGTCGAGGCAGCGATGGCTTCTTGATCGACCTGGACCAGAACAGCTTCCGAGCGGTGGCCAAGAAGAAAATCGAAGCGGCCAAAGCGGTCAAGGACGGCAAGGTCGAAGCGGAGTTCGGTTTCATGCAGCGAAATGGTCTCGCCTGGGCCTTTTACGACACGAAGAACACGGGCAAGTACGACGTCGTCGTCTACACTCCGAAACCTCGGCGCGGGTTGGTCGAGCGTGGTTTTCGCATCGACAAGAACGGCAAGGTGACTCTCGACGAGACGTTGGCGGGCAAGCACATGATTCGGCCGTCTCTCTTCAAGAGCAAAAGACTCGGCACCAAGTTTCGCGCCGTTGCCGAAGACCTATTCAGCGTCGTCGAGGAGTGAGAGGCGAGCCGGTCGATTGGCGGACTCGAAGATCCCAGCCGGGCAAGTGCTCGATCTCGCCAGCCGCCTGGTCGAGTTCGGCGACCTGTCCCGGGTGCTCCAGAAGACCTGCGAAGGGCTGCTCGAGATCACCACGGCGGACTGCTCCGCCGTTTTCATGGTCGAGCGCGACGGAAGCCTGCGTCGCGCCGCGAGCGCGGGCGGTATCGAGGTCGAGCCACCGGCGTCCGGCGACGCGGGTCGGCCTGCCGGCGAAGTCGGGGCGCAGCTCGCGCGCGTAACGGTCCCCATCGCGAACGAGCAGGAGGTTTTCGGCGAAATCGTGCTCACCTCCGTCGCGTCGCGCGCGCTCGGCGAGGGCGACGTCGACACGGCAAAGCTCATCGCCCGGTTCGCTGGTGTCGCGATAGCCAACGCCAGATCAGCCGACGCGGCGATCACCGAGCAGGCGCTCTGGTCCGCGCTGATTCATCGAGCGGGGGACGGAGTGGCGGCCTGCAACGAGCAGGGGATCATCACGCGGTGGAGCAAGGGTGCGGAGCGCATCCTCGGGTTCAGTAGCGACGAAGTCGTGGGGCAACACGTGCGATTTCTCGAGCACGAGGCGTCGCCGATGGATCAGATCAACATCATCGCGCGTGTGTTCGACGGCGAATCGGTTTCGCTCGAGACACTTCGTCGCCACCGCGATGGCTACCCTGTCCCGATCGTACTGAGCGCCGCGCCGGTTCGGGGCTCCGAGGGGCAAGTCACCGAGCTGCTCGCGGTGTTCAAGGATCTCAGCGCTCTTCGGACCGCGGAGCAAAGGCTAGACCTGAACGAAACTTTGGCCACGCTCGGCAGAATGGCGGCCGGAGTGGGCCACGAGATTTCCAATCCTCTCGGTTACGCCGAGATGAATCTCGAACGATTGCTCGAACTCACCCGCAGCCTGGCCCATCGCGAGGACGCTGACGAGGTCGAGCAGTGTGCCGTGGAAGCCCTCGATGGTGTTGCACGCGCCAGCTCGATCGTGAGTGAGCTGAGGCTATTGGCGCGCCCATCACGGGAGAGACGCCGGGTGGACCTGGGCGACGTCGTCAAACGGGCGGTGCGTCTGTCGGGAGCGAGGTTGCGCACGGGAGCGGGCATCGAAATGGAGTTGTCGCCGACTCCGCGAGTCGACGGAAACGCGGCGCAACTGGTTCAGGTGGTCGTCAACCTGATCAGCAATGCGGTTCGCGCGTGCTCCCATCTGCCGGATCTCCAGCGGCGGTTGCGGGTGGCCCTTCGAGAGGAGGGTGGCGAAGCCGTGCTCACCATCATCGACAACGGGCGAGGCATCGCCGACTCGGATTTGGACAAGCTCTTCGAGCCTTTCTTCTCGAGAGAGGCTCCCGGCGCCGGCATGGGTCTCGGCCTGGCGATCTGCCACCGCATCGTGCAAGAGCACGATGGTCACATCGACGTTTCGAGCCGCGAAGGCGAGGGCACGAACGTCACCGTGCGCCTTCCGACCGTGGGCTCGCTGGAGGACGCGCAAGATCCTCGGGCCGCCCCTGGCGAGCAACTCCCTCGCTGCCGAATTCTCGTGGTCGATGACGAGCCGCTTCTGCTCCGGGCCTACCAGCGCACCCTCGGCCGCAATCACGAGCTTTTGGTGGCGTCGAATGGGCTCGAAGCTCTCGAAGTGCTGAGCCGGGAGAAGGTCGTCGATGCGATCTTGTGTGATCTGGCAATGCCCGAGATGGACGGTCGCCGATTCCACGAGGCCCTCGAGAGGGACTGGCCCGACTTGGTCGAGCGACTCGCCTTCGTTACCGGAGCCACCGCCGACCGAGAGCTCGCGGGTTTTCTCGAGCAGTCGCCGCGGCCCGTGCTGGCGAAACCCGTTACCCTCGCCGTGTTGGAAAACGCCCTGCGAGGGCTCTTGGGTCTCGGAGCGGCGGCGTGAAATCGGCGGAGCTTTCAGGCGTTTTTCCCGTCGTCCCGACGCCGTTCGAGCGTGGTGGCGAAGTCGACCTCGTGGGACTGCGCGCCGTCCTCGAGCGGTTGCTTGCCCGGGGAGTCGAGGGGGTCATGTTGCTCGGCAGCGGAGGCGAGCTCGGTTTCTTGACCGAAGCCGAACGCGAGACGGTGGTGAAAGCGGCGGTCTCCAGACTCGAGGGAGCCTTTGTCATCGCTGGTGTTGCCAAGTTCGGCACGGTGGAGGCGGTCGACGAGGCCAAGCGCCTCGAAGGAGCGGGCGCTCGTGCGTTGCTCGTCGCGCTCCCACAGTACTTCGAAACACCCGTCTCCTCGGTGATCCGTCACTACGCTGCGGTCGCCGAAGCCGTCGCGATTCCGGTGCTCTACTACCACTTCCCCATCGTCTTCGGGCTCAAGCTGCGGCCCAAGGAAATGGCGGAGTTGTTCGCTCGTGTTCCGCTCGCTGGCATCAAGGAGAGTGGTTTGTCGACGCCGGAGCTTCATGCGCACGTGCGGGAAGTCGACCGATCGATCAGTGCGTTCACCGGCCAGAGCTTCAACTTGCTTCCGGCGCTCGATGCGGGGGCGGTGGGTGCGATTTGTCCGGTGCCGACGCTCTTGCCGACGACGGCGCGTGAGCTCGTCGAGGCGTTCCGCTCGGGGGATCGAAAAACAGCGGCCGATCTTCAAGCGCGTTTGTTCCGAGCTTTGCCGATGATCAGCGGCGGCGGTTTGCCCGCGAAGGTCGCCGAGGTTGGTCTCAAGGTCGGGCTTCGCACTGGGGCGCCGCTTCCCCAAAAGCCGGCGGCGGCGCACGCCGGCGTCAAAGAGGCGCTTCGCGTGCTGGGCATCATCGAATGCGCGGATGTTCGTGATCCGCAGCCGCCGATTTCCGCCGCTCAAAAAGCGGCGGTGGCCGCGCTCGCACCGAAGGTGTGCGAGATCTAGCTAGAGGGCGTCGTCGAAAAACTCGTAGTAGCGGCCCATCCAGTACGCGAGCAGGTACCCTGTTGGCATCCGGATTTCGCGCGCGTTGCCTACACAATTGCCGAGGTTGTACGGATCTCCCCACCAAACGAAGGTCGACGAGCATCTCTCCGCGCCTTCTCGGGGAAACTCCCCGGTGTCGCGGTCGAAGCGGTCCAGGCAGAACGGTTGGTACCTGGGGGGGAGCGTGACGTCGGCCGCGGCCTGACTCGCGCGGAATTGCTTGAGCTGACAAATGCCGCTCTCCACGGCGTCGAACGCCGGACCGTCGCTGTCGGGACCGAGCTTCTTTTGCGAGGCCCAGATGAAGTCGAAGAGCGTGTTGTTCTGGAACATCACCGCTCGGGGCTCGTTCGGGGCTCGTACGACGTCGACGTCGAGCGTCTGTTGTGCGAGATCGCGAATCACCGGGTCGTGCTCGAACCAGATCAAGTGCGCGAGGGACAGCATGTGCATCGAAATGTTGTTGTAGTTGCTGCCGCAACCGAACTCGCCGAGGTACATGCCGGCGCTCGAGAAAAACGTGGGGAACGGATCGAGCGGCGCGATGGAGGTGGCGAAGCAGTCGCTCGTGTCTCCGCCGCGGCGGAGCATGCACCGGTCGTAATAGTCGCGAAGATCGGCGCGGCCGGTCGCTTCGGCGGCCATCAACAGAAAGTCCATGCCCATGGCGGCGTTGAACCCGGGAAAGTCGTCGAAGCCCAGCGGGGAGAAGCGTCCGTGCTCGGTCACCCGACCGTCCCAGTCGATGAGACGAAGCTTGTTTTCCACCAGATGCTCGCCGACTTGGCCCAATAGATCGACGACCACCGCTTGCACGTCGGGGTCGTCGACGAGCTTTTGGACGGCGCCGAGCCCGAACATGTGGCCGGCGTACTCGTCCTTGCTCACGTTCTCGAGCCAGCAGTAGCCAGCGAACTCGTCGAGCCCGCAGGCCTCGCGTTTCGTGAATTGTCCGGTGTCGAGCTCGATGTCCCAGATACAGCCGTCGTCGCGTACTTGGACCCAGTGGTTGTCGTCCTTCTCCGCGTCTTCGGTGTAGGAGGCGTCGTCGGTCGGACACGCGATGCCCGCCACGCCGGGTGGGATGTACTGCCGGGTGAAGATGCCCGTCACCCCGGTGATCTTCATCCGGGTGACTTCGCCCTCGAGGATGGTCTTGACGTTGGTGAGGGCATCGTCGCTTCGAGTGACGGCGTATCTGTAGGCCTGCGAAGCCAAGTAGAGGCCATTCCACAAGCCGTCGTTCTCGCCCGTGTGCCACTGGGAAACGTCGCCCCAAGTCGCTTGGGTTTCGGGCACCGCTGGGGTCGTATCGGTCCCGCCAAGCTGCACGCTCATGATCCACTTGAGGTCCGGATGGATGTGCAGCCGGGTGGCGATTTCGTCGTAGTAGGCCGCCTTTTCGGCGAGGGTTTCGGAGGTCGCGAGTGGCTCGTCTGGGCAAGTCGACCACTCGGGTGTTCCGAAGGTCCAAGGCTCCACGCACGCGCCCGCTTCGCACAGCTGTCCACGCTCGGCCATGCAGTCGACGACCACCTGGCTGCCGTCGACACAATCCTCGAGCGTCGTCGAGTCGGCGCATGCGCTTCGAGTACACGGAGGGCCGCTCCCGGCTGACCCGCCCATCCCCGCCGCTCCGCCGGCCCCGCCGGCGCCGCTCGTTCCCCCGCCGGCGCTGCCGTCGCTCGAGGTGTCACCGTCACCGCAAGCCGTAGTCAGAGCCAAGGCGCTGGTAGCCAGCACCACTCGGAGCGCGAGGGTGAGTCGTCCGCCGCGAGCCCGCTCAATCGTCGTCGTCATCGTCATCGTCATCGCCATCGTCATCGGTTTCGAGGTCAATTCGAGCCTGTTCCCACATCTCGAGAAAGTCACTCCGCTCGGTCAGGCTTTTTCTGGTGGGGTCGGTCGTGCAGCCGACGCCGGCGCTGACGAGCACATCGAACAAGATCAAGCTGCCGTCCATGCCGCCGTGCTCTCGCGCCTGATCGACTTCGGCCTCGGTGGTGCCGACGAGATGAACCAAGGTGCAATGTCCGCCGGGTAAGACGAGCTGACACTCGTACTCCGGGCTCATGATCGCCAGCATGTGGTCGAGCTCGGTAACGAGTCCTTCGACTTCGCACGCAAATCGATGCCCGGGCTCGATGGCCCGCGCGTCTTCGTCGAGTAGGAGGTACTTGACGAGTCCGATCAGAACGTCGGGGGCCCAGGTGCACGGCTCGGGCGTCGAGATGACGAACTCGACGCCGAAGCCCGACGCGGAGTCCGGGTCGGTGGCGAACTCCTCGGCATCGGCCTCGTCGAAAGGTTGGGACAGTCCGTGGGTGACATAGTGCCACGTGCGTCGCGTGCCGCGAGGTGGGTACTGATGCACGCCGCCGCCCGGCCAGTTGGCGACCAGCTCCGGGTCCGAGGGCGACAGGATCTGATCCGGTGGCTCCGTCGGCCCGAAAATCTTCGTGAGGGCGTTCTCGCGCGCCAGCATGTGGGCGGCGAACATCCGTTCTTCAGGGTCGGTGAGCTCGGGGTGCTCCGCGCTCACGTCCGGCAGCTCCCGCGCATCCAAAACCATGGATCCAGCTTACACCGATTGCCGCAGGATGAACGTCGACGCCGCCGAAGGCATCACAACAGCCATGCACCGAGCAGTCGCGCGCTCTCGCATCGCGCTCCTAGCGGCGTCCGCCGCGCTTTTGACCTTTGCCGTGGCAAACGCAGCCTGGGCGCAATCTCGCGGGGATCGGGGCCCGAGGGCAAGCGCACCCGCGCTCGCCCCGACGCTGGTCGAGCTCGGGCAGGCCCGGTTTCTGGCCATTGCGCGGTCCAGCTCGAAAATTCAGCTCCAGTTGCGTGCGGCCAGAAACGGCCGAGCTGCCCGTGCGGCCGTGTGCCTGGACGACAACCTCAGTCAAGCTCACGCCGTTCAGAGATGGGCCTCGCTACGTTTGCGGTTGCTTCGCACCGCCAGTCGTCAGGGGGACACCACCCGCGCTCGGTACGAGCTCGGAGTGCTGACGATCCTCGTCGAGCACGCCGACTTGCTGAGCGAGCGGGCGCGGGGGTGCGGGGGTCGGGTCGTGGCGACGACGGGTGCGACCACCGTGACGGTCTACATCGATCCGCGGGTGCCCGACGTCGACATTGGGCTGCCGCGAGCGCCGCTCGTGAGCGTGCCTCCGAAACTGAGTCCTCGCCGCGGTCGATCGGCACGATGAAACGCGGGTCAGCTCCCGCGACCGCTGCACATGGTCGTCGTCGTGGTCTCGGTGATCCATCGCCACACTCCGTCTCGACACACGATGCTCGTCCCGCAAGTTTCACGGCGACAGAACGTCTCGTTTTCGAGATTGCAGGGCGCGCCGTCGTTGCCGGCAACCACCGCGCACCCAGGTGACAGGGTGGGTGGCGGGTCGCATTGCCACGTTCGACCCGGGGGGCAAAGGCAGTTGGTTCCGTCCGCGTAGAAGCAACCTGGGGAGACGTCGCACGTGCCGGTACTCGGTGCGTTTGGGCACGGGGCAGCCAACAGCGGGCGGTCACACTCCGAGGGCGGCTGCGCGAGTTGCCAGCTCGCGTCGCGGGCGTCTGGGCCCACGCAAGAGGCACGAATTCGGCATTCGAGTGAGGGGTGAGCGCCCCAGCTGCAGGTCAGATCGAGCGGGCAGCTCGCGCCCGTCTCGGGCGGTACGGCGGGGCAAACGCCGCGCGCGGTCGGCCTCGCCCCGCTTTCTTGAAGCACGCAGATCGGGCAGCACTGGCCCTCGGCGGTGGTTTCGACGGTTCCTGCGGGACAGCCGCGCACGGCGCAGACCACGTCTCCACACCGTCTACCCGAGCTCTCGGGCCCGACGCCGCAACCTGACGCGGTCAACGCCAGCGAGAACGCTGCGATGGCGAGGGCTCGGATGGCGAGGGCTCGGACGGCCGGCGTGAGGCGAGTCACCGGATCTAGACTGACACAAGCTTTGCGCGAGTCTCGCCCACCGCTCGCAGCGCGCCATCGCTCACCGGCCAGTCATCGAGGATGGTCCATGTAGAACTGCACTACGGCCTGCCCCCAGTTGACGGCATTGTCGGCGCCGCAGCCGAGAAACTCGCCACTGCCCGGGACGCAGTGCCCACCGAGCGGCCGCGCTCCGAGCGCAAAGGCGGTCTCCCAATCGTGCTCGAGAAACTCGAACACCGTTCCGGCAGGGTTTCTGTAGCGGCGCCAATCGTGCTCGGCACTCATCTCGACCACCTCGCTCTCGCTCAACCCGTAGGCCGCCAGCACGGTGTCGCGTTGGGCGGATGCCGTCGTGAAGGGCACGAGACCATCGGTTCTACCGTGGGTGTAGAAGATGGGTACTTGGCGACTGGCGGCGGAGGCGAAGTCGCACCCGCGCTGGCCGGCGGAGTCCTGGCCCGCGGCGATCGGGGCCGCGGAAGCGATGACGTCCGCGTGCTCGCAAATGAACCTCCACGTCATGAATCCGCCCTGGCTCAAGCCACCGATGTGCACGCGATCGGCATCCACGTGGAAGCTCGCGATGATTCGCTGCATGAACGCGAACACGTGAGCGTCGTTGACGTCGTTGTCCCAGCTCGTGTCGGGCACCATGCCCGGAGCGCTCGGCTGAACGACGATGTACCCGCCGCCGGTGCCGACTTGGCGTATCTTGGTGTGTAGCTCCTCGAGCTCCGCGTTCATTCCGAGACCGTGCACGTCGAAAATGAGCCCACACGCCCTCTCGAGACAAACCTCGGGGACTTCGACGTCGAACTGGAGCTCTTCGCAGTCGATTTGACGAAAACCGGTGCTCACGTCGCGAATGCAGTCGTCCGGAACCGGTGACGGAAACGGGCCGGGAGCGCCCGCGTCGCCGGATCCCGCGCTGCCTCCGGTACCGCCTTCGCGATCCGCTCCGGTGTCGGAGCAGCCCGCGATGCCCGACGCGAGTGCGACAAGACAGGTCGTTCGCACGAGCACTGCGACAAGCTACCACACGGCTTCGCGCTGGAAGGCCGGACGGCCCTGAAGAGCCGGCTCGGCCATGGCTCGTGGGGTTACCGGCGGATCGGATCCGTGCGAGCCTGCCCGGTGTGATCGCGCGTGGCTCGGCAGCATCTTCGAACGGAGCGTCGGTACTTCCTGCCGGGCTGCTTTGGAGTGCGGCGCTGCTCGTCGCCGCGGCATCCCCGTCCGCGTGCGGCTCGGGCTCGAGCTCGGACGCCGCCGGAGTGGGTGGAGCTGGCGGCACGTCGACGGGCTCCGGCGGAAGCGGGGGTACTCCAGATGGTGGCGGCGCCGGTGGCCAAGCCGCCTCGGGAGGCTCTGGCGGATCCGGCGGGTCGCCCGATGCGGGCGGCGGCTCGGCGGGCGTGGGAGCAAGCGCCGGAGGCTCGGCGGGGGGCTCAGGCGGCGTAGCTGGTGTTGGGGGGATGGGCGGTACCGCAGCGGCGGCGGGAGCCAGTGGCATGGGAGGCAGCGCCGCGGCACCGGCGTTCGCCGACATCGTGTGCTTGCCCGACGTCGGCAGCGGAGAGGTCGCCGTGGAAGGTCAGCCCGTCATGTGCTCGTTCGGGGTGACCGGTGCTCCGGGAGCGAACGTCAGCCTGACGTGCGAGGACGCCGCCGGCGGCACGGTCGACTGCAGCGTCGCTTCGAGCAATTTTCAGATCCAGCCGTTCGGCTCGAACCCGGTTCCCGTGTCCGGTGGGTTCTTCGGCGGCTCGACCAACGGGTTGGCGGGCACGACTCTGGTCGTGATTTGGGTCGCCGACGACGGGTCCGCCGAGGGCCGGCATACCTTCGCTGCACAAGTCGTCGCCGACGATGGTATCAACGGTGCCCCGGCCATTTCCGTCGACTGCGGCGGGGATACCGATGGCGACGTCGACGTCTCCGCGGGGCAACCGCTGGACTGCCGGGTGGTGTTCGCCGATCCCGATCCCGACTCGGTGAGCTGGAGCTACGCTCGAACCGGTGGGCCGGCCCCGACCGCAGATCCGTCGCCTTTCGGCGGCCTGGGCTCGGCGCCGTACGGCGTGGACTGGCGGTGGCTCACAGATGCCAGCGAAGCCGGCGGAACTTGGGTATATCGGTTCACCGCGGACGATTCGGTCGCACCAGCGGTGACTTTCGATCTGACCGTGAACGTGAACTAACTGGCGGAGAACATGCCGAACGACACCCCTCTTCTCGAACGCGCCTACCACTTCGAAAAAACGACTCCCGACCGGGTCTACATGACCCAGCCGACCGGCGGCGGCGCCGTGACCACGTACACGTGGAAACAAACGCTCGACGAAGCGCGCCGCATGGCGGCGCACTTGACTTCACTCGATCTGCCGCCGAAGAGCAACATCGCCATCCTGAGCAAGAACTGCGCTCACTTCATCCTCTCGGACTTGGCGATCTGGATGGCGGGTCACGTTTCGGTGGCGCTTTATCCAACGCTGGCGGCAGACACGGTCAAGTACATCCTCGAGCACAGCGAAGCGAAGTTGCTCTTCCTCGGCAAGCTCGACACGTGGGACGACATGAAACCCGGGGTGAGCGACAGCTTGAAGGTCATCGCCTATCCGCTGGCGCCACCGACCGACTACGACAAGTGGGACGACATCGTAAAAAAGACCGACCCGGTCGAAGGCGAGCCGATGCCGGAGCCTGGCGATCTGGCGATCATCGTCTACACGTCGGGCAGCACCGGTCAGCCGAAGGGAGTCATGCACTCTTTCGCGAACATCGCTGAAGCCGCGCACGGCGCCACCGAGGCCCTCGGGAGCGATACGAACGACCGCATGCTTTCGTACTTGCCGCTCGCTCACGTGTTCGAGCGCTACGTCGTCGAGTCGGGCTCGCTCTACACCGGGTTCGAGGTGTTCTTCGCCGAGGCACTCGACACGTTCGTCAGCGATCTGCAGCGAGCGCGACCGACGCTGTTCGTTTCCGTTCCGCGGCTCTGGTTGAAGTTCCAACTCGGTGTTTTTCAGAAGATGCCGAAGTCGCGGCTCGATTTCCTACTGAAGGTTCCGATCATTTCGGGGAAGGTGAAAAAGAAGATCCTGGGCGGCCTGGGGCTGGATTCGGTTCGAATCGCCGGCAGTGGCTCAGCACCGATCCCGGCCGCGCTCATCGACTGGTACCGAAGCCTCGGTCTCGAGCTGCTCGAGGGATACGGCATGAGTGAAGACTTCGGGTACTCGCACTTCTCGATGCCCGGTCGATCGCGATCGGGTTACGTTGGCGAGCCGCTTCCCGGCGTCGAGGTGAAAATCAGTCCCGAGGGAGAGGTGCTCATTCGCTCGCCCGGCAACATGCTCGGCTACTACAAGGA
>JAJDAH010000028.1 GCA_029261965.1 Polyangiaceae bacterium
GGAAGCGGCCTTCTTCTTGGAAGCGGCTTTCTTCTTGGAAGCGGCCTTCTTCTTGGAAGCGGCTTTCTTCTTGGCCGGCTTCTTTGCTGCGGCCTTCTTTTTGACGGGCGCCTTCTTCTCCGCGCCCCCAAGCACGCGCTCGAGTGCTTCGGTGACGACGTTTTTCGTCAGCTTTTCCGGGGGCGCGTCGTCGGGTTCGAGGTTCAGACCTGAGGCTTCCGGGACCACCGGCTCGTCTCTGACCTTGTCGCGGAGGGCGGCTCGCTTGGACCGCCGCGCGAGGGTGGCGTCGACCTTTTCGTCGATGACCGAAAATTCGAAAGGTTTGTCGACGTACTCGTCCGCCCCGTAGAGCGGCGACGTCATTTCGTTGAGGTTCTCACCGATGCCGGTGAGCATGATCACGCCGGTGTGAGCCAGAGACACCGTCTCCCGAATCTTTCGGCAAACCTCCCACCCGCTCATGCCGGGCATCATCACGTCGAGAAGGACCAGATCCGGCAGATGTTCGTGCGCCTTCGTCCAGGCCTCGTCGCCATCGGAGGCCTCCTCGACTCGATAGCCTTTCGAGCGCATGTGGCCAGCGACCAGGGCGAGAGTGCTGGGCTCGTCGTCGGCAACGAGCACGGTGATCTGCTTCTGTTCAGGCATCTGTGGGGCTCCAGAGGGAGCACGACTAGAGAACACGGCGCCCCTACGGTCAAGGGCGGTCGCCCCAACCCCGTGGTGGGGTCGCGTGTCCACCACGGATGAGCCCTCGCAGAGTGGCGGCCGCCGCCCAGCATGGGGATAACTGTTCGAAATCCAGCCAGATCGAGCCGATCTGGCATCTGCGGGCACGAGCCAGGATTCCTGGGAAAGCGGCCCGGTCGCGTCGCGCTAGAGTGAAGATACGGTGCCTCGTCGCCTCCGAGAGCGAAAGCATCTGGAACTTTCAGGCGTTAGAAACGTCAGGACAATCGAGTGTCTGAGCAACCGCCCGACCTGAGCCACCTCGCGCGCCAAGCGCGGTGGACGGCGATTCGTCTGCGCTTCGACAGCGCGCTCGCTCGATTTGCTCTGCTCTTGCCGCTGCCGCTCGTCTACGCGGTCGGGGCGCTCACATTCATCAAGGTGGCGCGCCCCCCTCACGAGGTGCAGACGTGGCTCATCGGGGTGGGTGCCGTGCCCGTCGCGGTGGTGCTCGTGGGCACGCTGCTGGCCTGGTTTCGAAGACGGCCCGACCTCGTTGGTGCGATCGCGCTCGATCGCCACCACGGACTCCACGATCGCATCACGAGCGCGCTCACGTTTCGCGAGCTCGGTGAGCGCACGCCGTTGATGGATGCTGCCATCGACGACGCGGTTGCCGTGGCGAGGGACCTCCGGCCGTCGAAGGCCGCGCCGGTTCGCTTGCCCCGGGAGCTCGCGGCGGCGGTGTTGCTCGCCGTGGTGGCCGCCGGCATCGCGATGCTCGAGGTGCGCACCTACACCGAGTTGCCCCCGACCAAGACCTTCGAGCCCATGGTCATGAGCCCGGACGACATCGACCTCTTTCGCAAGATCGCCGACGAGCTCGAAGAACAGAATCAGGATCCCGACACGCTGGCGGCGATTCGCCGTTTCAACCGCCTGGTCGAGGACGTGGCCCAAAGGCGGTTGGATCGACGCGAAGTGTTCAAACAGATGTCGGAGCTCGAGCGCGATCTGATGCAGGGGGCCGAGGCCGACAAGGAGGCGAGAGATGAAGGTCTCGATCGCATCGCGAAGGAACTCGAAAAGAGCAGCCTGAGCAAACCCATCGCGAAACACCTCGAACAGAAGAAGCTCGCCGACGCCGAAAAGGCGATGAGAGAGCTCGCGGAGAAGCTCAAGAAGAAACAAAAGAAAGTCTCGAAAGAGGACCTCGAGAGGCTTCGAAAAGCGCTTCGCGAGGCGAGCAAGTCGACCTCCAAGTGGCAGAAGGGGATCGAGAAACGGCGGCAGGAGCTCGAGGAGCAGCGAAAGCGCCTCCTCAACAAGAAGAAGAAGGACAAGAGACTCAGCAAGAAGGACCGCAAGGAGCTCGAAAAGAAGGACCGTCAGCTCGAGCGCCTCAACCGCGAAAAGAAGCGAGCCGACAGCGCGAAGCGACAGATGTCGAAGCTCGACCAGGAGTTGGCGAAGGCGGCTCAGGACCTGATGCGCGACATGGGCGCGAGCGCCGACGACATCAATCGCGGCGCCGAAGACATCAATCGCATGGCTCAGAAGGAGATGAACCAGAGCCAGAAGAAGGAGCTGCTCCAGCGGCTGAAGGAGATGCGCGAAGTCCTACGCCAACAAGGCAAGGGCGGTCGGCAGCGCCTCCAGCGCATGCTCCGCTTCGGCAATCGCGCGCGCGGCAATCAGGGCCAGGGCAAGGGCGGCAAGCAAGGCAAACAGGGCCAGGGGAAACAAGGTCAGGGCAAAGAGGGTCAGGGCCAAGGCAAGGGCCAAGGAATGATGCCGGGGCCCGGCGGCCAAGGCGAAAAGATCGTCATCATGCCCGGCCAGGGGCTCGCACCGGGTCAGGGCAAGGGCCAAGGGCAAGGTCCGGGGCAAGGTCAGCCCGGCGCAGGCGAAGGCGACAAACCCGGTCAAGGTGGCGGCAAGGGCGGCAAGAGCTGGGGCACGGGACACGACGAGAACGTCAAAGGCGATGCGTCCGAGCTCAAGGGCAACACCAAGGATGTCACCGCCGCGGGTGTCGACTCCGGAGAAGGCAGCGCCTCGGCCGAGGTGATTCACGGTGCCGCTCAGCGAGGGTTCGTGGGCAAGGGTTATCGAAAGGTCTTCGTCGACTACCGAACCGTCGCCGAGGACGTGCTCAAGAACGACGAGATCCCTCCAGGATACCGATTCTACGTCCGGAGGTACTTCCAGCTCATCCGGCCGCGGGAGTGAGGAGAAATCATGAGTGAAGCGGAACAGGCGCGCGAGCAAGTCGTCGCCTTTCAGAAAAAAGTCGGCGCGCTCCGCGAGGAAATCGGTCGTGTGATCGTCGGCAATCGCGACGTGGTCGACGGCGTGCTCACTTGCATGCTCGCCGGGTCACACGCCCTTCTGGAAGGAGTGCCGGGCCTCGGAAAAACCATGCTCGTGCGCACGCTCGCCGAGGCGGTGGATCTCGACTTTTCGAGGATTCAATTCACTCCGGACTTGATGCCCGCCGACATCATCGGAACCACGGTCATCGAAGAGAGCGCGGGCGGCCACAAAGTCTTCGAATTTCGAAAGGGCCCGATTTTCGCGAACATCCTCCTGGCGGACGAGGTGAACCGCGCGACCCCGAAGACTCAGAGCGCTCTGCTCGAAGCCATGCAGGAGCACCGCGTCACCGTCGGGACGACCACGCACACCATCGAGGAGCCTTATTTCGTGCTCGCCACCCAGAACCCGCTGGAAATGGAGGGCACCTATCCGTTGCCCGAAGCTCAGCTCGACCGATTTTTCTTCAAGCTGCAGGTCCCGTTTCCCAACCGCGAAGAGCTGCACTCGATCATCGATCGAACGACGACGGACCACGCCGTGAAAGTAGATGCGGTGGTTTCCAGGAACGACATCCTCGAGATGCAGAAGCTGGTTCGTACCGTCCCGGTTGCGCGCCACGTTCAAGATTTCGCGATTCGGCTCCTTCAATCGACGCACCCGGATCACGAGGATTCGCCGGACAACGTCAAACGGTTCGTGAGCACGGGTGCGTCGCCTCGCGGCGCGCAGGCGACGTTACTCGCGGCCAAGATCCGCGCGCTGTTCGAGGGGCGTTTTGCGGCGTCTATCGACGACGTTCGCACGAGCGCCTTGCCAGCGCTCCGCCACCGCATCTTGCTCAACTTCGAGGGCGAGGCTGAAGGCGTCAAGACCGACGCGGTCATCGAGCAGATTCTCGAAAAGCTGCCCGAAGGCAAGACCTAGTCCCCGGGGAACGAATGGACGAGGTGAGATAGCCCATGGGGGTTCTCGACGTTTTCAAGCGGGCTGCGGCGCCGGTGTCGCGACGTTTGTCGCGTCCGAAACCCAAGAAGGAAGAGCTCTTCGACGAGCAGTTCCAGCGAAAGCTCGAGATGCTCGCCGTGGTGAGTCGTCGAGTGTTCGCCGGCCGCATGAGGGCGGAGCGTCGCAGCAAGAAGAAGGGCAGTGGCATCGAGTTCGCGGACCATCGCGACTACGTGCCCGGCGACGACTTTCGTTACGTCGACTGGGGGGTGTACCAACGCTTCGACCGGCTGCTGATTCGACTCTTCGAGGAAGAAGAAGACCTCAGCATCTATTTCATCGTCGATTGCTCGACCTCGATGGGTTTCGGAAGCTCGCGCAAGTTCGACTACGCACGGAAGCTCGCCGCCGCGCTCGCCTACGTCGGGCTCGCCAATCTCGACCGCGTGACGATCGTCGGGGTGAACGACGAAGTCGTTGCTCGCATGCCGCCGACGCGAGGCAAGGGGCGCATCTTCAAGGTGTTCCAGTTCCTCGACGGCCTCGAGCCGAACGGCACGACCAATCTCCGCGACACCCTCAAGACCTTCGTCGCCCAGCACAAGAGGCGGGGGCTCGCGGTGCTCATCAGCGATCTCTACGACCCTGCCGGGTTCGAAGGAGGCATCAACGTCCTTCGGTACAACAAGTTCGAGCCTTTCGTTCTGCATATCGTCGACCCCGCCGAGGCTCGTCCCCAGCTCAAGGGAGACATCCGTCTGTACGACTGTGAAACCGGCGACGAGCGCGAGGTCACCATCACCAAGAAGGTCCTCGAGAAGATGGAGGAGGCGTGGCAGGAGTATCAGAACGAGATTGAGCGGTTCTGCACCACGCGGCAGGTTCCCTACTTCTCCGCGGATCTCGACGTTCCCTTCGACGAGCTGATCCTTCGCGTATTTCGCCGCGGAGGCTTCCTGCGCTGATGTTCCTCGCCGGCCTTCCCATCGCGACGCTGCTCACGGTCGCCGGCATCGCGGGCGGTCTGACGCTCGTTTTCTACATCCTCAAGCTCAAGCGGCGTCCCATCGCGGTGCCGTTTTCACACATTTGGGAGCGGATCCTCCGAGACAAGGAAGCGACGAGCCTCTTCAGTCAGCTCAAACGACTGTTGAGCCTGCTGCTGCAGCTTCTCTTGCTGGCGCTTCTGATTTTTTCTCTCGGCGATCCCCGCCTTTCGAGGAACCTGGTCGAGGGGCGGAACGTCGTCGTGCTCGTCGATGCGAGCGCGTCGATGAAGGCGACCGACGTGTTGCCGAGTCGACTCGACGTCGCCAAGGGAAAGGTGCGCGAGCTCATTCGCGGGCTCGGCGGCTCGGATCGAATGCTGGTGGCGCAAATGGACGCCTCGCTCGTACCGCTGTCGACGATGACGAGCGAGATCCCGGATCTCGAGCTCGCCGTCGATTCGCTCCGGGCGTCGGATACTCGCGCCGACTTCTCCCGTGGGCTCGAGTTTGCCCTCGACAGCTTGAGCGACTTGCCCCGCCCGGAGATCGTCGTCGTGAGCGACGGCGCGCTCGGCGAGGTGGAGGAGGGGACGGACCTCGGCGACACCAAGCTCAGCTACCTCCGCGTCGGCGAGTCGGGCAAGAACGTGGCGGTCACTGGATTTTCGGTTCGACGCTACCCGCTGGACAAAGCCCGGTACGAGGTGATGCTCGAGGTCACCAATACCAACGACGAGCCCGTCGACGTCGAGCTGACGCTGCTCGGCGATGGCGAGGTCGTCGACGTGTCGCGTCTCAACCTCGGTCCGAGCGAGAGACTGCCGCGTTTCTACGCCGACCTGGCGGGTGCGAGCCGCACCCTAGAGGCGACGATCGCCTTGGCCGACGGGAGCAAGGACAGTCTTCCGGCGGACGACCACGCCTACGCGCTCATGCCTGAACGGCGACGCGCCAGCGTTCTGGTGGTGAGCGTCGGCAACACCTATCTCGAAGCCGCGCTTCTGCTCGACGAGTACCTCGACGTCGAGATCATTCATCCGTCCCGGTATCCCGCCGAGGGCAACTTCGACGTCACGATCTTCGATGGCGTGGCCCCGCCGTTGGCCTCCGGCACGGGTAGCGCGCTCTACCTCGACGTGCCCGACGAAGGCGCGCCAGTCGGGCGAGGCCGCGCGCTCGAGCTCTTCGGGTTCGATACCTGGGACAAGAAGACCGGAATCCTGCGCTGGATAGCGATGGAGAATATCCAGATCGCTTCGGGGTATCGCCTGGACGTCGAGAAGGCGGACCACGTGCTCGGGCGCGCCGGTGGCCATCCGATCCTGGTCAGCGGGCGACGAGATGGGCGCCGCTTCGTCGCCACGGGTTTCGACCCGCGTGACAGCGACATGGTGTTGCGGGTGGCCTGGCCGCTCTTCGTGCTGAACACCATCAACGATTTCATCGAAGAGGACACCGGCTACATCTCGTCGTACCGCACGGGCGACGTGTGGCGAGTGCCGGCGCCGAGCACCGCCGAGGTGGCCACCCTGACCGATCCGTCGGGCAACGAACGGAAGGTCCCAGTCAAAGACGGTCGCGCGGTGTACCTCGGCGAGCAAGCCGGGTTCTACAAGCTCCAGGTCGGTGGCGACGAGGAGACCGAGACGATGTTCGCGGCCAATCTCGCGGATCTCGCCGAGAGCCGCATCGAGCCTCTCGACGAGCTTTCGGTCGGTGGAAAGGAAGCCGGCGAGGTCGTGGGCTTCACCGCCGGCGTGCGTCGAGAGATCTGGCTCTACCTCCTGCTTGCGGTGCTCTTGCTGTCGACCGTCGAATGGATCACCTATCACCGGCGGGTGACCGTATGAGCGACTGGGTGAAGCGCGCCCTCTGGGGTGCGTTCATCGTCGGCGTCGGCGTCGGCCTGTTCTGGCTGTATCGGAAGCACGTTCTGCTTTCGCCGAACCCGACGATCGAATGGGTCCGCGACGGCGTGACCTACGAGCTCCTGCAACCGCGCACCCTCGGGCTCGTGCTCGTGGCCCCCTTGTTGCTGTTCGTCATCGGACGCTCGCTCGCCGATTTGCCGTGGCAGCAGCGGGTTTTGGCCGTGGTGCTCCGAGTCCTCTTCGTCGCGCTCATCGCGGGGTCGCTGGCCAGGTTGGCGAGGACCGCTGAAACGCAGAAAGTCGCCACGGTTTACCTCGTCGACGTCAGCGACTCGGTTCCGCCAGAAGCCATCGAAGATGCGCGGAGCGTGGTCTCGCGAGCCTTGGCCGCGCGGCCCGACGACGCCGAGGTGCGTGTCATCACGTTCGCCAAGCGGCCGCGACTCGTCGAGCTGAGCGACGAGCTTCGCGAGAAGAACGAGCTGCCGAAGGTGGCCGATCTCCGACACGCGCCGACCGAACGGGACAAGAAGCCCGGCGCCGGCAGCGATTTGCAGTCGGCCCTCCAGCTCGCCTACGGCGTGTTTCCGCCGGGGTATCTGAAGAGAGCCGTTTTGATTACGGACGGGGTCGAGACCAAAGGTGACGTTCTCGCCGAAGCCAACCGGGCGGTGGGCTTCGGCGTCAAGCTCTTCACGGTGCCCTACCGTCAGCCGCCGCCGGGGGAGGTGGCGCTTCGCAGCATGCGCACGCCGGAGAAAGTCGAAATCGGTCAGTCCTTCGAGATCATCGCCGACATCTACGCGAGTCGCCCGACCAAGGCCCGCGCCCGGTTGTATCAGGGCGAAACCCTCAACGGGCTCGATGGCGTTCGCGACCTCGAGCTCCGTGCCGGCCCCAACGAGGTCAAGTTCAAGTCGGTGGTCAGGGTCGGCGGAGAGGTGACCTACGCGCTCAAGCTCGACAAGATCGGCGAAGACAAGTTCGAGGAGAACAATCAGTACACGTCCACGCTCGAGGTGCCCGGTCGACCGACGGTGCTCTACATCGAGGGACAGACCCACCGGGCGAACTACCTGACGAGCGCTCTGTCCGCGCAGCAGTTCGACGTCGACGTTCGGGCGCCCTCGGCCTTCCCGGGATCGCTGAAGGAGATGGAGCGCTACGACTTTTTCATCTTGTCCGACGTGCCCAAGGAGAAAGTCGGGCTGTCGTCTCAGGACTTGGTCGAACGCTACGTGCGCGACCTCGGCGGCGGGTTTCTCATGGCTGGCGGCGAGAGCGGATTCGGATTGGGAGGCTGGGCGCACACCCCGCTGGAAAGGATCCTTCCAGTTCGCATGGACGTGCAACGGCGTAAGGAGATGCCGAGCGTCGCGATGGCGCTGGTCATCGATCGCTCGGGTTCGATGACGGGGCTGCCCATCGAAATGGCCAAAGCGGCCTGCAAAGCCACCGTTGGCACGTTGCAAGGGGACGATCTCATCGAGGTCATCGCGTTCGACTCGCGGCCCACTCGATTCGTGAAGATGCAGCCCGCGCGGTATCGAACGCGGATCCAGAACGAGATCCTGCGCATTCAGCCCGGCGGCGGCACCGAGATCTTCCCGGGGCTCGACATGGCGTACCAGGACATGTCGGTGACCCAGGCGCGGAAGAAGCACGTGATTCTGCTCACGGATGGTCGCGCCCCGACCCACGGCATCAAAGATCTCGTGCAGGCGATGATCGCCGAAGCCATCACCGTCACCACGGTCGGTCTCGGTGACGGGGCCGATGCCGACCTGCTGAGGATGATCGCCGAAGTCGGCGGCGGCCGATATCACCACGTGCCGGATGCCAACAGCCTGCCGAAGATCTTCACGCGAGAGACCGAGATGATTTCTCGTCAGGCGGCCGTGGAGGAGTGGTTTCCGGTGCTGCAGACGGGTCAGGCGGATTTCTTGAAAGGCATCGCAGTCAACGGCGCGCCTCTTCTTCACGGCTACGTCGCCACCCAAATGAAGGAACATCCGGCGCAGCAGATCCTCGCTAGCGACAAGGACGAGCCGATCCTGGCTCGCGTCAGGCAGGGGCTCGGCTGGACTCTGGCGTGGACCAGCGACGTGAAGAATCTCTGGGCGGTCGATTGGCTCCGCTGGAGCGGCTACAGTAAATTCTGGGGTCAGCTCGTGCGCGAGCACATGCGGCATCGCGACCGTCGAGAGCTCGCCATGAAAACGGAGGTCGACGGCGGTCGAGTTCGAGCGGTGATCGATGCCTTCACCCTCGAGGAGCGTTTCGACAATGCGATGCAGTCGCGACTCCTGGTCATCGGTCCCGAGCCCGGTGGACAACGCCGCGAGGTGCCGATGCGTCAAACCGCCCCCGGGCGCTACGAGGCCGACTTCAATCTCGACCAGTACGGATCGTTCCTACTTCGAGCCGAGCATTTGAAAGAGAAAGAGGACGGCACCTTTCGTCAGGTGGCGGTGAGCTACGGGCACATCACGAACCCTTACCCGCGCGAGTACGCCAGCTTCGAGCCCGACGAGGATCGCCTTGCTCGCGCAGCCTTGGCCGGTGGTGGCAGCGTGGACCCGGAGCCCGCGGCGGTGTTCGACCCCGGCGAGGAGAAAATCGTCTACTACGAGCAGCTCTGGAAGAACTTCGTCTTCCTCGCGCTCGTCATTTTCCTACTCGACTTGCTCGTCCGTCGCGTCCGATTCTTCGACCGGAAGTTCCTCCCCAAACGCGCGCGCCGTCAGGCCGTTTGAGGTGGGCTATCTGACGAGAATCGCGCAGCGTTCCGCGACTTCGCGCGCCGAGACGTCATCGCCGATGGACAGCCAGGTGCTGACGCGCGGCGACACGCTCATGATGTCGACTTCGATTTTGCGAGTGGCTCCCCAGAGCACGACCTGAACGCTCCCGAGCTCGTCGGCTAGCGCGGCGAGCGCGGAAGGGCGAATCGATGGGCTTCCGCAGTCCAAGACGATGGCGGTGCGAAGCCCTGCGCGATCTTCGATGTCGCGCAGCAGTGGGAACACTCCGTGAACTCCCACCACGGTGGCGCGCCGTTCGAGCCATCGGCCCAGCCGCTCGACGAGCTGAGTGTCGCGAGTGACCACCAGTACCATCGGGAGAACCGACTGCTTGGTGATGGCGGCGGACCTCGGTTGGCCCGCGACGCTGCTGCCCAGGGCCTCGAGGGTGCCGCGAAAGTAATCGGTGCTCGATCGGCCGCGCGAAACTGCCCGCTGGCCCGAATCTCGCGCAACGCCCGGCGGTCTGCTGGGGGACGACGCTGGTAGGACAGACGCTGGCGGGTCGAACGACTCGGGCGGAGCCAGGGACGACGGCGGAGGAGCAGATCCCACGGGGGTGATGTCGTCATTGTCGAAGCTCTCGGGATCCGCCGAGCGACGAGTCGCGGGAAAGGTTTGGCTGCTCGGCGCTCGAGGGTCGAGCGGTGCGCGGAGCGGCGTCGACACATCCGGTGTGACTGCCGACATGCGTGGCCGCGACGAACGTTTCGGTGCGGCGCTTCGTGCCGCCGCCGAAGGCCTGGTCGATCGCTCGGTGCTCATCGATGGTCTCGACTGGGTTCTGCGCGGACCAGCCGGCGGAGTGCGCACGCTGTCGCGCCGGCGCGCGGTGGGTGAGCTGCTTGCCGGTGCGAGACACGCTTCGATTTCGTGGGTGATGCTTTCGGCCAGCTCTTCGCCGAGCCCGGAGCGAAGCGCTGACTGCAGAGGTCCGGCGACGAACTCGTGCATGGCATCGGGATCATCGGGCACGCGTCGCGCGCCGATTTCTTTCAAGGCGGCGGCGAGAATTTCGTCACGCACGAGTGGAGACACGACCGCGTCGAGTGTCTCCCTCAATGCCTGCTCCCACCGACCGTGCGTGCTCACTCTTTCCCCTTTTCCGATTGCGGAGAACCTCATGGGAAATAGGGCCTGAATGGCACGAGCGCAACTCAGATCCGCGCTCGCTGGGCTCGGCCGGACGACCGACTGCCGAGTGCCTTTGCGGGGGTTTCACCCCTGTTCGGGCGCTCACCTACCTCGGCCTACATTGACCGGCGACTCACCAAGTACGTAGCTTGATGACACGGTCCGGGTTCTTCCGGCCCGGAGGAGTATTCATGCGGCGGACTCGGTTCGGGCGGATCACGGCAACCGCAGCGAGTGCGATTGCAGTCGCGGCGCTCGTCGGTGCGACGAGCTGCGGCGGTGGCAAGGGCAAAGGGGATTCTGCCGGCGCCGACTGTTCGGATGCTCGCCAGTTTCTAGCGGAGCAGGCGTGGGGCCCGATTTTCGGTGGCGTGTGTCTCGAATGTCACGGGCCTGGCGGTTTGGCTTCAGAGGACAACGCCAAATTCCGTCTTTTGCCTCCGGAGTACCCGGGCTTTCTGGACGCCAACCTCGAGCATCTGCGCGGCTTCGTGAAGTACGAGTACGACGGCACGCCGATGATTCTGATGAAGCCGCTCGGGCAGCTCGAGCACGGTGGCGGCACGAAGCTTCAGGACGGCAGCCCCGAAATGGAGCTCTTGCAGGAGCTGGTGACGCAGCTTCAAGCTTCTGGCGATGGTGCCTGCGCCCCATCGGCGACCGCGGCGAGCTTCGAAGACGTCGTTCTACTCGATCCTGTCGCGACCTACCGCAAGGCGAGTCTTCATCTGGTGGGCCGCCTGCCGAATCGCGGCGAGATCGACCGGCTGCTCTCCGAGGGCGAAGCCGCGTTGCCGGGCTTGCTCGACGCCCTGATGACCGAGCCGGGTTTCTACGATCGCCTAAAGGACATCTTCAACGATCTACTGCTGACCAACCGCTACTACCGCTCGAACTCGGTCGGCCTGCTCGGAACCGAAGAGTTTCCAGAATCCGATCTGGCTTGGTTCGAGAATCTCGATAACGATACGCAGAATCGAGTCGGTCGCGCCGTGGGCGCCGAGCCCCTCGACCTCATCGCTCACATCGTGCGAAACGACCGACCGTTCTCGGAAATTCTGACGGCCAACTACACCGTCATGAACCCGGACTCCGCACGAATCTACAACGCCGACATCAACTTTGCCGATCCGAACGACCTGAACGAATACCACGAGGGGAAGATTCGCACCTTCGCCAACGGTCAACTCGTCGAGTATCCGCATGCCGGTGTGTTGACGTCGCCGATGTTTTTGAATCGCTTCCCGACGACGCCGACCAACCGCAGCCGCCACCGCGCGCGGATGGTTCTTCAACACTTTCTCGGCACGGACATTCTCGCGGTCGCCGAACGGCCGCTCGACCCGACGAGGGCCACGGCGTTCTCGAATCCGACCCGCGAAGACAGTGCGTGCGCGGTTTGTCACTCGATCATCGACCCCATCGCCGGCGCCTTCCAGAAGTTCGACGAGAACGACATGGAAGAGTTCGACCCGGCGCAAGAATGGCACCCGGAGATGTTCGCTCCGGGGTTCAAAGACGACGTGATGCAGACGACGGATTTTCCGCAGGCGCCGTCGTGGTTGGGCCAGCGCCTCGCCGCCGACGACAGGTTCCCGTTGGCCACCGTTTACACCGTCTTCGGAGCCCTGACGGGTCAAAAGCCCGCGCTCTTCCCCAAGGACGCGGCGAGCGCGACCTTCGCCGACGATCTCGCGGCATGGCAGGCGCAGGATGCGACGCTTCGAGCGATTGCCATCGAGTTCGAGGCGCAGAACCTGAACCTCAAAACCGCGATCCGACAGGTGATCCTCTCACCTTACTACCGTGCGAAGAACGCGACGGGCCCGCTCGAACCCGGTCGCGCCGCTCAGCTCGGCAACGTCGGCACGGGAATGCTGTCGACTCCGGAGCTTCTGGATCGAAAGATCCTCGCTATCGTCGGACTCAAGTGGGCTCGATCCTACGACTACAACGCGAGCATGCTGCGGAACGACTACCAGATCCTTTACGGCGGCATCGACAGCGACGCGGTGACCGAGCGTCTCACCGATCCGAACGGCGTGATGTCGAACGTGGTTTGGAGGATGGCGAACGAAGTCTCGTGCGTTTCGACGGCCTACGATTTCACGAAGCCGGCCGAGGAGAGAACGCTGTTCCCGGACGTTCAGCCCACCGACACCCCAACCAACGCTGAAGATCGAATTCGCAGCAACATCAAGTATCTGCACGCCTTGGTGCTCGGGGAAACTCTCGAAGACGGTCACCCCGAGCTCGAGCGCACCTACCGACTGTTTTTCGACACTTGGCAGGAGGGCAGCGCGCTCGTGGCGGCGGACCAGGAGCCGTCTCGGATCGTCTACAGCTGTCGCGGTCGGGAGAACCCGATCACCGACCAAGAGCTTCCCGATGAAGTCAAAGTAGAAGACGACGACGACTACGCAGTTCGTTCGTGGATGGCGGTGATGACGTACCTCCTGTCGGACTACAAGTTCATCTACGAGTGAGCGGAGACGAGCCAATGAAACGAAGAAAGTTCCTTCAGCTTGCCGGTCTGAGCGGACTGGCGCTCACCGTGCCCACAGCGAAGCGAGTCGAAGCCCAAGAGGGCCTCTACGGTGGCCCTTACTACGTGCTCATCACCGCATCCGGCGGGTGGGATCCGCGGTTCATGTTCGACCCGACGACGGACGCCGAACAGAACCGGTACTACGCCGTCCAAGGCGCCGCCGGCGCCATTCCGTACGCGGATTGGCCGATCGACGAGGCGGCATTCAACATCGACGTCGGCATCGGCTACTCGAGCTATTTGATGACGAACGGAGCGTTCCTCGCCAAGCACGGCAACCGCTTGACCGTCATCAACGGCGTGGACACGTCGACGAACAACCACGAGGCGGGCAAACGCACGATGATGTCGGGAAGCATTCCCGGCAAGTATCCGGCAATCGGCGCGTTGCTGGCTGCCGCGCGTGCCCCGAACAAACCCATCGGTTTCATTTCCAGCGGCGGTTACGACGCGACCGCTGGCCTCGTTCCGCTCGCTCGAGTCGCCAGTGCGGATTCGATGCGGGATCTGGCGTTCCCGAACGAAGTCGATCCGGGCAACATCGACAACACCGACACGTACCATCTGGCGCAAACCGTGGGTCGAATTCGCGGTGCCCAGCGCGAGCGGTTGCAGGCGCTGCGCGACGCCCAGCACCTGCCACGCCTAAACCGGAGCATGGGCGCGTTGCACTTGGCGCGCGAGACGGACTCCGAGCTGTCTCGGCTCGCGCTCCCCGCGGATCTGGCGGACATCACCGTGGGTGGACAGCTGAACGATCTCGAACGACTCATGCAGCAGAGTCAACTCGCCGTTGCTGGGTTCAAGAGCGGCCTGGCGGTCAGCGCCAGCTTGAGCTTGGGCGGCTTCGACAGTCACGCGAACCACGATCGAGACCAGCCCCGTCAGATCGCCAAGCTCCTCTACGGCGTCGATTTCCTGATGACCGAGGCGGCGGCTGCCGGGATCGACAACAACATGTATGTCGTGGTGGTTTCCGATTTCGCCCGCGGGCCGCGCTACAACGGAACCAACTCGAACGCGGGCAAGGACCACTGGCCGGTGACGAGCATGTTCGCGATGGGACCGAACATCCCGGGAGGCAGGTTGGTTGGCGCAACCACCTCGGACCAACGTGCACGTTTCGTCGACCCGGCGACGATGACGCCGGCCGATTCGGGTGTGAAGATTACGCCTGGCACGGTGCATCGCGCGCTTCGCCGAGTGATGGGCATCGACGGTCACGAGCTGGCTCAGCGGTACCCCGTTCTCGGCGAAGACTTGCCGCTGTTCGGCTGACCTGCGGCTGCTTGACGGGGAAACCCCCGTATCACGAGCGGTTTTCGCGCTGTTTTCCGACAGCTATCGCTCGATTCGAGCGGGGCATTATCCCAAGCCTCCGCCCTCCCTTGTGAGTGGCGAGAGAGTGGGCGTATTCTCAGAAGTTGCAGCAATCTGTTTGGCTGCGACGGGACGGGATTCTTCTTCATGAAAAAGCGGGCTTGGCTGGGCGCACTGGGGGCGAGACTGAAACTAGGCGTCGTGGCGACGGGGATAGCCTCGGTCGGGGTGGCGACGCTCACGACATCGACGGCGCTCGGCCAAGAGCCGGCGCTCTGTCGGTCGACGGATCCGTCCGACCATCCCGACTCGTCGAAGCCCTACTTCATGCTGGTCGTGGACACGTCCGGCAGCATGCTGGCGTGCACGAATCCGACCACCAACTACCCCAACCCGTGTCCGGCTCCCGAGAACACCGCCCTATGGAACTCGTGCGGCATGGTGCCGTCCCGCCTCAACGACGCCAAGTGCGCGCTCCGCCAGACGGTTCAAGCCTTCGGCGGTGAGGTCAACTTTGGCCTGGCGACCTTCGCGGTGGAGCTCTTCGGGTGCAATACGGGCGCGACGGCATGCAACCCGAGCTGTAACGATCCAAGCGATCCAACAGGATCCGACGATTCCGGCTGCGTCGCCGCTGGCGTGGGTACGACGGGAGAGTTCTATTCGGCGAGCGGTTGCTCGGTGCGTGGGCTCCCGGGTCAAACCGGCAGCTCCTGCGGGAGCACCCCGGACTGCAACGCGGGTGCTGGTCCGCCCGCGCCCAACCTCGCGGAGAACTGGGCGAACGGTGGTCGCGTCGTCGTCCCGATGCAGGTGCAACCGACCTGGGGACCGCCCCCGCCACCCTCGAACGTCGACGAGGTCTTGCGATGGTTCGACAACGACTGCAGCGATTCCAAAGAGCTGTTCGCGATGGGTGGCACGCCCATCCATCAGGCGCTCACGTCCATCAACCAGTACATGCGTGCCGGCTGGGACGCCGACTGGGATGAAGCGTTCTATTGTCCCGGGAACACCGCGTATCAGTACACGGTGCCGCAGGGACAGGCTTCGCCGCCGGCGGTGACTTTCGACGGTACGAGCCCACTCAACGCGCTCGATCGGCCCTGTCGTGAGGTGCAGATCATCTTGGTGACCGATGGCGCCCCGACGTGTGGCAGCAGCGTGGCGCTGTCTTCGGGCGCGGCCGCAGCGCTTTTCGCGGGGATTCAAGCGCCGGGAGGCGGCCCGACCTTCAACATTCGCACTAACGTCATCGCCTTCGCGGGCTCCAGTCTCGCGAACGCGACGACCATCGCCACCGCTGGTGGCGGCGTCGCGCTGCAGGCACAAAACGAGGTTCAGCTGAGCCTCGCCATGTCCCAGATCATCAGTGGCGCCATCCGCCCCGAGGTCTGCGACAACACCGACAACAACTGCAACGGCTGCACCGACGAGGGTTTCCAAGTCTATTGCAACCGCGGAAAGGTCGCCGCTCCGCTGTCGGCGCCGCCGCAGCCCGGAGAATGCTGTGATTGGTCGAACACCGCCCAGCGCGACGCCTGCATCGCCGCGTTTCAGGCGAGCATCGGGCCGGGCAACCCGAGCGGTGACCAATGGCTCCTGCCGTGTTTCACCGACCCGGGTGCGGCCAACCCCGAGCAGCGCTGGCTCTGCAACAATCCGCTCGAGATCTGCGACGACGCCGACAACAACTGCGACGCGACGTTCACGCTTCCCCCGGGGACGGATGCCATCGACGAGGGCTTCAACAAGTGCCCGAACTGTCCGGTGCCGGAGACCTGCGACGGCAACGACCAGAACTGCGACGCGATCATCGACAACGCCCCGATGAGCAGCGTTCCGTTCAGCGTTTGCCCCGGCGGGTGCCAGTCTTTCCCGGAGATTTGCGACGGCTGCGACAACGACTGCAACGGCATCGCGGACGACGGCGTCCCGCCCATCGCGTGCGGATTCCCGGCGCCGCCGAATTGCGACGGCCAGCGCCGATGCGTTTCGACGCCCGTGGCCAACCCGGGCGACTGCGTGCCCGGTGGCGGCACGTTCGACATGTGCGACTTCATGCCGACGGGCGAGTTCTGCGACGGTCTGGACAACGACTGTAACGGCGTCATCGACGACGGTGTTCCCCCCACCGCGTGCGAGGATCCGGGCAATCCGGGGCGCGTCTACCAGGGCACCTTCCCGCAGAGCCAATGCATCATGGGTTCGATGCCGTGCTTGGGCACGTGCACCGGGTTCGTGGGGCCCTCGCCGGAATCGTGCAACGGCACGGACAACGATTGCGACGGCGTCGTCGACGGCACCATCCCCGGGTTCCCTGGGAGCGCCGGGACGGCGTGTGTGACCAGCGCCACCTGCCCGGGCGCCCAAGTGTGTCTGCCGCGACCGATCTCTGGAAACATGGTCTGCGCCATCCCGCCGCCCGGGACCGGCAACACCTGTGGCACGACAGCGGGCATCTGCACCCAGGGCACCACCGCGTGCGTTGGCGGCATGATCGTCTGCAGCGGCGGCACGCAGCCCGGCAACGAGGTGTGCAACGGCCTCGACGACGACTGTGACGGCCAGACCGACGAAGGACTGACCGACGCGCCGGCGGACAGCCGATGCTGGAGCAACCCGGGCGCCACCTGCACCGACCCGATGACCGGCGTCATGTGGGATCCGCCGCCCGGCGCCGGATGCCGCGACACCGGAGGTCTGACGGTGCCCTGCCAGGTGGGCACCCTGCTCTGCGGCGGCGGCTCGGGTTGGTTCTGCCAGGGGGACATCAACCCCGGTGCGGAGATTTGTGACGGCGTCGACAACGACTGCGACGGAACAGTCGACGACGGCGTCCCGCCGCCCGGGACGACCTGCGGTACCGACGTCGGCGAATGCACCTTCGGCGCGCTCGTCTGCACGGCCGGCGTGACCTCGTGCGTGGGGGGCCAAGGGCCGACCACCGAGTTCTGCGACGGTGACGACGACGATTGCGACGGTGTGGTCGACGGCACGATTCCGCCGAGCGGCCCCACGAGCTGCACGACGAACACGGACTGCGCGATCAACGAGCGGTGTTTGCAGAGAAGTGGCCCCGCGGATCTCGTTTGCGCCCTTCCGCCCACCGGCTCGGGCACGGTTTGCGGCACCGGCGTCGGCGAATGCACCAACGGCACCAACGAGTGCGTCGGTGGCACCTTTGTCTGCACCGGCGGAACCGGTTCCCAACCCGAGGTGTGTGACGGTCTGGACAACGACTGCGACGGCGCCATCGACGACGGCATGCTCGCGGACGCGCCGGCCAGTCTCGGGTGCTGGCAGCTTCCGGGCAGCTGTTGCTCCGAAGTCGGCCTGCAGTGGTGTCCGCCGGCTGGGGCGACCTGCACGGATATCGGGACCCTGACGGCACCTTGCTCCTCCGGCACGCTGGTCTGCCAGGGCGGCGCTGGGTGGGCGTGCCAAGGCGGGCGTGTGCCGGCCCCGGAGGTCTGCGACGGCGTCGACAACGACTGCGCCAACGGCGCGGACGACGGCAATCCGGGCGGAGGCGCTCAGTGCGGAACGAGCGATGTCGGCGAATGCTCCTTCGGCAGCGAGCAGTGCGTCGGCGGCAGCATCGTTTGCGTTGGCGAGGTCGGGCCGAGCCCGGAAGTCTGCGACGACGACGACGACAACTGCGACGGCGTCGACGACGGTACCGTCGTCGGCGGAACCCCCTGCACCTCGAACACCGACTGCACCGTCGGTAACGAGATCTGCTTCCCGTCGGCGCTCGGCGGCATGGTTTGCGCGGAGCCCACGGCCGGTGTGGGCAACCCCTGCGGGCTGGACACCGGGCAATGCCAGAAGGGCACGACCTTGTGCGTCGGTGGCAATCTCATCTGTCAGGGCGGCACACCGCCGAACCCCGAGAGCTGCAACGGTCTCGACGACGACTGCGACGGATTCACCGACGAGCCGGCGGAGCTCACGGACGCGCCGGCAGACCCGAACTGCTGGTCGGGCGCGGGGACGACGTGCAGCCACTCGAACGCCATGTGGGATCCACCGGCCGGCGCCACGTGCACTGGTCTCGGCACCCTCTCGACCCCACCGTGTCAAACCGGCGGGCTCCGCTGCGACGGCGCCTCCGGGTGGTCGTGTGTGGGTGACGTCGGTCCGACCGGCGAGATCTGCGACGGCGTCGACAACAACTGCGACGGCACCGCGGACGAAGGCAACCCCGGTGGGGGAGCCGTTTGCGGGAGCGACGTCGGAGAGTGCATGACCGGCATGACCGTCTGCGTCGGTGGTGTTCTCGACTGCCAGGGCGAAACCGGCCCGCAGCCGGAAATCTGCGACGGCCTGGACAACGACTGCAACGGCGCCATCGACAACGGGATCCCGATCGGCGGGACCTGTCAGGTGCCCTACGACACGGTCGCTTACCCCGGAGATCGGACGCAGGGACAGTGCCGACCGGGTGTCAACGAGTGTGACGGCATGGGCGGTCTCAACTGCGTTGGCGGCATCGGCCCGACCGCGGAAATTTGCGACGGCAAGGACAACGATTGCGACGGCCTGACCGACGAGCCCGGGCCCCAGCCCGACGGTGTCGACGGTACGGTCAACCCACTCGATTCGACCCAGACCATCGGAGACGCCTGCGGCGTCGACGTGGGCGAGTGCAAGCAAGGTCAGCTGGTCTGCGACCAGTCGCTCGGCCAGTTCGTTTGCGAGGGCTCGATCGGTCCGAACCCCGAGCGGTGTGATTGCGCCGACAACGACTGCGACGGCGAGGTCGACGAGGACCCCGAGGCGACCGAGCCGCAGCTCTGCTCGCCCGGCAAGACGTGTGTGGCGACTGCGGACTCCTGCCAGTGCGCGCCGCCGTGCGGCTCGGGCGAGTTCCCGTGCCCGACCGGCACCACCTGCGAAACCGTGACGCGCAGCGGCACGACGATGAACGCCGGTAACTTCTGCATCGACACCAGCACGTGCAGCGACTGCGAAGCGGACACGGTGTTCGACCCGCAGGGCGGCGCGGTCTGCGGCCCGGCGGGCACGACCGGCATCGACGGCAAACCCACGCCGGTGTGCGTGTGCCAGGGTCAATTCGGCTGCCAAAGCCCGTGCTTCGGTATCGAGTGCCCCGACCCAGGTCAGCAATGCGTTCCGAGCGGGCCCGCAACGGGGACCTGCCGCAACCAGAACAATTGCAACTTCTTCGGCTGCATCGCCGGGGAGGCCTGTGACAACGGCGCGTGCGTCGCCGATCCGTGTGAGCCGAACCCGTGCGCGCCGGAACAGGTCTGCAAGCCCAACTCCACGTTCGACGACAACGACTGCGTGGCTTCCTGTGCGGGCGTGACCTGCCCGGCAGGGGAGGAGTGCTCCGAGGGCAGCTGCGTGCCGACGGGGTGCGGGGTGGACTGCGGCGTCGGCATGTTCTGTCAGCAAGACGCCGACGGCGGCTTTGCCTGTGGACCCAGCCGATGCATGGGCGCTGACGGCGGGCTTGCCTGCTCGAACGGCGCGTTCTGCGACCCGGCGACCGGAGCCTGCGGCAACGATCCGTGTACGGCGGTGAAGTGCCCGGCGGGTCAAGAATGCCAGGCCGGCGAATGTGTCGAGGGCGAGGTAGACGCGGGTCCAGGTACCGGCGGAGCCGGCGGCGTCACCGGCACCGGGGGCTCCGGCAACACCGGCAACACCATGGGCCAGTCGGACGCTGGACGCGACGCGAGCGCTGGTACGGGTGGCACGACCACCAATCAGGATCGTCGGGTCTTCGGACTGGCTACCGGCGGCGGCGGTTGCGCCTGCCGTGCGACGTCCTCGAGCGGTCCGGCACCCATCGGCGGCGTGCTCCTGGCTGGACTGGTTCTCGGAGCCTTTGCTGTCAGGAGGCGGCGAACCCTCCGGGCGGGGCTCCGAAAGGGGGTGCTCTGATGAGCACCCTGAAGCCGCTGGCGGTCATCGCCGTCGCCACCCTCGGACTGTTCGGGATCGCCGGATGCAATACGGCGGCATTCTGTTTCGCCAACTGCGAGGACCCGTTTGGCGAGGCCGACGCCGGCGATTCCGGCACCGGCCAACAGGACAGCGGCCCGCTGTTCCAGGATTCCGGATCGGACGCGTGCATCGGCATCTTCTGTGGCAACCAGCCGGACACCGGAACTGGCGGCCAATGCGTCGAGACGAACGCTGGCGTCGAGATTTGCGACAACGTCGACAACGACTGCGATGGCCTCGTCGACGAACCCGACGACATCGACTTCAACCTGCCGCGGAACTGCGGCAACTGTGCGACCAACTGCTCGCTTCTGACCGACAACGTCGACCAGCCGACGTGCTCGCCGCCCGCGAACAATCTCGGCGCCGCACCGGGCACTTGCGACTACAACAACTGCGCCCAGGACTTTTACGACGTCGACGGGGATCGTTCGAACGGTTGCGAGTACTTCTGCCCCTTCAACCCGAATGGCACGAACACGAACGATCCGGGCGGGGCCGATGGTTGCGCCAAGGACGACGACTGCGACGGAGAAGTCGACGAGGACGTCAACACCTGCGACGACGTGCAGAACTGCGGACGCTGCGGCAAGCAGTGCGTGATCGCGAACGGAACTGCGGTTTGCACGACGACCGCGACGGGTGGCGATGCCTGCACCGAGGCCAACACCCGATGCGAAGTCGACCAGTGCGACCCGGGTTTCTTCGACGTCGACGGGTCGCCGGACAATGGCTGTGAGTACGAGTGCCCGGTCGCCGTGCCCTCCGCGGAGGTCTGCGACGGAATCGACAACGACTGCGACGCGAGGATCGACAACCTCGACGCGGACCTGACGATGAACGATCCCGACGTCGGGCAGGCGTGTTTCGGCGGCACCGACGGCGAGTGCGCGGACTCGAGCCACGAAGGCGTGCAAAAGTGCATCGGCGGCGCGATCTCCTGCTGCGACAAGGATTCCGGCGACACCGGCGCGGACCTGCGAAACGGGGAGTGCAGCGGTACCGTGCCTCCGTTCGTCGTCCGTCCGGGTGACCTTCAAGAGGTCTGCAACAACAAGGATGACGACTGCGACGGGAGCGTCGACGACAACCCCGTGGACGAGGGAGCGGTCTGTGGCTCTTCGGTCGGCGATTGCCAGGTCGGTACGGTCCTTTGCGTTTCCGGCAGCCTCAATTGTGCTGGGGCCACGGGTCCCCAGGCGGATGTCTGCGACGGACAGGACAACGATTGCGACGGCATCATCGACGGCACGATTCCCGCCGGGGTACTTCCGATCAGCTGCAACTCCGACGCGGATTGCGCTGGCGAGGCGCCCGCGGTTTCTTGCAAACCCCGGTCGTCGAACCCCGCCCAGCGCGTCTGCGTCCAGCACGCCGACGGCGTCGGGGATCCCACCACCGGCGTGCCACTAGCGTGCAATGTGCCGCCAGCGGCGCCGCCGGGTGCTACCCAGCCATGTCAGGCGGGCGTTTCGGCGTGTCTCAACGGTGTGCCCGCTTGCCCCGGGTCGATCCTCCCGCAGCAGGGGACCGATGAATGCTTCGAGGACAGCAACTGCGATGGCACGCTCACCGGTCAGTCGGGCCTCAGCAATTCCGATCCGCTCAACTGCGGCACCTGCGGCAACGACTGCAATTCGCTCGGCGCCGGCGTCGTGTGGGCTTGCAACGCCGGCGTCTGCCAGCCGAATGGTTGCGCCCAGGGTTTCATCGACTGCGATGGAAACGCCAGCGATTGCGAGACTGCCTGCACGTTCTCCTCCTCCTCTGAACTCTGCAACAACATCGACGACGACTGCGACTGCTTCGTGGACGCCGCGGACCCCGAGGGCGTCACGCTGCAGAATCCGGTTCAGGCTTGCGGAGTCAGCCCGGCCGCCACCGATCCGGGATGCACGACGGGCGTCGTCGTCGCTTGTGTCGGCGGAGGCTTCACCTGCACGTTCCCCGGCGGCTACTGCACGACCGGAGACTGCAGCACCAGCGTAGACGTTTGCGACGGCAGCGGTCTCGACAACAACTGCGACGGGGTCGCGGACGAGACGTTCGTGCCGCCGATTCGTGTGCAAGGTTTCCTCGGACAAGCCTGTTTCAGCGATGACGGGCTGCCAGCGCCGGGACACGGGCCCTGCCGGACGACCGGCAACTTCGTTTGCGATGGGCCCGGGACCAACACGCAGTGCAACGCGACGATCGATCTCACCCAGGCGAATCCGGAGCTCTGCGACGGCATCGAAAACGACTGTGACGGCCTCATCGACGCCGCGGATCCGGACCTGCCGACCGACGACACGCGAGTCAACCAGCCGTGTTTCGGTGGCACGCAGGGCGTCTGCGCCGATCCGTCGAATGCGGGAACCACCGTTTGCACGACCGGCGTCGTGGTCTGTCAGGGACCGAACGTGGTCAATCCCGGCGACCTGCTCGAAGTCTGTGACGGGCTCGACAACGACTGCGATGGGCTGGTCGACGATGCCGACCCCGACCTTCCGGGCGACGACCCGCGGGTCGGCCAAACGTGTTTCGGCGGAACCACCGGCCAGTGCATCTTCCCCGCCCACGCCGGCTCCAACACGTGCGTTTCCGGGGCCATCACGTGCGCCGGCCCGAACATCTTGATGCCGTTCGACAACGTCGAGGTTTGCGACAACATCGACAACGATTGCGACGGCAACGTCGACAACAACCTGACCGACACGGGGGGCGTTTGCGACGTGCCGCCCGCCGTGACGCCGAACGCGGCGTGCCCTGGAGCCACCAATCCGTGCTCCTCCGGCAACTTCATTTGCGGCGCTGGCGGCTCGCTCCAGTGCGGCGGCTCGGTGACCGCGCCGCCAGGCACCCCGGACTCGTGCTGCGACGACACCAACTGCAACGGCATTCTCGAGAACGTTCCGGACTTCCAGAACGACCCGCTGAACTGCGGGGGTTGCGGGGTGAATTGCAACGCCATCGACCCCACCGGCCACGGCGTCTGGTCATGCGTCACCGGCGGGTGCGTGCGAACGGGTTGCGACGGCGGGTTCATCGACTGTGACGCCAACGGAAACGACTGCGAAACTGCCTGCACGTTCACGTCGAGCACCGAGCTCTGCAACGGCGTCGACGACAACTGCAATTGCCAGGTGGACACGGACATTCTTCCCGCCAACATCCCGTCCACCGTCCAGGTGTGCGGTGTCGGGGCCGCCGCGACCGAGGCGGGCTGCATCTCGACCGAGACCGGGGGCAACGTCGTCGTGGCGTGCACCGCCGGTGCGTGGGCATGCACTTTCCCCGCCGGATACTGCGGGAGTGGCAGCCCGCCATCGTGTGCGTCGACCTCGGACACCTGCGACGGCATCGACAACAACTGCAACGGCACGTCGGACGAAGCCTTCCGCTTCCCGGCGAAGCCCGTCGGCGGGTTGACGACTCCTTGCGCGACCGACGACGGCCAGCCGCCCCCCGGGGACGGCGCGTGTCGTGGCATGGGTGTTTTCGTTTGCAACATCGCCGGGGACGACACGACGTGCAACGCGACGTTCGATCCCAGCGGCGCTGGTCCCGAGCTCTGTGACGGCCTCGACAACGACTGCGACAGCCTCATCGACGAGCCTTTCAGCAATCCCGGCACCCCGCCGGTGACCGTGCCCCCCATCACGAACTCGTTCGTGCGCCCAGACGTCGTCCGGGTGGCCGCGAGCCTGTGGATGTACCAGTACGAAGCGTCGCGGCCCAACGCGACGGTCACCAGCCCAGGAACGGGCAACGGTTATCACACTTCGGCTCCGGCCGGCACGACCCTCGACGCGACGGTCTCGTGCTCGGTGGCGGGCAACGTGCCGTGGTTCAACGTCACCCCCGACGAAGTCACCCAGACTTGCCTGGCGGCGGGCGGGCGCATCTGCACCATGCCGGAGTGGCGCTCGATGTGCCAAGCCACGGCGTCGTGCACCCGCGGTTACGCCCCGCGAACCGGCGCACCCGCCAACTGCACGCAGAACGGCATCTACCCGGCCGGGCCGACTCGCGTTTGCAACGTCGGACCCTACGATTTCGATACGAGCATCGGCGGGATCCAAGACGGCCTGCTACCCACCGGGTACATGGGCGGGGATCCCGATCGGCCGAGCCTCATCAATTGTGGATCCGACTGGGGCGGCCTGCAGGGCAATGCGGCTGGCACGCGCCTCTTCGACACCCTCGGCAATCTGCGCGAAATCACGCAAAACGGCGCCAACTACACCCTCATGGGCGGCGCCTTCAACAACGCGACGGAGGACGGCGCTGCGTGTGACTTCACGTTCTTCAACGTGCCCGTCGACTTCCAGCTGCTAGATACCGGGTACCGTTGTTGCTTCGACTCGAACCCGAGTCCTTAGCAGAGGAGATCCCATGCGCTTCGATTCGCCCCTCCGCGCGGCCCTGGTCCTGGCGGGGCTTTCGCTCGTGCACGCGTCCGGGTGCGGCAGCAGCAGCACGCAGGCGGACGGGGCCGGTGGCTCTGGGGGTGGGACCGCGAGCACCGGAGGCGGTCCGGGCATGGATGCCGGAACGAGCGGTTTTGGTGGTGCGGTCTTTGGTTGTCAGGGGGATGGGGAATGTGGGCTCGGGCAGATGTGCTCGGCGGCGCGCGTGTGCGTTCCTTTGGGGGGCTGCGGCGCGAACGAGGATTGTGCTCCGGGGGAGCTCTGCAGCGGAACGCAGTCCTGTATCCCCATGGGGACGTGCGCCGCCGACGTGGATTGCGGAATGGGCTTCCTTTGCGACACGGCCAGCGGAACGTGTGCACCGGGTGGTGGGTGCGGCGCCGAGGAGTTTCAGACCGAAGCGGTAGCGCCGAACATGCTGCTCGTTCTCGATCGCTCCTGCAGCATGACTAACGGCACCCCCGCGACGAAGTGGGAGCTTGCCGTCGACGCCATCAACAGCTTGACGACGACCTTCAGCGGTCAAATCCGTTTCGGGTTGACGCTTTTTCCCGATACGGAGAATCCGAACTGCGACCAGGGCGCGCCCGCGGTTTTCGTCGGGCCAGGCAACGAGATGGCGATCCAGGCGATACTGACGGCGGCGCTCGTGAGGGCGGATCCCAACTTTCCCAAGGGGCCGTGCATCACGAACATCACCTCCGCGATGACTCAGGCGAGCATGGAGCCTGCGTTCAACGACGCCACTCGACCGAACTACGCCGTGCTCATCACCGACGGCAAGCAATTCGGCTGCATGCAGAACGGTGGTGACGCGATGACGACCCAGGTCATCGGCAACATGCTGTCGGTCGGCGTCTCGACCTACGTGGTCGGGTTCGGGAGTGGCGTAGACCCGGCGCAACTCAACATCTTCGCGGACGCGGGCGGCGTACCGCGCAACGACCCCACCACTCGATACTATCAAGCCGACGACGCGGTCACGCTGCAGATGGCGCTCGACACGATCGCCACCACGAGCATCGGCTGCACCCTCGCCCTCGGAGAGGCTCCGCCGAACGGCGACGAGCTCTTCGTCTTCTTCGAGGACCAGCCCTTGTCTCGCGATCCCAGTCACATGGAAGGGTGGGATTTCGATCCGAGCACCAATCAGGTCACCTTCTACGGGATGGCTTGCGACGCGCTCAAGAGCGGGATGGTTGCGGATGTGGATGTCGTTTTCGGCTGCAACGTGCCCACTCCGATGTAGACCCAGCGCCGCCCCAGGCTGCTATGCTCTCCCGCCGCTGGCGGGACACGCGCGATGCTGGACTGGGACGATCTCCGATACTTTCTCGCCGTTCACCGTGCGGGCACGCTCGCGGGCGCGGCGCAAGCACTTCACATCAACCCGACGACGGTGGGACGCCGGCTCGCGGCGCTGGAGGAGCAGGTCGGCGCCCGGCTTTTCGACCGCACTCCGGACGGCTATCTCGTCACGCAAGCGGGCTCGGACCTCCTTCCGCGAGCCGAGCGCATGGAGGGGGAGGCCATCGCGCTCGAGAGGGAGATTGCCGGCGCGGACCGCCGCTTCGAAGGCGTCGTGCGTGTCAACGTGACCGAGATGTTGGCTACCCGGTTCATCACGCCCCACCTGCCGAAGTTCAACGAGCAATACCCGGGCATCGTACTCGACATGAACTGCAGCAATCGCGCCGTCAACTTGGGGCGACGAGAGGCGGACATCGCGCTTCGCCTCGCCCGACCGCACGAAGAGAACGTCGTCACTCGACGGATCGCGACGATTCACCTGACGCTCTACGCCGCCCAGTCGTATCTCGACCGGAAGGGGTTGCCCGAGGAGCCCGAAAAGAGCCTCGCGGGTCACGACTTGATTCTGTTCGCGGATTCTCGTGCGTTCTCGAAGGAGAATGATTGGTTCACGACGCGGCTGGAAGGAGCGCGTGTCGTCATGCGGTCGGACAGCGTCAGCTTCATTTTTGGTGCGGTGCTCCAAGGTGTCGGCATTGCCCTTCTGCCGCGAGCGGCGGCCGATTCGGAACCTCGACTCGTCAACATTCCCATCGAGACCGGCCCCGAGCCTCGGGTCGTCTGGCAAACCGTTCATCGTGACTTGAAGGACACGGCCAGAATTCGCGTGGTGCTCGACTTCATCGGTGGGATCCTCGATGCGCCGACCTGACACCAGCACGCCGAATCGGTATTCTGCTCGCATGTCGCGAGGTGCTTTGCTCGGGTTTCTTCTGCTCGCGATGCTGCTCGCTGTCGTGGCCTGCAAGAAAGAACCAGACTTCCCGGGCCTGGTCGAAAAACACCGGGCCGCGGTCGACGCGAAATTGGCGGAAGTAGACGCGGTCGCGAAGAAGGCCGGCATGCCGCAAGACGCGCAGATTTATGGGTTCAAAGCTCCGGACCCGCCCGCGGTTTGGTCCGGCGAGGACCAGAACGCTATCGTCCTGCTGAAGTCCGATCTCGCGGACGTGACCGCGGTCACTCCCACCGTCGCCCGACCAACGGTCCCCGAAGGTTTCGTGCGCGCAGCAAAGGCCGTGAAGAAGGGCGACTTCGGGCCGGAGCGTTCCGAGTCGAGCTTCAAGTCGCTCGGTCAAGAGCTCTCGACGCTGCCGAATCTCCGGTACGTGCTCGTGGTTCAGGCGGGCGGGCCGTCGCAAACATCCTTCGTCGGCGTCGCTCAAATTTGGGATCTCGCGTCGGCTGAGGCGCTCGGTGCATTCCCGCTGCAAGCGCACGCGCCAGATGGGGCTGCGCTGCAAAAAAAGATCGACGAAGCGCTCGTCACCGAGCTCGCCAAAGCGATCGAGCGCGCGGGTTAGCCCGTAGCGGCCGCTGGGTCTCGCGCCGGCGGGGCCTTCGCGTTGGCGAGGGCGTCGAGGTGGGCCTGGATCGTTTGGCGATCGACGGGGTCGCGTTGCATGCGCAGGGCCGGTTTGACGCGGAGAAGGTGGAACAGCAATAGCGCGAAGCTCAGGCCGCCGACGGCTACGGCGAGCGAAGCCAGCACCCCGGGCTTGTTCGCCACGTGGCTCAGCTCGGCATGAGCCACCCACCCTCCGGCGGCCGTCAGAACCGCCGCGGCGCCAACGGACGAGACGACGCCTCGCAACACTCGACCCGGGCCTCCGTCGAGCGAAGCCTGTAGCTCGCGCCGAGAAAAGTGATCGAGGCGCCAGCTCGTGTTTTCGTCCACCGGTCGCTCGCTCGAGGGAAGCACCTGACAGCCGGTGATGGGATCCGTGGCGGGTTTTCCTCGAGCGTGCTCGTCGATGCCGGCGCGAATGAGCTCGTGAGCTTTTTCGCTGAGCGGGTACCACCACATGATCGAAAGCCCAATGGCGTTGAGCACCGCGGGGACCAGCGCGAACATCACTCGGATGGTCATCGCTACCTCGGGGGTCTGCTCTTGGTTCGGCACGTAGCCCACCCCCTGCATGATGGCGAGCGGGATGGACGCGCCGAGGATGAGGGCGAACTTCGGGATGATCGTCCAGTAGGCGGCGAACTGCGCTTCGCGGCGCTTGCCGGTCATTAGCTCGTCGTAGTCGACGATGTCGCCGTGCATGGCGCCGCCGAGGAAGAACCAAACCGAGGCTTGCATGCCCACGTACACTTCGAGCCCGAGCGCGAGGTACTCGTCGCCGGGGCCGATGAAGAACCACGCGATGCCGCCGGTGACTCCGATGAACGAGACGATCAACCAGACCTTGAGGCGGCCAATCTTTCGAGACAGCCCGACCCAGAATGGCAGAGCCAAAAACCCTGCCACCAGGTACGTCAGCAGAAGAAAGCCCGTCCACTGCTCGGGCTCTTCGCTCTTCATCACGTACTCGACGTAGTAGGGCATCAAGGTCGCGGGGATCGCGATGGGGATCCCGGTCACTACGTGCGAAGCGAACATGACGCGGAACGGCTTACTCCGCATCGCCCGCCGCACACCCGGAACGAAGGGGTTGGTTCCCCGTTTCAGAAAGTCCTTCCGCTCCGGCACGCCCTGGAGAAACCAGAGATTCGTCAGAAGGTAGCCGACGACACACAGGACCGCGATCGTCTGCATGACGTCGCGGGAGCCGGACACTCCCCACCCCTTGATGAATTCGGGCAGTATCGCACCAACGATGAGGCCGAGCGCCACGAAGAGCGCGATCATGCCGTAGAGACTCGTTCGTTCGCGTGGGTTGATCGTGAGCTCCACCGCCAGCGCTCCCCGGGGGACCGAGACCATCGTCACGAACAGGAAGCTCACGATGAAACACGGCGCGTACCACCACACCATGCCGGCGCCGGTGCCCTCCGGAGGCACGAGCAGCAGGTAGAACACGACGGAATTGCCGAGCACGCCGAGGGCGATCCAAGGTCGGCGCCGGCCCCAACGCGTCGAGGTGTGGTCGCTGATGAAACCCATGAGCGGGTCGGTGACGGCGTCGAACGCTCGTGCGAGCGCAACGGCTGCGGCCAACATGCCGGCGGGAAGCAATATGGTGTCCGTGTAGAACTTGGGCAGGAACACCGCGAGCGTGATGCCCATCACTGCCGCCCAGAATGCCTGGGCAACAAACGCCATCTTCACTTCGAACGGCAGCTCGTTCTTGGCCGCGGGGTCGGCGTCGGGACTCGGCGCAGGTGGCGAATGTGGCTCGGCAGGCATGTCACGTCGGGCGCCGTCATCCGGCGCCGGCGAAAGCCTACTTGAACCACTGACTCGGCGGCGGGATGTAGATCCCTCCGACGGTCTTTCGCTTCTTCTTCGGGGTTTTCCGCTTGGCGCGTTTCGGCCCACCCGACTTGGACGACGACGTCGTCTTGCTCGACGTCGTCGTTTTTGTCGTCGTCTTGTTGGTGGTCGTGCTGCCGGTGGTGGTCTTGGAGCTGGTCTTGGACGTGGTGGTGGAGCTCGTGTTGTTGGAGCTGCCCTTGGGCGGCGTGCCGGCGGTGTCCGGTTTCACAGCTTTTGGGGCCGAGCCGGCCGTCGGTGCGCCTGGGTCCGGCGCCGGTTTGCTCGCTGGTGGCGGCTCCGCGCCGGCGACGGTCGTGGCTCCGGCGCTCCCGGTTTTCGGGAGGTCTTTCGGCGGCGCAATGGCGCTGGGTGCTGCGGCGGCCGCCTCCTCGCTCGTCCCACCACAGGTGGCGAGGCCCACGGCGGCGATGCCGCCGACGACGAGCACAGCCCCTCCGACTGCGGCGAGCCACACGGGTGGCGGCGGTTTCTTGTGCGACCGTGTGGGAACGTTGACGGTCTGCGCGGCGACGGACTCGGGTGGCGCCCCGCCGACGAGAGTCTCGGAATACGCGCCCGCGGCGTTGGACTCCGGGACGGCGAAGACCGGGTTGGTCGGGGACGCGACCGCCACGGTGGCGGATGCCGGCGGAAGCCCTTCGAGCGCCGGCGCTATGACGTCGAGCTGCTCGATGACGGCGGAGACGGATTGCGGGCGCATGTCGCGATCTTTGGCGAGCATGAAGTGGACGAGCTCACCGAGGTTAGGATCGCTCGTTTCGAACGGCGGTGGCGGCTCGGCGATTTGTGCGGCGAGGGTCTGTGGAATCGTGTCCTTCGAGAACGGGACTCGGCCGGCGAGCATCTCGTAGATGATGATGCCGAGCGCGTACACGTCCCCGCGCTCGTCCACCGGCTGACCGGCGGCCTGCTCCGGCGCCATGTATTCCGGAGTGCCGAACACCGTGCCGACCCGGGTGAGCTTCTGGCTGTCTGGCCCGTCGTTCGAGACGTCTCCAGCGCTCAGTTTGGCTATGCCGAAGTCGAGCACTTTGACGAAGTCCGGATCTCCTTGTTTCTCGACGAGCATCACGTTGTCGGGCTTGAGATCGCGGTGCACGATTCCCGCGGCATGAGCCGCGACGAGCGCTTGGGCGATTTGAGTGGCAATGCGTACGGCCCTCGCCGGCGGCAGCGGCCCCTCTTCCACGAGCTTGGAGAGGCTGATCCCATCGACGTACTCGAGAACCAAGAAAAACGAATCGTCCCCCAGCGTGCCGAAGTCCGTGGCGGTGGCGACGTTCGGGTGATCGATGCGGGCAGCGGCGACCGCCTCGCGTTCGAAGCGTGCGACGACCTCGGGGATCAGAGTCATCTGCCCGTGAAGCACCTTGAGCGCGACGGGCTTGCGCAACTGAATGTGCCGAGCGCGATAAACCGAGCCCATGCCGCCCGAACCCAGGAGGCTTTCGACCTCGTACCGGTCCGCCACGGTCTGCCCGATGAGGGGGTCCGGTGGCTTCGACTCGGCCTCGGCGGCGTCGCCGGCGGTTGCGGCGGGTTCCGTCACAGCTGGTACTTCGTAGCTCTCCTGTGCGCCGGACGCCACCGGATGGGGCGATCGCGCCGAGTCGGCTACGTGGCGCTGCGAGCGCTGCCATCTACATGCACACACCCGCTGCGAGTGGGGAAAACCCTCCGAGGGTCAGCCCCATTGTCGAGCCTCTCGCCGAGCCTCGGCCAACAGTGCCCCGGCGTTCGCGCGACTGAGCACGGCCTCTTCGAGACGTGGCTGCACGACTTCGCGTTGGATTCGGAAAAGATTTTTCGACCAGGGCCATGGGCGCGCCACGGCGAGTTGGTCGTAGGCCACGCGGAAATTGGGGTTTTCGACGTAGTAGCCGCTCTTCTCGAGTCTTTCGACGGCGGATCGGGTCGTGGGCATGTACCCGGTGCTCGTCGACCACTCGATGACCTGCTCGGTCTGCATCATCCATTCGAGAAATCGCCACGCGGTTCGTTTTTCTTCTGTCGGTGCGTCCGCGAGTAAGACGAAGTGAGTTCCACCCGTCGCCATGCCGCGCCGCTTGCCGGCCGGCAGGGGTGCGGCGACGACCGGGAAGGGCGCGTTGTCTTCGAAGTACTTGAGAAACGCGGTCGACGTCCAAATCATTGCGGCTCGCCCCGAGAGGAAGTCGTTGTTCGTCGACTCGTTGGCGTTCGCATCGCGGCCGGGCGGTGGTTTCATCGTTCGATCGTCGTTGACGAGGGTCTGCCATAGCTCGATGGCTTGCACACCGGCTTCGCCGCCCAGAGAAACGGTCCCGTCGGGCTCGACGACGTCGCCCCCGGCCTGATTGAGCAACGCGACCCAGAACCACCAACTGATGGGGCACTCGAACCCATAGCGCGTCGTGCGGTCGCCGTTCTTGACGGTCAGCGTTCGTGCGGTGCTGCGGAGCTCCTCCCAAGTGTTCGGTGCCGAGAGCCGAGCTTCTGCGAAAATGTCGCCGTTGAGATAGGCGATTGGCGTGGAGCGATTGAACGGCAATGCCACCAGGGGGCGGTCGCCGCCGCCGATCCAAGACCGCTCTTGGCCGAGCTCCGGGATTACGTCGAGGGTGTTGGCACCGTCGTAGGCGTCCAGGGGTTCGAGGACTCCGGCGTGGGCGAGATAGGGAATCACCTCACCGATGACGTGACTCATGCTCGGCGGGGCCTTTGCCGCCACGCCCAGACGCAGCTTGGCGATTCCTTCGTAGTAGTCCCCTTGAAACACGCCGTGCAGGTAGTGTTCGGCATGCGAGTCGTTGAATCGCGCGATCAGGCGTTCGAGAGTCTCGCGATTGCGTCCGCCATAGCTGAACCACATCGACGCCGCTCCGCGGCTCTTGTCACGGCACCCCGGCAAAGAGGCGCCGTACGCCGCGCCCAACCCCCGGGCGGCATCGGTGAGAAAGCGGCGACGCGACGGCACCTCCGGATGGTACGGCGCTCGGGCGTGCCGATCGCGAATTTCCCGCCCCCGGGGGACCGATTGCTCGTCGATTCTTCCCAATCGATGTACTAGTCAAGTGATGGTGCGGGTCGCGTTCGTTTCGGATGTGCATTTCGGACCGCCGGCGCGCTTCGGCGGCAAGTTGCGCAAGCTCTCGCAGTTCGCCGGCCCACTGCTGGAGGAGTTCGTCGAAAGGATGAACGCCGTCGAGCGGCCCGATTTCATCGTCAATCTGGGGGATGTCGTCGAGGACGAGTCGCCCGAAGCCGACTTGCGGAACTACCGTACCTTTGTCGACATCCTGTCGCGGGCAGACGCCGAGGTGATGCACGTGGCCGGTAACCACGAGCTCGAGAACCTCACCGACGAGGTGCTCGCCGAGCTCTGGGGCATCAGTGGACCTTTGCACTATTCACGCGAGGTCGGCGATTTTCGGGTCGTCGTGCTCAAGACGGAGACGCGCCGTGCGCGCGACATCCGGCTGCCCGAGGAGCAAATCGAATGGCTCGGCGAAACGTTAGCGAGCTCCGCGCTGCCCGCGATCGTTCTCGTACATCACCCGCTGAGCGACATGAGGCTGGAAGGCAATCGGTGGTTCGAAAAGGACCCGCATCTGGCCCGGGTCGCCGAGCGAAAGCGGGTTCGGGAGGTGCTGGAACAGAGTGGGAGGGTCGTCGCGGTTTTCAACGGCCACGTGCACTGGAATCACCTCGACGTGATTCGCGGCATTCCGTATGTGACGATTCAGAGCATGACCGAAAACCTGGACGACGACGCTCCAGGCCGGCCGTCCCGGGCCCACGCGGTGGTGGACTTCGACCAGCACGGCATTCTGGTCCGCGTCGAAGGCGAGGAGAGGGCGAGGTACCAGTTTGGCCGCCCCCGAGCGGGGGGCTCGGCGGCGTCGGAATGACGTGGCGGGTCCGGAGTCTGTCAGTTGCCCCGCGGGGGACCCAGTTGCTCGCCAGTCAGCCGGCGGATGTTCTAAGCTGCCGAACTACTCAGGGAGAGCGGATGAGCCTTCGGCAGCGATTGACACGACACGGGAGATATTTGTCGGCAGCGGCAGCTGGGGTGGGGCTTTTGGCGTGCCTGCCCGAGTACCAGCCGAAACAGGCCGGAGACGACGATTTCGTCGTGAAAGCCGACAGTCCCGAGGCCGTGGGGGAGAGCGTCGAGTGGATCTACGTGACGAGCGAGTCGGCCCCGCCCGAAATGCAGTGTGGGGTCGTGCTCGAAGCGCTCAAACGCGAGAATTCTTGCAAGGGACCCCTGTGTAGCCACGCCATCACTCTTGGAAAAGACTGGATCAAAGGGTGCCTCAAATACACGCCGGACGGCGCGCCTACGGTTCGGGCGATGGTGACCAAGCTCGAGGATCAGCCATCGGTGGGGATCCGACCTTGCGACCAACAGGGCGAGCGGCTCTTGGAGAACGGGTGCAAGAGCGGGTCCACTTGCAAGGCCGAAGTGCAAACGTGGGCAACGAAGTGCTCCGGGGAGATCTCGAGCCCGCTCGTCGTCAGCATGGTGCAGATCGGTACAGCCCAGAAGCTCGGCAAGTCCAAGCTCGAGGTCGATTCGAGAAGCTGTGACGACCTCGCCAAGCCCGTTCGGGAGGGAGCGGATTGTGCGCTCGGAACGCCCTGTGCCAAGCCCCTCGAAGATGTCGAGCTGCTGCGGCGCCGATGCACCGATCAGGGCATCGGCGTGCCGATTCGAGATGCGATCGCGATGCAGTCGATCACCGCCGGGGCGGGTCAGTTCGGCAACGCCGTACCCTTCACGGGCCCAGTCAAGCCGATCACCGATCGCGAGGCACAACTGCCGCTTTCGGACGGCTCCGGCGCGATCCTTCTCGTATGCGAGAGGCGCACGGTGGACGTCGAGCAGTACCTCGACGTGCGCAAGAGCTGTAACGAGGGCGAGATCCTTCTCGCGATTCTCGACGCCGGGCCAAAGCCGCCAGTCATCCGAATGGCCAAGCTCGACTACTTCGGCGACGAGGACTTGCTCAGTCGGGCGCCGTCGCTCCAGGTGGACGGAGAAACGGCGCTCCGCGAACGCAAAATCGAAACCGCATTCAAGGCCGAGCTCGCGGATGTCGCAAAGGCGGGCAAGGGCGACGTCAAAGCTGGCCTAGTGAAGCTCGTCGAGGTGCTCACGAAGTACCGTCGCGTCATCCGCAACACGGACACCGGCTCCGCGGCCCTCCAGGCGCGCGACGAGTCGCTCGTTCCGCTCTTCACCGAGCTCGGGAAGCTGAAGAGCAAGAAGGCGACCAACAAGCTCAGTGGCAACCGTTTTGTCACTTACGTTCGGCGTTCGACCGTGCTCGCTCTATCGGATGTCACTTCGGAGGGTGAGGTCGAAATCCGGGCGGTGAACCCGGCGGCGAGTTTCGACTTGCGGGAGCACCTTCCCAAGGCGATGGCGGCCTACGTCGACGCGATGGACAAGAAGATCAAGAGGGCCGACAAGAAGAAGTTCCCCGACTCCGTCGTCGCGGTGTTCGTCGCCAAGGCGAGCGAGCACGCGGTGACTTGTGCGAACTCGGAGTCGGCGCTGCTCAAGTCGGAGAACATGGAAATGGCTTGCGCCGCAAAGATGAAGAACTGCGACGAGAAGCTGATTCTCGACGACAGCGCGCGTGCAAAGGCTCAGACCGCTGCCGAGGCGGCCTACACGAAGATTTGGATGAACCTCGCGACGGTGTCGCCGGCGCGTCGTACCCAGTCGCTCGGGGGCGCGACGGAAATCGGTTGTCGAGCGCCCTGGTGGTGAGTCAGAACGACGTTCGGATCACTCCGCACGGGTGACGTCGAACCTATCGATCTCCTCGCCGGACAGCGCGATCGTCTTGGCGACGACTTCCGATCCGTGCACACGCACGGTGACGAAGTGCTGTCGCCCGTCGAACTTGCGGACCTTGCCCAACCACGGCACATCGCGGCTCTGCGCGTAGTAGGGCGCTCCGGCACCACCGGAGATGACTGCCCAGAGCGGGTTGGGCAGACCGGGAATCGAAGTCGCGTCGACCAGCGTGCGGCTGTAGTTGTGCTCGTCCCCGTGAAAAATGGCGCGCACGCCGTGCTCTGCCATGACGCCGAACAGTTTGGCGCGCTGAGCCAGGACCTCCGGGATCTCGCCGTTCCACCACATGCCATCGTGCACGTGGCCACCGTTGGGAAATCCGGGCTCGTGGGTGAAGACGAACAGGTGCGCGGCTCCCGCCTTCTTGGCGGCGGCGAGGTCCGCGTCGAGCCACTCGATGACATCGTCCGGCACCCAACCCTCGCGGTGGCCGCGTCCGGCTGCGGGGTGGTCCTCGCGGTGCGCGTGCGAGCGGTACCAATAGTTCGAGTTGACCGTGGCGAAATGCGCGTTACCGAAGTCGAAGCTGTAGACGTTCTCCGAGTACGGTGGAGCACCGGCGTGCGCCGGTTTGGGTCCGTTTTTCGGGTTGACGAACGTCTCGGCGAAGATCGCCTCGGCGCTCGTCGGACTGGAACGTCCGACGACCCACCCCGAGCTCCACGCATCGAGCAGGACCTCGTGGTTGCCCATGGACTCGTAGATCGGGAAGTAGGCGGCGAACGGCGCGACGGATCGCTGCCACGCTTCGAGCTCGAACCGAAACGCTGAGGCGGAAGTCGTATAGCCATCGACCAAGTCGCCGACGAAAATCACGAAATCGGGATCGTGCGCCACCGCGGCACCCAGCAGTCCTCGCAGCACTCGCCGATTGGTTCCCGCGTACCTCTCGTCGGCAGTCCCTTGTCCGCTTCGGCTGTCGCTCAGAACCACGAACGAAAATGGCGAGAGCGCGTCCGCCGGAGCGGTTTCGAAAGTCGCGCCGCGGCTCACGCCGACTTCGCCCCGCGCGTCGACCATCAATGCGTAGTAGCGGTAGCGCGTCTTCGAATCGAGACCGGTGAGCTCTACCTCGTGACGAGTGCCGGGCGTGGAGCTCTGGAATCGTTTGATTTCACCCCCCTCGGCCCGCGCGACCACGACGCCCGCCGTAGCGGCGTCGGTGCTAAAAGACACGGTCGCCCGGTCGGGCCCCACGCGGTCGACGAAAGGTCCGAGGCGGGCCGTCGGGAGTTGCACGAACTTCGCTTCTTTGGTGCACGGCAGGGGTTCGCACCGGAAGGACAGCCGACCGTCGTAGACCCGGGCTGTTGCATCTGACGGGTCGAGTAGCTCGAGGCGCCACGCAGCCACGCCTCGCCCGGTCGATCCGACGTTGGCGATGTCGTACTGCGGTGCGAGAATCGAAGGCACACGAAAGCTGAGCGAGTGCCGAAGCGGGGACGAGCTCTCGAGCTTCTTCGAACGCCTACGGTGCCGAGAGAAACCGAACGGATCGGCGGGCACGACTGTTCCGTAGTAGAGGCTTGCTGCTGGGATCTCCCGTACGGTTTCGAAGTCGAGACGAACGGTCCCCGCGGGGGACAGCTCGGCGCTCGGCTCTCGGCTGAGGAGCCGCCGGTGGGACTCGACTCGCTCGCCCGGCTCGCCCGCCTTCGGCTCGGTGCGAAAAATCGCGTGTTCGAGCTCGTGACCCGTCAATAATCGTCGGCTAGGGTCGACGTCGACGACGACCGCGCCGCGGGTCGAAACTGTCGGCTCCTTGGGGACTCGTTTCGCGAGCGGTGCGACGCGTTGGCGTTCCCCCTCGAGCTCCTCGGCACCGAATGGCGCCGGGTCGAGCAGCCGCGCC
>JAJDAH010000271.1 GCA_029261965.1 Polyangiaceae bacterium
AGCCACCGGCGCGGGGCTTCATCGCTACGACGTCGCAGTCACCGCCCTCGATCCCAGCATCGACCATGCCGTCGAGGACAACCGCGGCTCGTCGTTCGTCCGCGTTCGCGGCCCCGCGGCCGCGCTGATTCTCGACGGCGACCCGACGATGGGCGCCGCCCTCGGCCGCGCGCTCGAGGCCGCCGCCTTCCGCGTCGACGTCGCCGGAACGAGCGGCGTTCCGGCCGACGTTGCCGGGCTCGCAGCCTACGATGTCGTCGTGCTCAGCGACATTCCGGCGATGGACTTGACGCCGACGCAGCTCGAAGCGTTCGCGACCTACACTCGGGACCTCGGCGGCGGCCTCCTGTTGATGGGGGGAGACAAGTCGATGGGACCCGGCGGGTACGGCAAGACGCCCGTCGAAGAAGTGAGCCCGCTGTCCTTCGATCTGAAGCAAGAGCGGCGCCGCGCGAGCCTCGCCGAAGTCATCGGCATCGACTACTCGGGCTCGATGGGCGCTACCGTGGGGTCGAAAACCAAGCTCGATCTCGCGAACGAAGCCTCCGCTCGTTCGGCGAAGCTGCTCGGAGCCGGCGACCGGCTCGGCGTGATGCACGTCGATACCGTGGTGAAATGGACGGTGCCCCTGGGCCCAGTGACGAACAAGAAAGAGATCGAAGAGAAGATTCGGTCCGTGGGACCCGGTGGCGGGGGGATCTACGTCGACCTGACCCTGCGCGAAGCCTACAAGGCCCTCGCCGCGGAAAAGTCGAACCTCAAGCACATGCTCTTGTTCGCCGACGGCAGCGACGCGGAAGAAATGACGGATGCGCACAAGCTCGTGCCCGATGCCCTTCGCCGAGGCATCACGACGAGCGTCGTGTCCCTCGGGCGGGGATCCGACGTCGTCGCCTTGGAAAAGCTGAGCAAGCTGGGGGACGGTCGTTTCTACCTCATCGAAGATGCCTCGCGACTGCCGGCGGTTTTCGCGCAGGAAACCATTCTCGCGTCGCGAAGCGCGATCAACGAGGTGACATTTCGTCCAAACCTCAGCCTTCGGGCGCCGCCCACGAGAGGCGTCGACTTTGCGGAAGCGCCCCCCCTCACCGGCTACGTCATCACCATTCCCAAAGGGCGATCACAGGTTCTGCTGAGTGGGCCCGAAAACGACCCGATCCTCGCCACCTGGTCGGTCGGCATCGGTCGGGCGGCGGCCTTCACGAGTGATTTCAAGGACCGTTGGGGCGCGGGATGGACGTCGTGGCCTGGAGCCGGAAAGATGTTCGGCCAGCTGGTCCGTGACATCGCTCGCAACGCCGACGATCCCCGGGTGCGGGTGGAGGCCGATGCCACCGGCGGAGAGCTTCATGTCCGCGCTACGGTCGTCAACGACGACGGTCGCACCGAGAGCTTTCGTCGGCTCAACGTCCGGGTGGCCGGGCCGGATGGTTTCCGAACGGATGTTCCGCTCGAGGCGGTGGGCGCGGGTGCGTATGCTGCCAAGCTCCCTCTGCCACGAGCCGGCGCCTACATCGCCACGGCGATCGACGAGCTTGGCACCGAGCCGGTCGGCACCACTGGCGCGGTACTGAGTGCGGGAGAAGAGCTGCGCCCGACCGGTACCGATCGCGCCCTGTTGAACCGCGTCGCCTCGATGACCGGCGGCAAGATGCGGGACACGTTGGCGGGGATCTTCAACGACCGAGTAGCTGAGAGGTTCGCGTACCGCGCGCTGAGTAACCCGTTGCTGCTCTTCGCCGCCTTCGCGCTCTTGTTGGGTGTGGGTGCACGACGTCTCGCCGTACCCGAAGCGCTCAGCAACCTGCCCGCGCGGCTACGGGCGCGACGCGAGCGCAGAACGGAGCAGCGTCGGGTCGAACCGAGCGATCCGGCGACGACCGTGGGAGCTCTACTCGGTGCCAAGGGTCGATCCGGGGTGGGCGCGCGCGATTCGGCGCCACCGAGCGTGCCGCGATTCGCTCGACCTCCACCGGTGGCCGCCGCACCCGTGCAGCCCGCAGTGACCACCAAAGCCGCTGCCCAACCCGCAGCACCCGCCGCGGCACCTTTGCCGCCACCCTCCGGCGGGCGCCAATTGTCCGCCGCAGAAATCCTGCTCGCCCGCCGGCGAGGGCGCCGGTAATGCTGCGGTTCCTGGCGATGCTGCAGTTCCGCGCGCTGCCGGCGGTTGTCGCGGTGACGGCGGTCCTCGGCGCCGTCGGATGTGCGCGACCGCTAGACACGCCGTGTGCATCGCCCCCGCACTGCCCAGAAGGCTACGAGTGCTTGGCCAATCGATGCTCGTTGCTCGGCGACGAGCCCATAGCGGCTGAGACGACGAGAATCGTCATCGATCCGTCTCACATCGCCGTCGTCCAGGCTCGGGCGCCGCGGGATCTGGCAGCCGTGCCCCCTGCGGTCACCTTCGGGAGTCGCGCCTTGGGAGCCACGGCGCTCTACCTCAGGTTCGAGCCGCGCTGGACGGAGGCGGGCGGCGAAGTCGACAGAGCGTTTCTCTTGCTCGAGCCGATGGCCGGGGGGCGTTCGGACACCAACGACGTGCTCGTCGACGTCTGGCGCATCCGCGAACCCTGGAGCGAAAAAACAGTGACGTGGCTGGACCAGCCGAGCGTAGCCCCACCCACGTCCACGGGCATCGCTCGGAGCAGTCCTCCATCGGTTCTGCGAATCGAAGTGACCGAGCACGTGCGGTACTTCCGACGACATCGTCACGCCGCGCGCGGCCTCGTCGTCAAAGCCCGGCCGGCGACGGCGCACGGCGCCACGTTCGCGACAGGCGTGGGAGGCGGCTCGCCCCCAAAGCTCGAAATCTACATGCGCTAGTCCCCCGGGATCTGTGATTGCTTACAAAACTCGGCGGCCCCTCCGGGGCGAGGCCGCCGAGTTTTGACCGCAAAGGCACAGATCTGATCCGTGTCCCGGTTCTTTCCAGAGTGTGGTGGACTCCTGGTCCACCACACTAGTCTGCAGCCCCGTGTTTTTTCGGCCCTTGGCTGCTAACGTCGCGACGAGCATGGGCGAACCGCTGCTCAGCGTGCACCACCTCACGACCCGTTTCGATACCGAGCGCGGCACGATCCGAGCGGTCGACGACGTGTCGTTCGAGGTCCCCGAAGGCACGACCGTGGCCGTCGTCGGAGAGAGCGGGTGCGGAAAGAGCGTCACGGCGCTGTCGATCATGCGGCTGGTACCCAGCCCGCCCGGCACGATCGAAAGCGGCGAGGTGACTTTCGCCGGCACGAACCTGCTCGGCGTGAGCGAGAAGGAGATGCGTGCAGTCCGAGGCGACAAGGTCTCGATGATCTTCCAAGAACCGATGACGTCGCTGAACCCGGTGTACACCGTCGGCTCGCAAATCGTGGAAGCGATTCGCATTCACCGAAAAACGTCACGGCGCGACGCCCGCAAGCGAGCCATCGAGATGTTGGATCTCGTCGGCATCCCCTCGCCGGACTCGCGAGTGGACGCCTACCCGCACCAACTCTCCGGGGGCATGCGCCAACGCGTGATGATCGCCATGGCACTGTCGTGCGACCCCGCTCTCCTCGTGGCCGACGAGCCGACCACCGCCCTCGACGTGACCATTCAGGCGCAAATCCTCGATCTTTTGCGACGCCTCCAGAGCGAGCTTGGCATGAGCATCCTGTTCATCACTCACGACCTCGGTGTGGTCGCGGAATTCGCCAGCGAGGTCGTCGTGATGTACGCCGGCCGGGTCGTCGAACGAGGCCCAGTCGAAGAGATCTTCCGTGGACCGATGCACCCCTACACCCGCGGCTTGCTCGCCAGCGTGCCTCCGATGGGCTCGTCGCGCGCCGATGGGGCACCCCGACGACTCCCGACAATCGAGGGGATCGTGCCAGACCTGGCGAACTTGCCGGACGGATGCCGTTTCGTGGACCGCTGCGCACTCTACCGTGAAAAACCAGACGGCCACGAACGTTGCGCGAGCACAGAGCCAGAGCTCGTCGTCGCCAAAGGACGCGCGGCCCGATGCCACTTTGCGGAGCCACGACTGTGAGCACGGGTCGAGACTTGGAGGGGGCCACACCCCCACACGACGCGGAGGAGCGTACGCCCGCGAAAACCGGTGAGAAGCGACGACCGCTCGTGCAGGTCGAGCGTGTCAGCAAGTTCTTTCCGGTCCGCCGCGGGCTTCTGGCGCGCACGAAGTTCGTCCGCGCGGTCGACAACGTGTCGCTCTACGTGCGGGCGGGAGAGACGCTGGGGCTCGTCGGGGAGAGCGGTTGCGGCAAGAGCACCTTGGGACGCACCGTGCTCCGGCTCATCGAACCGACCTATGGCCGCATCCTCTTCGAGAAGGAAGACATCACCAAGCTGAGCAACCAGCAGCTTCGGCCCCTTCGGAGAAAGATGCAGATCATCTTTCAGGATCCGTACTCGTCACTCAATCCACGCATGACGGTGAAGGACATCGTCGGCGAAGCCATTCACATCCATCGATTGGCCAAATCGAAAGCCGACGAGACGGAGATGGTGCGCACGCTGCTCGATCGCGTCGGCCTACGGGCCGAAGCCATGGACCGCTACCCCCACGAATTCAGCGGAGGGCAGCGCCAGCGGGTCGGTATCGCCCGAGCGCTGGCCGTTCAGCCGAAGTTCATCGTATGCGACGAGCCGATCAGTGCGCTCGACGTTTCGATTCAGGCGCAAATCGTCAACCTCTTGCTCGACCTACAGGAGGAGTACAACCTCTCCTACCTCTTCATTTCCCACGACCTCAAGGTGGTCGAGTACATGGCGCACCGCGTGGCGGTGATGTACCTAGGGAAGCTGGTCGAAGTCGGACCCGCCGAAAGCATCTACGAGAAGCGTCATCATCCGTACACTCGCGCGCTCTTGAGCGCGATCCCCGTGCCGGATCCGCAGCGGCGTCGCCTCAGGGTGCTGCTCGAAGGCGACGTCCCTAGCCCGATCGACCCGCCGCGAGGGTGCGCGTTCCATCCCCGGTGCCCGAGCGCGGAAAAAGGCAAGTGCGATGTCGAAACCCCTGTTCTCGAGGAAATCGAGTCGGGGAGCCGCCACCGCGTGGCGTGCTGGAACCCGCACATCGGCGGCTAATGCGGACTTCGTCGCGGAACCTGGCGCTCTTGCTGTTCGACGAGGTCGAGCTGCTCGACGTCGCCGGCGCGCTGCAGGTGTTCACGACGGTGGGAAGGCAATGGAATTGGCGCCCGTTTCGTGTGCTGCCCCTGGGGGAAGAGGCGCGACTGTACGAAACGCGCAACCAGCTCCGGGTAGAAGCGCGTTTCACGTTCGACGATTGCCCCGAACCCGAGCTCATTTTCGTGCCCGGCGGGTACGGCGCGCGCCGCCGCGACAACGACCGATTGGTCGAATGGTTGAGCGCGCACGCGCCGGCGGCGGAGCTGCTGCTCGCGGTCGGCAACGGCGCGTTGCTCTTGGCACGCGCCGGCCTTCTCGGCGAGCAAACCATCGCCATTCCCGACACCGCGCTCGACGACTTGCTCGACATCGAGCCTCACGTCCGAACCAACGGCGACGATCGCGTCGTCGAGAGTGGTAAGATCATCACCGCGCGTTCGAGCGCTGCCAGTCACGACGTGGCGTTGACCGCGGTCACAAAGCTGCTCGGAGCGAAACAAGCCCAAGGGGCGGCGCGCGAGCTTGCCTACCCGTGGGGCCCGGACGCGGGCGGACCCGACACCGTGAAGATAGAAATCAAATCGTAGCCCCGGACGAAGAGGAAGGGTCTACCGGGGCCAGTCGTGAACTCGCGCCCGGTGCCTCCCGCAGACCGCTACGCCGGCGCTAGGTCGAGGATGCGCCAAAGGTAGAAGCACCCGATGGTTCGGTACGGACGCCAAGACGACGCCAGGTCGGTCATGCGGCGTTCCGACGGCAGGTTCCTCAACCCGTAAGCACGCACAAAGCCCTTCCGAATGCCGAGGTCGCCGAGCGGCAACACGTCCGGCCGAGCAAGCACGAACATCAGGAACATCTCGGCGGACCACCGCCCGAGACCGGTCACGCAAGTCAGAGCTTCGATCACCTTTTCATCGTCGAACCGATGAAGTTGCTCGAGTTTCAACTCGCCGCTGACGACGGTCTCGGTGAGGCATCGGACGTATCGCATTTTCTGACGGCTGAGCCCCAGTGCTCTCAGAGCCTGGTCGTCGAGACTCGACACTCTCTCGGGAGTCACCCAGCCTCCAGCCGCTTGGCGGAGCCGCTCGTAGACGGCCTGCGCTGCCTTCGTCGACACCTGCTGACCCACGATCGATCGCACGAGCGCGGCGTAACGGCCTCGCCTCTTCGGCAACCCACACGGTCCGACGAGTCGGATGGCTCGTCGCATCTTCGGATCCACCTGGCTGATGTGGATGGGGCCGTCCCGGAGCATTCGCGAATCGATCGGTCGGGTCATGGGCAGCTGAGCTCGTCCGCGAACGGTGCAACGAAAGCGGAAAACGCACCGTACAGCGAAAGTTCCACTGTCCCCACCCTCGACCGAACGGCCGGTGAGGCAGCCGCATCGACAAATTCCGCCGGGACTTTCGCATGGTCGATTTGCGTGTCCGAAGCCGGGCATTTGCGTTCGCCCGGCGCATAAAAGAGCGGCAATGACGACACGGCGATTGGTGGAACCAGGCGTGCAACTGGCAGCGGTCGTGCTGCTCTTCGCTTGCGGACCGGCCGGACCCGGCGGGCCAGGCGAAACCGGGGGTCCCGTGGGCGGCCCCGGCCCGTTGCCCAGCCCGGGTATGCCGTCCGGCGATACGACCATCGACCACGTTTCGCCGTTCGGTGACTCTTCCGAGCCCGTCACCGCATCCCCACTCGTCGAGCCGAACAAGGCGTTTTTCATCCACGTCGGCGGCATGTGCAGCCAGCGGTTCTCGGGCGGAAAAGGCGGCGGAGGTCTCGCCAACTTCGACGACCGGGTCAACGTCGACGCCGAGGTGGATCAACGCGACAGCATGAGCGTAGCCGTTCCGCAAATGCGCGCGGTGCTCGACACCTACTGTACCGACGACTCGTGGTGCAACGTCTACACCTACTCGAACGGCGGCGCCGTGGTCTCGAAGACGCTCAGCATCTACGACTCTTCACGCTGGAACATCCTGTGGGTCCTGTCCGCAGCGAGCAACGAAGGAGGGAGTGAGCTCAGCGGCTCCTTCACCGCGACGCTCGGCGATACCCTCGGCATCAGCTGCAACATTTCGAACAACATGTCGCCCAGTGACCATCGAGCCGGCTGGAACCACAACGACACGGGAGGTACGACGTTCTACCTCGTCGGTGGCTACGACGAGTGGTGGTACACGGGCTCGTTCCCCGATTTCTTCGACGGGATGGCGAACGACGGGGCCGTGCCCTATCACTCGAGCGCCGGGATGAACGACACCTACTTCGTCAGCGATGACGACCCTTGGCTCTGCTACAAACCCGAGTACCACTACGAAAATCATTCGATTGCGTGGGCCTGCAAAGGCCAGGACGCCGACCACAACGTGATGAAAAACAAAGGGATCGAGCTTCTCGGAGGCTGAGCCTCCGAGCACACTGTCGGGGAAACCCCGTCCTGCCACGGTCGAAATCGCCAGAATCAGCAACACCCGGGCGGCGCTGACGCGGGATCGGTTTTTTCGCTAACGTACGATCCGGACATTCATGGGGACGTTGGCTGGCAGCGTATTGGTGGCTCACCACAGGGCGCAGGTAGGCGCCGCGGTGGTGGAGGCGATCGCGCGTGAAGGAGGTGACGCGGCCCACATCGGCACCCGTTCCGACGCCGAACGTGAGCTCGGCGCCAAAGCCTACGGAGTGCTGGTCGTTGGCCTTCCCGGCGAGGACGGCAGCGCATTGTTCAACTCGACCCGGGATCTGTTTCCCGACGTGAACATCGTGTTGCTCGCGGAGCAGAGCATCCCCGAGTCCGCCCAGAGCGTCGACGCGGGCGCGTGGGATGTGCTCGACATCAACGCGGATCCGGAAGAAATCTTGCACGCCGCGACGAAGGCCTTGATGGGCGCCGCGAGCCGGCTGGAGGAGCCGCCACCGGTCGAGCTCCGTGGCAAACGAAACATCATCGGCGAGTCGGCCGCGATGCAACAGGTGCACGATCTCGTGACCCGGGCGGCTCCGGGCAACGCGACCGCCCTCATCCGTGGCGAGAGCGGGACGGGCAAGGAGCTCGTCGCCCGGGCGATGCACGAGCAGAGTCCGCGGCGGGGCAAGCCCTTCGTCAAGGTGCACTGCGCCGCGTTGCCCGACACGTTGCTCGAGAGCGAGCTGTTCGGTTACGAAAAAGGGGCGTTCACGGGCGCGGCATCACGAAAGCCCGGACGCGTGGAGCTAGCCGAGGGGGGCACGCTCTTCCTCGACGAGATTGGCGACATCACGCTGGCCATCCAGGTCAAGTTGCTGCGACTCCTGCAGGACAAGCAGTACGAACGGTTGGGCGGCACCGAGACGCTCGACGCCAACGTGAGGTTCGTCGCAGCAACCCACCGCGACCTCGATTCGATGACCAAGAGCGGCGACTTTCGCGAGGACCTGTTCTACCGCCTCAACGTGGTCACCATCTGGTTACCGCCACTCAGGGCTCGGCGCGACGACATCGAAATCTTGGCGGCACACTTTTGCCGAGCGTTTGCCGAAGCCGACGGTCGGCCCGACCTGCACCTCACGAGCGACGCACTGGCCGCGCTTCGCGGACAGAGATGGCCCGGCAACGTTCGGCAGTTGCAGAACTTCGTGGAAAAGCTCGTGGTCCTCGCCGAGGGAGACTCGATAACGGCCGCCCACGTCAAAGCCGAGTTGAGCGAACGAGCACCGTTCGCCACGCAGGCAACGGGTGCAGTCGCGGCCTCTACGGCCGCAACCACCACGAGCCGTGGTCCGAACGACGTGCTGCCGCTGAGCGAGGAGCTGCGGAAAGCCGAGCGGCGCGCGCTCCGCCGAGCGCTCGATGTCGCGAAAGGGAACCGATCGCTGGCCGCGCGCATACTCGGCGTGAGCCGGGGCACGCTCTACAACAAGCTCGACGAACACGGGTTAACCTGACCGCGCAGCGCCCTTTTCCACCGCTCCAAGCTCCCGACCGGGCTTCGTCTGCTAACGTACCACCTGGACCCATGAACCCCGCGCGCTTCGCCCCGTCGTGTTTGCTGCTCTTTTCGATGGCGTGCGGCAGCTCGACGGCCGACGACGGCGCGGTCGAGCCGGAGGTCGTCGAGGTCGATCGCTTCAGCGAG
>JAJDAH010000272.1 GCA_029261965.1 Polyangiaceae bacterium
GAGCTCGCTCGGAGTCGGTGACTCCGCCTACGACGAAGAAGAGGAAGTCATGACGCGGGTTGCGGAGCCGCGCGGCGCGCCCGAACCCGCCCCTCGTCCGGCCGCCGGCGCACCGCTACCCGCGGCCGCTGCGCCCCCGCCGCCCGCCCCGGCGACGTCCCCCCGCCCCGCGGCGGGGTTTCCGCCGACGTCAGCCCCTGCTCCCGAGCCCGCGGTCGTCGTCCAGCCTCAGGCGCTGGCCGCTCCCCAGTCGGTGCCGTTGGCGCCCGCGCAGGCCATCGCGCCGCCCGAGCCCATGCCTCCATCCGGGCACATGCCTCCATCGGGACCCGTGCCGGGCCACGCCCCCGGTGCGCCCGGCCAGCCCCCCGGGCCGGGGCACGCGCCCTACGATGCACGGCGGATCAACACTCAGCCTCGCGGTGCGGTCTCCGGTGGCGGCACAATGGTGCTCGTCGTCGTGATCATCGTTCTCGCAATGGGACTGGGCGCCGTCCTGTTCTTGCTGGCACGACGGTAGACACGCGGCGAGGCGGCACGACCAGTTGACCGAGCGTTGGGAATTCTGGATCGATCGCGGCGGAACGTTCACCGACTGCATCGGACGAAACCCCCACACCGGCGAGCTGCTCGTCGAGAAGGTTCTGTCGACCGACCGAGCGCCACTCGACGGCGTTCGCAAGATTCTCGGGATCGGAGCCCATGACCCCATTCCACCGTGCGACATCCGCATGGGGACGACGGTCGCGACCAACGCACTGCTCGAACGGCGGGGCGCGCCGTGCGCTCTGGTGACGACGCGGGGATTTGGAGACCTGCTGGACATCGGAACCCAGGCTCGCCCGAACATCTTCGAGCTCGAGATCGAGAAACCATCGCTGGTGTATCGCCATGTGCTGGAATTGGACACCCGAGCAGAAGCGAGCGGCGCCCTCGTCACCCGTCACGACCCGGCCCAAACGCTGCTCGCACTCGAAGAGCTCCTCGAAAATGGCATCGAGAGTCTGGCGGTGGTGATCCTGCACGCTTATCGCTCGGCACAGCTGGAGCTTGAGATAGGCGAGCTAGCCCGCCAAGTCGGCTTTCGCCACGTGTCGCTCTCGCACGCCGTCGCCGGAGAAATCGGCATGGTCGGTCGAGGAGACACGACCACGGTGGACGCGTACCTGACGCCGCTGATCCGCGATTACGTTCGTGGGCTCGAACGCGAGCTCCGAGGGTCCTCGCTCCGCTTGATGCAATCGAGCGGTGGTCTGAGTGACGCGAGACGTTTTCGAGGCCCCCAGGCAATTCTCTCGGGACCTGCAGGCGGTACGGTCGCCTGCGCAGCCATCGCAAGAACTGCCGGCTACTCGAGCGCCATCGGCTTCGACATGGGCGGCACCTCGACCGACGTCTCCCGCTATGCCGGGGACTTCGAACGGGTTTACGAAACCCAAACCGCTGGCGTTCGACTTCGCGCACCGATGCTGCACATTCACACGGTCGCGGCCGGCGGAGGATCGATCTGTCGCTTCGATGGCCGACGTTTCACCGTCGGCCCCGAGAGCGCGGGCGCGGTACCCGGTCCGGTTTGCTACGGCCACCAAACGGCAAGAGAACCCACCGTCACCGACGTCAACCTCGTGCTCGGACGTCTTCAAGCCGACCGTTTCCCCTTCCCTCTCGATCTCGAGCGCGCTCGGCGCGCTCTCGACGGCATGGCGGCCGAGCTCGCACGAGCGGGTGATGCTCGCGGAATCGACAGCATCGCCGAAGGCCTCTTCGAAATCGCGAATTCGAACATGGCCGAGGCGATCCGCCGCGTATCGATTTCTCGCGGTCACGACGTCCGCGAAGATGCGCTAGTGGTTTTCGGCGGGGCGGGCGCCCAGCACGCGTGCGCGATCGCCGCGAAGCTCGGCATCCGCAAGATTCTCTTTCATCCATTGGGTGGGGTCTTGAGCGCGTACGGCATGGGGCTGGCCGACGTCACCCACGACGGCCAGGCCGACGGCGGGCGGCTCTTGCTTCACGAAGGCGCGATGGAGAAACTCGAACGCGAGTTCAAAGCCCTCGAACAGAACGGGAACGACGTACTCCGGGGCGAGGGGTTCACCGATGACCGGATCGAGCTCATCCGTCGCGTCGATTTGAGATACCGGGGAACCGAAACCGCGCTGACTCTCGAGACCGCGCGAAACGACGAGCTCCGCGACAGGTTCGACGAAAGCCATGAAAAAACGTTCGGCTACGCGCGCCGCGAGCACCCGGTCGAAGTCGAGCAAATCCGAGTCGAGGCCATCGGCCGACATCGACCGAGCCCGGCGCCCACAGCGCGCGAGACGAACGCGAACCGCACCGAGCCGACCGCCCACCGTCGCGTCTTTTTTTCCGGGGGGTTTCGCGAGCGCGTCCCAGTTTTCCGGCGAGAGGACCTGACCCAGTCCACCACGCTCGAAGGGCCGGTCCTGGTGCTCGACCCCACCGCAACCATCGTCATCGATCCCGGCTATCGCGTCTCGATCGGCGAACACGACGTCCTGATCGCCACCGAGACCGAAACGGCCACTCGAGCCAATGCCTACCAACCCGCGAGTTCGGCGGCGGATCCGGTTCTTCTCGAAGTCATGGCCAACTCGTACATGTCGATCGCCGAGCAAATGGGGGTCGTGCTGCGTCAAACGGCGATGAGTACGAACATCCGCGAGCGCTTGGATTTTTCTTGCGCGGTGTTCGACTCCGGGGGCGGTCTCGTCGCCAACGCTCCCCACATTCCCGTGCACCTGGGAGCCATGGGAGAATCCGTGCGGGGCGTGCTCGAGGCGCACCCAAACCCGGCACCCGGCGACGTCTTCGTGACGAACGACCCAGCCGAAGGTGGCTCTCACTTGCCCGACATCACCGTGGTCACCCCCGTGCACGACGATGATGATCGCCTGCTCTTTTTCACCGCCAGTCGCGGACACCACGCGGACATCGGAGGAATCACCCCCGGATCCATGCCACCGTTCTCACGCACCCTCCACGAAGAAGGCGTCGTGCTCCGGGCACCGCGCATCGTGACCGGCGGTGAGCTCGACCGGGAGGGCGTGCTCGATCTGCTGCGCTCCGGGCCCTATCCGGCGCGAGCACCACTCGAAAATCTCGCCGATCTCGAAGCGCAGATCGCGGCAAATCGCACAGGCACACGATTGCTGAGCGAATTGGTCGAACGTCACGGTCTCGACGTGGTCACGGAGTACATGTTGCACGTTCAGGACAACGCCGCGGCGAGCGTCGCCGCACAAATCGCCCTGCTCGACGATGGCGAAAACACCTTCGAAGACTGGCTCGACGACGGCACCCTCATTCGCGTCCGTACGCAGGTGAACGGTGAGCGAATGAAGATCGACTTCTCCGGCACCAGCCCGATGGTCGAAACGAACCTCAACGCCCCGCGCGCCGTCACGGTGGCCGCGGTCATCTACGTGCTTCGGTGCCTCGTTGGCACACCCATCCCGCTCAACAGCGGATGTTTGCGCCCCGTGGAGCTCCTCATTCCGGAAGGTAGTCTGCTGCATCCGGCCCCAGAGTGCGCGGTCGTGGCCGGCAACGTCGAAACCTCACAGCGCGTCGTCGACGTGCTGCTCGGGGCGCTAGGTCGGGCGGCGGCAAGCCAGGGAACGATGAACAACGTGACCTTCGGCAACGAGCGCTTCGGCTACTACGAGACAATCGCCGGGGGAGCCGGAGCAACCCCCAAGAGAGCGGGGGCGAGCGCGGTGCACACCCACATGACCAATACGAGGATCACCGACCCGGAGGTCCTCGAATCCCGCTACCCGGTGCGGTTGATCCAGTTTTCGATTCGGCGCGGCTCCGGCGGGGGCGGTCGCTTCCCCGGCGGCGACGGAGTCACCCGGGAGATCGAGTTTCTCGAACCGATGCGACTCTCGATCTTGAGCGAGCGGCGAGAGCGCGCGCCGTTCGGCCTCGCTGGCGGCGGCGCGGGCGCCCTAGGCGTCAATCGCCTCAACGGCCGCACCCTGCCCGGGAAGGCCAGCGTCGACGTGACCGCCGGCGATGTGCTCAGAATCGATACGCCAGGGGGCGGCGGTTTTGGCTCCTCGTAGCTCCCGACGGAGGAGAATAATCACCCTCTTGACACTAAACGTGAGCAATGCTCAGATTCATAATCTGAGCATTGCTCACCTTTGGAGGTTGCCATGGCGGAACCAACACGAATCGACGATTGCCTGAGCGTGCGCGGCGGCGAACTCTACCTCGAAGACTGCCGAGCCACCGAGTTGATCGAGCGTTTCGGCTCGCCGCTGTTCGCGATCTCCGAGTCGCAGCTCCGCCTCAACGCTCGGCGGTACCACGAGGCCTTTTCGAGACACTGGCCCGACGGCCCGGTCGACATCCTTCCGGCGTTCAAAGCCAACTGGACCCTGGCGACCCGACGGGTGCTGAGCGACGCCGGCGTGGGCGCCGACGTCTACTCCGAAGGAGAGCTCCGCGGCGTGCTCGAGTCGGGCGTCGATCCCGAACGCGTGTCAGTGAACGGTGGAGGCAAGAGCGATGGTTTCCTTCGTCGGTGTTTGGAAGCTGGAGTACGGATCACCGTAGAAGATCTCGACGAGCCACGGCGCATAGACAGCATCGCTCGCGAGCTAGGAGTGGTCGCCAAGGTGCGTTTGCGCGTCAAACCCAACTTCCCGAACCTCTGGCGAGCGACCGACTTTGCGCAAGAGTACGCCTCGATCGACATCGGCATTCAGGCCTACAAAGGGGGGATCCCGGCGCAATACCTCGTCGAGCTCGGACGCGAGGTGCTCACGATGAAAAACGTCGAGCTCACGGGGTTGCACCTGCACCTCGGCCGGCACCACCCGTCGCTCTGGTACTGGCGCGGCGCCATGCGGCGCTACGCCGCGCTCATTGCTCACCTATGTCGCAGCTGGGGCGGATATCGCCCTGTGGAGATAGACGTGGGCGGCGGGTTCGCGACTCATCGCGACCCTTTCGACAACGTCGGGCTGCGAGAAGACGTGCTCAGGACCGTCGTTTCTTATCCATTCGAGCAAGCTCTACGCCTGCTCGGCGAAAACGGCCGCTATCGAGCGATGAGTAGCGTCATCGAGCGCTTCTTCGCCAAGATGCCGACAAAGGAGCGCGCGCCAACCATCGAAGAGTATGGCCAAGCCACGGCGGGCACGCTCAGAAGCGAGCTGCATCGCCAGGGCGTCGATACGGCGGAGATCCGCCTCCAGGTCGAGCCTGGACGCGGCATGTACGGTGACACGGCGATCCACCTCACCACAGTCAAGAAAGTCAAACGGCAAACGCAACCCATCGACCTCAGGTGGGTGCTCACCGACACGACGTACTTCTTCTTCGCCGGCGGCCAGTTCGAATACGATCTGCACGATTTTCGGGTCGCTAACAAAGCCGACCAGGAGGCGACCGAGGTCGCCGACATCGTCGGGCATTCCTGTGCCGCCGATCGATTCCTCCCCTTCGCTCGCGTTCCGAAGATCGTCGAAGGCGACGTCATCGCGCTGTTCGACATGGGTGCGTATCAGGAGAGCTCCGCCAGCAATTTCAACGCGCTCCCACGGCCGGCCTCGGTCCTCGTTCGCGGCACCGACGCCGATGTCATCCGACGAGCCGAAACCCTGGACGACGTGTTCCGCCGCGACGTCGTTCCCAATCGGCTGATGCGGCAGGCTCGAGCCGCGGAATAGCGCTCATCGCCTGCTCGGTGAGTCAGCCTCCGTCGATGGAATCGTTGCCACCGTCCGGTGCGCCGCCGTCGACCGGTGGTTTCACCGTCGCGGCCCGCGCCCTGCCCACAGCAGACTTCACGTGACCGGCCAGAGCGCAACTGTTGACCTGTCGCTGCTGAGCCGCCATCGTCACGGGATCTTGCACCGCCTGCTTGCCCATCGGAACGAAACGCCCCGCTGCATCCCCGCGGGTACGAACCAACAACGCGCCGTTTTGCAGATCCCAAATGCCCACTCGCGCGGCGTGCTCCGAACGCTGAATCCGCTGCTCTTCCAGCTCGGGCGCCCCGCCGTCGATTTCCAACGGCGGAGGTAGACCCGCGGGCGGATCCTCGTCGAGCACCAGGGTGAAGTAGCGGGCGCGAGACAAAATCTCGATGGCGATGGGGACGTCGTCGTGAGTCACTCGATCGAGGTCACGATCGTACACACGAACGGCCAATTCGCTCGACGCTTCGTGGAGCTCGTCGCTCCATTCGTTGCTCAGAATCCCCATGGCACCATAGGCGAGTCGGAGGTTGTACGGCTGAGTCGGCTTGGCGCAGACTCCCCATTCGTTGCACAAGAGACCGGGGTCGCAGTCGGCTGGAGCTGTGCACTTGGGGCCACTCCGAGGGTCCAAGCGTGCCTTCTTCACGAACATGCAGGAGGTGAATCCATCCTGCAACGACCGACGCGATGCCTTTCGAATGTCCTTCGAGGTCTTCGCGTTTTCGAGTCGCAGACGAAGATAGACACCGGGGCCTTTTTCGACCTTGGTGAGATCGAGGTCGTCGGCCACGTGCTCACCTTCGAAGTTGCTCGCCAGCGCCATGACCCACGCTTCGATCTTGTCGCTGAACGGGCGGATCTTCGGCTCGAGCGATTGAGCGACGGCTCGTTGCTTGGCCATCACCTTGCTCTTGGCGCTTTCGAGCTGGCCTTGGGAGATCTTCCAATAGACGACGCCGAACACCGCGAATCCGGTCGCCGTCCAGAGCCAGAACCGCGGAGTCATGGCGCGGAACCGCACCTTGCCGAACACGAGGGCGCGGCGACGCTCCTGACGGGCCTGCGCCAGCGAGGGAAGCCCCCGCTCGCCGACGTCTTTCTTGGGTCGAGTCGTCACGGTGGGACCGCTACCACTCTAGTCTGCCGCACCCGAGGTGCGATGCATGGCGATGAGTCCGCTCCCGGCGCGTTGGGGAGCGCCGACCTCGTCAAGGCCCCTATTCGGCGCCGCCGAGGCGCCCAACCATGAAGCTGATGTTCGGGTAGCCGGCGAAGGCTGCCGTCTGGAACACGCTCTTGACGACCAGCGCGTGCACACGACGGTCCACCTGAAGCACCGCGACACCGGGGAACGGTTTCGTGGGGTTCAGCTGGCGCCACAGCTCGCGCTTGTTTTTGAGCACGTTGAAGAGCTCATCCACCCGCTGCATGC
>JAJDAH010000273.1 GCA_029261965.1 Polyangiaceae bacterium
TGCTTGAACGTCTTCTTCAGCTCGTTGCCGTTCACGCCTCGCGATTCGAGCATCGCCATGTAGTAGGAAGGAACTCGCAGCTCCTTGGCGAGATCGCGACGCCGAGCCAAGAGCTCGAGTGCGATTGGCTTGGCCGCAGCGTGCAGCTTCGACTCGAGACGCCTGGCGATGCGCCGGTCGGCCCGATGCTTCGAGCGGCTCAGTTGCCCGAGCTCCGAACGCGTCACCGGCTTGCCGTTCTGCTCGAACTGGTGGTCGTTGATCGTCGCCTCGAGCTCGTCGGCGAGCTCGACCGACCGCGGATCGCTCATGAGCTTCAGCCCGCGGGCGCCTCGGCGCCAGAGATCCCATTGCCGGGGCGGCACCAGGCTCGAGCCTTGGCTATCGACGAGCTCGAGCGCTTCTTCGAACACGGCGATCTCGGAGCGGCGGAGCGCCGTCATCTGCGCCTTGGGGTCGGTGCCCTTCTCCGACTTGCCGGCGTACCGTGACCACTCGAGGTAGCCGTGCTCGCGCATGAGCCTCTCGTATTCCGCCGCCAAGGCGGCGAGTCGCTCGCCGACCTCGAGTCGCGTCAGTGGCTGCGGATGCGTCGACAGGCTCTCGTGAGGAAACCGGTTGCAGGCGCCCGCAGCGAGCGAAACGAGGATGCCGAGCATCTGACGCCGTCGCATGGCGTGACGGTAACACGCCCCCCATCGAGCGCGGTCAGTCGCGGTCAGTCCGGATGGCGCGGTCAGTCGGGGTACAGGCTCGGCAGTCGTTCTGCTCGGTAGACGCTGTAGCCCACGGGGGTGGCGGCGGTGTCCGCGATGCCGAGCTGGAAGACGACCTCCGGCGAAGCGCCGGAAGTCACTTCGACGATTCGTGCTGTCTTGATGTTGAGCGGATCACCGATCTGCAGCGCTTCATCCGAAACGAGCCCGCCGTCGGTGATGAGCGTGTTCCCATTGGCCAGGCGATCGGCGTCTCCCAAGAACGGAGCGAAGTACGAGGACTCGCCTCGATATTCCCAAACCTGCTCGACGGTCCAGGTGCCCGGGGCGCCCGTCGTGTCCAGCTGAAGCTCCACGACACGACTGAACGCCGGCTGCCCCATCAGCGTAGAGCGTGCGTTGCCGTTGTCGAACACCAAGAGGCCCCCGTCGGGTTGGATCTCCGGCGCGTGGGCGTGAAACGGAAATTCACCGCCACCCATCATCGTAAAGTCGCCGCCCTCTCCCAGCCGCCAGATGACTTCCCCGTTCGAGCGGGAGAGTTTTACGAGCCAGTCCTGGTGGCGCAGCGACACGATCATCGAATCGTCGCTCTCGTCGTAGACCACCGCGTTGCCATGGCTCCAGTCCTTGGTTCCGTTCGAAGCCTCTGGGTACGTTTCGTCCCAGAACGGCGCGTCGAAACCCGGCCTGACCCGCAGCGGGTCGAGCAGGTCGAGGAAGCTCCACTCGGTGAGCACGTTGCCGTCGCGATCGAACTCGACGACCGTGTCGCCAACGACGTCGTGGGTCGCCGTGCCGTTGTCGTAGCCAGCAATGCTCCTGAGCTCGCTGCCGAGGGTCAGAAATCGACCACTGTCGATCTCGACGATCTCGTGATGAATCGAGTCAATCGCCAAGGTCGCATTGGTCCACCGCGCGACCTCTTCTCCCATTTCGTCGATCTCGACGGCACCCTCTTCACGAAAGATGTAGAGCAGATTCCCGTTCGAAAGCCGCCTGAGCTCGTTGATGCCGTGGTCCGCGGTGTAGTACCAAATGACCCGCCCGGTTTCGTCGACCGCGAGCAGGCGACCCCAGTCGTCATCGTTGGTTGGGTTCCAACGAATCACGTTGAAGAAGGTGACCCCTGGCTCCATTCTCGCCGGATCACTCGATACTTCGATGGGGGGGAAATCCGACGGCAACGGCCCTGTCGAATGACTCACCATGCGCGATGACGAGTTTCCCGAGTCGTCGGCGGCGATGACCGTGATCTCGAAAGAAGCATCAGCGTGAAAACCGAGCACGTTGATGCTGTGACTCGACGACAAGCTCCTCGGCGTCGGTACGTCGAAGGTCCTGGCACCGTCGGAGACCTGGACCGACAAGGTCGCCGGCTCGTCGGTGTCCAGCTCGAGGAACCCGCTCAGGTGGTTGTTGGGGTTCTCGATGAACGCGAGGTTGTCGATCGATGGCGGCGTGCCGTCCGGAGCGCTCGGACCACCACCGGTTCCGACTCCGGCCGAGCCCCCGGTCGACGCGCCGGCCGAGCCCGCTGAGCCTCCTGCCGTACCGGCCATGCCGACGGCGCCGCCCTCGACAAACCCCTCGTCCGCGCCGCAAGCAGCGAGCACGAGCGACGTGGTGAATAACCCGACCGCACGGAATCGAAGAATCATCATTGTATCGAAAAAAGCTCTGACCACGCCGATTATGGCCTCGGGCCGCGGCTCAGGCTAGCCTAGGTTCTACTCGACGTTCGATGTCTTATCAGCCTTTGCGTCTACGACCAGTCACCGCTCTGTTGCTCCTGTTCATGTCCGCGTGCTCGGACGCGACGCAAGTGGCGCCGACCGGAAACGCTGGCGCTGGCGCCGGCGGCACCGGGGGCGCGAGCGGGAGCGGCACGGCTGGTGCCCCAGGCCAAGATGCCGGGACGGCGGATGAGACCGCGCCTACCCTGCGCGACGTACGCGTCGACGTGGAGGGGGCGCTCGCTGCGAGCTTCGACGTCGATACCCGAGACGAGAGCTACGTGCTCGCCGTGCCCAGCACCGCGTTGTTCACGGTTTTCGCTCGAGACGACGAAACGGACGCGGAGCGCTTGGCTGTGGAGATCGTCGACGCTGATGGCGTTCGGCTGCCGACGGAGCCGCCGACTTTCGACGCGGGCCTTTGGAGAATGCGCATCGCTATCGACCGCGGGATGCAGCTGAGAACTCGAGTCCGCGACGCTGCGGGCAACCAAGTCGTCTCCGAAGGCTCTTTGCTGCTGCCCACGGCCGAAGAAGCGCTCGTTGGCGACTGGCAAAAACGCCTCTTCGACGCGTTTCAGGTCGTGAGCTCCCGATGGGACTCGACGTGGACCGAGGCCGATTGGCGAGAAACCCGCGACGATTCCGGCCTAGAGCTCCGCGGCTCCTTCGCCATCGAGGGCGACACCCTCACGCTCGCCGAACGTTTTCGAAGTGGCGGGACCGCCGACGATCTCGACGAGAGCACGATCGAAGTCGAGCGGCGCGCTCGGTTCCACATCGACGAGCTCTTCTTTTCCGACCGCCCATTGTTTCGCACGGGGGCCGGCACCGACATCGAAGGAACGTGGGAACGTACCGAGGAGCTTCGCGTTCCGCGATCCGGCACCCTCGAGGTCGCTGAAACGGCGACCATCACACTCGAGCTCGAAAGCTCGGGCACTTGGACGGAAACGCGCATCGGAACAGCTACGGATGCCACCGGCACACAGAGCGACATCGACGAGACAGTCGCTGGGACCTACACGACTGAGCTAGCGAGCTCCTACACGGCGGGCGCGTCGTTTTTCTTGAGCAGGACCGTCACGAGCCGAAACGGCTCCCCGGTCGCCGGGGAGCCCGACCAGTTCGACATTTTCATCATCCGAGTCGACCGTCTGCTCATTCGTCCTTGGCAGCGGTGAGTCGGTGAGCATGCTGCTCGACGCCGGGCGGTCGTGGGCGCGATGCTGCGGCGTACTTTCTGTCGTGTTTTTGGGTGCTGCCTGCGCCGCGTCGAGCGCGGCGGGGGCCGGTGGTGATTCGGGGGATTCGAGCGGTGATGGCAGCGGCGGCGGCGGTGCCATCGGCGGCGGAGGTGGGGCCAGTGGCAGCGACGGCAGCGGCGGCTCGGCCGGCGCGTTGCCGGCCGCCGACGTGCGAGCGCTCAGCGTCATCGTGAACGCGGGCAACGTGCTTTCTTATTTCGTCGACTGGCAGAGCACCTCACCTGCCCCGACCCTGCTCGACGTCGACTGCGGCACGGCGAGCGGTTACCAGCATCGATTCGAACGCTCCACACCCACCGCGCGACACTCGGTGTTCGTCATGGGGCTCGTCGGCGGGTCCGAGTGCACGTTCACCGCCTCCGCCGGAGGGCAGCCGGCATCCGCGACGGTGACCGTGGGCAATCCGCCGGCGTTTCTGCCGGCGCTCATCGTTCGACAGCTCGACGAGCTCGCTGTCGAACCCGGCTGGACCCTGGTCAACTTGACCAACGGGGTCGATCAGGCGCTGCCACTCGCCGTCGCGCTCGTCGACGAACGCGGCCAATATCGGTGGTACCACCAACGCGCGACGACGAGCTCAGGCTCGGACACGGTGGCCGCGCGACACCCGAAGGGAGTGCTCATCGGAGGCGATCGCACGAGATTCGGCCCGACGATCGTGGCATGGGACGGAAGCATCGAGTGGGAGAGCGCCCTCGACATGCACCACGACATTCAGCCACTCGGCGCGCCGGAGCAGTTCGTCTTTCTGTCGTGGGATGCGGTCGGCTGCCCGACGGCGTTCGGTTCGGACGTGCTCAACCACTTCGATCGAGCAACCGGAAACGTGCTCTGGCAGTGGCGCATCTGCCAGCACTACACGCCACCGGTTTGGGAAGGCGACTGGTCACACATCAACGCCGTGGCGCCATACCCGGACGGCAGCGCGGCGCTGCTCTCCTCGCGAAGTCAGCATCTGATCATGAAGCTCGATCTCGAGAGCATGGAGTTGGATTGGACCCTCGGTGAAGGCGGAGACTTCGCCTTGTCGCCGGCGGACCATTTCTACCGCCAGCATTCTCCAGAGCTGCAGCCCAACGGGAACATCCTCCTCTTCGACAACGGTCAGCCGAATCGACGCGAGTGGAGTCGCGCCATCGAGATCGAAATCGACGAAGGCGCGCGGACTGCGAGATCCGTTTGGGAGTTTCGGCCGAGTCCAGACATTTTTGCACCCGTTTGGAGCGACGCGGACCGGCTCGGCAACGGCAACACCCTCGTCGCCTTCGGCCGAAGGGGGATCGGCGAGCGCTCCTACCTCATCGAAGTCACCGAAGACGGTCGAGAGGTCTGGAGGCTCGAGTCGCCGGAAAAGTGGGGCTGGTACCGCGCCGAGCGCATCACCGACCCCCCGCTCGGCGAAGTGCGATGAGACCCGCGCGCTCGGCCCTAGGTTCTCTTTTTCTCTGCCTCACGGCGTGCAGTGGTGGCACGTCTCCAAGCACCGAACGGATCGACGCAGCTGCTCCCGCGCTCGGCCTCGCGGATTTGACCGTCACCGAGAACCCGTCGAACGCGCTGTCGATCTACGTCGCCTGGTCGTCTGAACGCCCGGCGTCGACCAAACTCACGGTTCGCTGTGGCCGAGACTACGACACGGTGCTCGGGAGCGACGTCATGGCGACCGAGCACGAAGTATTCGTCATGGGTCTGTACTCGGGAGCGGAATGCGATCTCGATGTCGAATCGGTTTCCGAAGACGGTGCGACGGGGACGGCGACGACGACCTTCACGGCAGGCGCGCTCCCGGACTTTCTTCCGGAGCTCCAAATGTGGATCACCAGCCCCGATCGCCAACAACCCGGCTGGACACTCGTCAATCTGAGCAATCAGGTCGGAATGGACCCACTCATCGTCGCGCTGATCGACGAGCGGGCTCGATACCGGTGGTACTACCAACGGCCGGGGCCGGATCCCGGCGGCTCCACCGAGCTCGTCGCCGGCCCGGACGGCGTGCTCATCGGTGGCGGGGGTAACGTGCCCGTCAGCCGCGCGAATTGGGAGGGCGAACAAGTTTGGGAAGCGGGGCTTTTCCAACACCACGACATTCGCGCCCTCGGCGACGGGCGATACATCTTCCTCGGCGTCGACTACGCCTGCCCGGAGGTCGCCGCGGACTCCATCGTCGTCTGGGACGAGCGAACAGAAAGCGTCGTCGACTTCTGGAGCCACTGTGAGCACTACCGGCCCGTCCCCTTCCGAGACGACTGGTCACACCTGAACGCCATCGTACCCTTCCCTGGCACCAACTCGGTGCTGATTTCGTCTCGCAACGAGAGCTCGCTCTTCAAGGTGAATCTCGACACCGACGACATCGAATGGATGTTCGGTTTTCCTCCGTCGGAGTTCGAGCCTGCCGACCTCCCACGAATCGAGCTCGTCGAGGGCGAACGATTCTACCTGCAGCACGCTCCGGAGCTCTCGGAGGACGGGCGGTCCTTATTGCTCTTCGACAACGGTTCCGACTTCGGTCGCCGCAACAGCCGCGTCGTCGAAGTCGCCATCGACGAAAAAGAGCTCGAAGCGCGAGTCATCCGCGAGTTCCGGCCGGTGCCCGATGTGCTGGCGCGCCTCTGGGGAGATGCCGACCGGCTGCCCAACGGAAATGTGCTCTCGGTGTGGGGCTCCCGAACCGAAACCCCGTCGCGCATCATCGAGTTCTTCCCCAACGGCGACGTCGTGTGGCACGTCGTGACTCCCGTGACCTGGGGCGTGTACCGAGCCGATCGAATCGTCGAGCCCCTCGCAGGCTACGTGCTCGGCGAGTAGCTCCGCGACGTCTATCATCCTGCGCCGAGCGACGCACCCAGCCGTCGGGACCACCGACCGAAGTGAAATGCGCTCGTGAGCCATATCGCGCGGACGACGTGGTCTCCTATCAGAGCGGCCCAAACCCAGATGACCGGCCACTCGAGCACGTAGGCAAAGAGCACGGCCAAAGGGACTCGGAAGACCCAGTTGCCCACGGTCGCCGCGACGAGTGGGTTGGCGGGCGCGCCGGCGCCGCGCAGCGCACCGCCGAGCGTGAAGTGAACGCCCATGAATGGTTGGGCAATGGCGAGCATGAACATGAAGATGAGCAGGTGCTCGATGATCCCCTCGTCGGACGTGAAAATCCTCGCGAGCTCTTCGCGCGATAAGACGCAAATCAGCCCGAGCACGGCCATGGACCCAAGGGCAAAAGCCACCGAACGCCAGCCGGCTCGACGAGCCCCTGCGGCGTCGCGAGCGCCGAGAGCCTGACCAACGAGTGTCGCAGCCGCGGCGCCGAAGCCGGTGCCCGGGATCCAGGAGAACGCGAGTAGCCGAACACCGATCGTGTAGGCGGCGATGGCCGCCGTGCCGTAGCCGCTCAAGATGGCAAAGTAGGCGATGATGGCGACGTTCATCACCAAGCGTTCGAGAATCGTCGGGAGCGACACCCGAAGGACGTCTCCGATGGTTTCCGAGCCTCGTTCGAAGAGCGCACCGAGCCCGAGCCCCCGACCCTCGTCCCAGTACCGGCGGGCAAGCGCGACGTAGAGCCCGAACGCCACGGTGTAGGAGAGCAGCGTCGCGATGCCGGCCCCCACGAGCTCGAGCCGTGGCATGCCGAAGAGCCCGAACATGAGGAGCAGATTGAGCAGCGTCTTGATGACGAGAGTGACGAACGCGACGAACATCGGTGCCCGCATGTTCTTCTCGGCGCGGAAGGCGCTTTCGAACATCACCGAGATGGCCACGAGCAAGTTGGCGCTGATGACGAGCCGGAAATACGGCACCGAGAGATCGATGACCGCCACTTCCGCGTTGAGTAGAGCGAGGAGCTGCCGGGGCATCACCCAAACCGCGCCGACTCCGAGGACCGCCAGAACCAGTCCGACCATCACCGAGCCGGCGAACGCGCTTCGGGCCCGCCGTCGATCTCGGGCCCCGATGGCGCGGGACATCAGGGCAACGCAGCCTATGCCCACGCTCAACAGCAGCGTGTACAGCAGGTGGTTGTACTGCGTGGAATAGCCCACCGCGGCGACCGAATTCCGGCCTAGCCGGCCGACCATCGCAACGTCGATGAGCTCGACGGCGTTGGTCAAGAGCAAGCTGAGCATCACCGGCCACGCCATCTGCCAGATGTCACCGTCGAGGCGCTTGCGCCCAGCGGCATCGAGAGGGCCGACTCGCGGGGGATTTTCTGCCCCGCCGCCGTCCACTTGCACCATGTCCGCGCGAAGCTAGCGGAGGGTCGTGCACAAGTCACGCCGCGCGCGGACCGTGGTAGGACGACGTGAGCGACGAGGATGTCCCGTAAGCGTTATCTGATCGTCGGAGACGGAGCAGCGGGGTTCAGCGCCGCGCAGGCCCTGCGTTCAGCGGATGCAGACGCCACGATCGCGATCTTGACCGACGAAACGAGCCCCGCCTACTTTCGCGCGGCGCTCACGAACTATCTGCTCGGGGAGCTACGCGAGGATCAGATCTGGGCCGTGCCCCCGGACTTCTACGACGCCTGGGGAGTCCACCGTGTGTTCACGCGTGTACTCAGCTTAGATTCGGCAGCTCAACGCATCACCCTGAGCACCGGTGGTGCGAGCGAAGCCTACGACGGACTGTTGATCGCCTCGGGCGCCCGAGCGCGGCACCCGACGTTTCCCGGTGCGCATTTGCCGGGCGTGATGACGATGCGCACCGTGCAAGACGTTCGTCGGGTTATCGACTGGGCACGAGTGCGGGGTCTCGAGCGCGCGGTCGTCCTGGGTGGCGGCGCCCTCGGGCTCGAATGGGCACACGGCCTCAAGGAACGCGGCATCCACGTCACCATCATCGAACGAGGTGGGCAGTTCCTCCCGAGGGTGCTCGACAAGGTCGCCTCGGACCTGCTCACCTCCCGGCTGCGCCAAGCCGGCATCGAAGTGCGGTTGAGCGAGCAAATCACCGAAGTTTACGCCGGCCAGGACGGGTGCGTCACGGGTGTGGCCACCGGCGCGGGAGAAACGCTCTGGTGCCAGCTGCTCGCCGCGGCCATCGGCGTCGAATGCAACACGGAGTTTCTCGCCGGCTCCGGCGTCGCGCTGAGCGACCGCGGCGCCGTTCTGGTCAACCGGCGCCTCGAGAGCACCGTGCAACGGATCTGGGCGGCGGGAGACGTCGCCCAGATCGACGACAGCTTGCCGCAGCTCTGGGAGCCTGCACGACGGCAAGGACGCGTCGCCGGTCAAAACATGAGCGGCACCGCCCTCGAATACGATCCCGGCGCACCCTACTTCGCGACCCGATTGTTCGACTTGGATTTCGCGTCGATTGGAGACACGCAAAACGGCGACACGGAACGCGTCGACTTCCCCAAAGGGACGGGCCGAATCGTCTACCGCAAGCTAGTTTTCGCTGAGGGAAGGCTCGTGGGAGCGCTGATGTTGGGGGAGCGCGAAACCCGAGTCCGCACTCAGGGCCGAACCCTCAAGCGGCTGATCGATTCGCGAGAAATCGTGACCGCGATCGAGGAGCAACTGCTCGACCGCACGTTCGACATCGAGGGCTGGCTCGAAACGCGACAGGCCCATCGCTCGCCGAAACCCGTCGCGGCACCCGCCGTGGTGCCCGCCAAAATGAAGGGCACACAAGCCATCGCCCTCGGACAGCCGCGCGGCACCAGCAAGGTCGCCGCGGTGGCGGCCGAAGGTCTCGGCGCCCGGATCGTGGCCGGCACCGTCGCGCTCGCCATTCCGGGCCGCGCCGCGAGCGCCG
>JAJDAH010000274.1 GCA_029261965.1 Polyangiaceae bacterium
AGCCGACCACGCCGCCCGAGGCGAGTCGTTTCGTCGATAGCCACACCCTCAGAATCGGGCCACGCGCCAAGGTCGGCCACGTGTTGAGTTTGGCGCCGCTCGTCGAAATTGGGCGCGTCACCGGACAGCTCGACGTCTTGGTGACTCAAGGAGCGCTCGCGGGCGCCGTCGCCGCAGGCTTCGACAGCGATCTCATCCGAACGCGGCTCACGTTGATTGCGCCACTGTCCGATCCGGTGGAGCGATTGCTCACCCAGGCGAGCACGGTTCTCGGGCGCGGCGAGTACGTGATCAGCCAGGGTTTTCTCTGGGTCGAGGATCCCGAGGTGCGTGAAATGTTGCGGACCCGGCGGCCGACGGCGGACCTGTTCGTCGACCCGTCACCGCCGGCAGGGCTGCTCATCGTTGCGGGCGTGGAGATCGAGCGGCTCGCACGACGTTGCCGGTCTCTCGGCGTAGAGATCATCGTCGGAGGCGAGGTGTACCGGACGCACTCGACTCATCCGCCCGGGCGGAAGCGCTCGAGCGGTTCGATTCCGTCGGTGAAAGCGCAGGGCGCGAGTCAGCGGCGGGGCTCCGGCACGCGATCGCGCGCCGGCCAGTCTTCCGGCACGCTGAAAGCCCAGAAGCGCAAGAAATCCGGCTGACCCGGCTGGCGGGAGCCAAGTCGAACGAGACATGCACACGGCGGTATTGATCCCAGGCGACGGAATCGGTCCCGAGGTGAGTGTGGCCGTGCGACAGGTGCTGGAGGCGGCCGAAGCACCTGTTCGATTCGTCGAATGTCAGGCGGGTGAGGCGGCGCTCGAGGCTGGCCACGACAATCTGCTTCCCGAAGAAACGGTGGAGGCGATTCGCAGTCACGGAGTCGCCCTGAAGGGGCCCTGCACGACACCCATAGGCAAAGGGTTTCGATCGGTGAACGTCGCGCTCCGAAAGACGCTCAACCTGTTTGCCGCTGTCCGCCCGGTCCGGAATCTGCCTGGCGTCAAGACGCGCTACGAGAACGTCGACATCGTCATCATTCGAGAGAACACCGAGGGTTTGTACAGCGGTGTCGAAAACTTCATCACCGACGAAGTCGTGGCGTCGATGAAGGTGGCGACGCGTCCGGCTTGTCATCGCATCGCACTTTGGGCGTTCCGGTACGCGACGCGGCAGCGGAGAAAAGCGATCACGGTACTCCACAAGGCGAACATCATGAAGCTGACCGATGGCATGTTCATCGAGGAGGCCAAGCGCGTTCACGAACAGGACTACCCGAACATCGAATACTCGGAGCTGATCATCGACGCGGCGTCGATGAAGATCGTCCAGGACCCCACACAGTTCGATGTCATCTTGTGCGAAAATCTGTACGGCGACATCATGAGCGATCTCTGTGCCGGCTTCGTCGGCGGTCTCGGAGTCAGTCCGGGCGCCAACTTCGGTACCGAGCACGCGGTGTTCGAAGCCGTGCACGGCTCGGCGCCGACCATTGCCGGAAAAAACGTGGCCAATCCTCTCGCTCTGTTGATGAGCGCCACGATGATGCTCGAGTACCTCGCCGAGTCGCGCAGCGACGAAAGCTGCGGCGCTGCGGCCTCGAAGATACGCGCTGCCTACGATCGCGCCCTCGGCGATGGCCAGAAGACTCAGGACCTCGGTGGGGAGCTCACCACCACGGCATTTGCCCGAGCGATTTCAGAACGGCTCTGAGGGTCAGCCGAGCGCACTCGACACGACGACCCGGGTCGCCCAAACGGCGATGGCGTAAGCGACTACCGCCACGACTCCGTCAAATGAGAAGCACGAGCGGGAGCTCGAGAGTGCTCACGCGCGCAGGCGGGCCTCCACCCAGGCCTTCCGTCCGGGGCTCGGATTGACTTTGACGACGCGCCCTCCGGCGACAAAAACTTCGGCGGGCACCGCGCGACCGTTGTACTCGCTGGCCATCGTGAAGCCGTAGGCCCCGGTGTCGCGGATGAGGATCGCACTCGGGGGATCGTCGCCGAGCTCGTGCTCGCCGAAATCGTCAGCGCTCTCGCACACGGGCCCGACGACGCGCCAAACCTTGCCGCCCGGCGCCCGTTCGAGCGGCTCGATGCGGTGCCGCGACTCGTACAGCGCCGGGCGGATGAAGTCGTTCATGCCCGCGTCCAAGAGCAGCCATCGGCGCTCAGCACTTTTTTTGGCTTGAATGACCCGGGCGACGAGCACGCCATGAGCGCCGACCAGTGATCGCCCGGGCTCGACCACGAGGGTGAGATGCTCGAGCTTCTGGTCCCGGAGCAACCCGAGCGCGGCTCGCGCGAATACGGCTGGGGGCTCCACCGGGGCCCCACCGTAGTCCACGCCGAACCCACCGCCGAAGTCGACGAACTCGAGTGGTTTCTCGGCGGCGGCGCGAGCGTGGGCTTCGTCGCACACCGCCCGGGCGGACTCCACGTAGGGGCCGGGCTCTCGGAGCATCGAACCGACGTGAGTCGACACGCCCACCGCGCGTAGCTCGGCGGCGGCGTCGACGACGGCCCAAGCGCGGGCGACATCGGACTTGGCCACGCCGAATTTCGCTTCGTCGTGGCCCGTGGCAATGTGCGCGTGCGAGTCGATTTCCACGCTGGGGTTGAGTCGAATCGACACGCCGGTCGTCTGCCGCGCCGAAGCGGCCCTCGCCGCCACCCGCTCGGCTTCTTCGACGCTTTCGAGCTGGATCGCCCGGATGCCAGTGGCGATGGCGCGGTCGATTTCGTCGTCGCCCTTGGCGACGCCGCTCATCACGATCTTGTTCGGCACGATCCCCGACGCCAGGGCGAGGTCGAGCTCGCCCGCGGAGACGACGTCGGCCCCGCCGCCGCTCTCGCCGATCGCACGGACGATGGTCGATGCCGAGTTCGCCTTGACCGCGTAGGCGACGATGTGGGGCGCGTCTCCGAAGGCCTCGTCCAGGGCCTGTGTCTCCCTGCGGATGCCGTCGAGATCGTATACGTACGCCGGCGTCGAGACTCGAGCCTCCTCGAGCAGACGCTCGATGGCCCGCCCGCCGAAGCCGGCTTTCCCGGAGGAGTCGCGCGTGAGCCCGTGCACGGCGCTCCCATACCACGCCGCCAACCGGTGTGGCATGCTGACCCTGCATGACATCTCGTCGCGCAAAGATCGTGTGCACGATCGGCCCAACGAGCGAGTCGGAAGAAGCCATCCAGGCGCTCTGCGTCGCCGGCATGGACGTGGCGCGGCTGAACTTTTCTCACGGCGAGGCCGAGGAGCACGCGGCCCGCGCGGAGCTCATTCGCCAACGGAGCGCCGCGCTCGGCAAACCGGTGGCCATTCTGCAGGATCTGTCCGGACCGAAAATTCGAACTGGAACCAAGGGCCCGGCGAGCGTGCGCGACGGCGACGAGCTCGAGCTCGTTACAGCCGAAGAAGGCTCAGAGTCGACGCTCGCCGTTCAGTACGAAGGCTTGGCGGAAGACGTCGAGCCGGGAGATCGCATTCTGTTGGCCGACGGGCACGTCGAGCTCACCGTCGTGGGAACCACCGGTGACCGAGTACGAGTTCGAGTCGAGCACGGCGGCAAGCTTCGCGATCGCATGGGGGTGAACCTTCCAGCGCACCGCGTGCGGATGGGAGCGATCACCGACAAGGACCGCAGCGACCTCGAGCACGGGCTGTCCATGGAGGTGGACTATGTGGCGCTTTCGTTCGTTCGCAGTCCGGACGAAGTGATCGAG